>NZ_JBYIRL010000045.1:0-58877 GCF_057708125.1 Actinacidiphila sp. bgisy145
GCGCCCGCCCCCCCATCCCCCTCCCCCGGGGCGGCGACCGGGGCCGCGGCCGCCGGGAGCACGGACCGCGCCGCCGTACCGCTCTTCGACACCGCGCGGCGGCCGGTACCCGCCGGCTGGCGCACCGTGCGCGAGGGCGACTGGCTGCACCTGGACCCGCCGGCCGGCGAGCGCGCCTACCCCGCGCAGGGCTGGAAGGTGCACGCCTCCGCCACCCTGGAGAGCGCCGACAAGGTCGCCGCGAAGGTCTGGGACTACTGCGTGCCGCGGAACATCCCGTTCAAGTTCGTGCCCGGCCCCCGGCTGCTGCACCTGCGCAACTCCAAGTACGCCGGGCGCGACACCTCGGGGAAGTTCGTCACCATCTACCCGCCCGACGAGCAGGGCCTGCGGGTCGTCCTCGACGAACTCGGGGCGCTCCTGGACGGCGAGCCGGGCCCGTACATCCTCACCGACCTGCGCTGGCGGCAGGGCCCGCTGTACGTGCGCTACGGCGCCTTCGCCAAGCGCTACTGCGTCGGCGGGCACGGCACCCTGGTGCCCGCGGTCGAGGACGGCAGCGGGCAGTTGGTGCCCGACGACCGCTCACCGGCCTTCCACGTGCCCGACTGGGTCACCCTCCCGCCGTTCCTGGCCCCGGAGTTGGCCGCGCGCAACGCCACCACCGTCGCCGACCTGCCCTACCGCATCGAGCAGGCCCTGCACTTCTCCAACGGCGGCGGCGTCTACGCCGGCACCGACACCCGCACCGGCGCCAAGGTCGTCCTCAAGGAGGGCCGCCCGCACGCGGGCCTCGCCTCCGACGGCGCCGACGCCGTCACCCGGCTGCGCCGCGAACGCGACGCGCTGCGGCGGCTGTCCGGGCTCGGCGTCGCCCCGGAACTGCGCGACTGGTTCACCGTCGGCGACCACCGCTTCCTGGTGATGGACTTCGTCGAGGGCAAGCCGCTCAACTCCTACTTCGCGCACCGCCACCCGCTGCTGCGGCCCGACCCCGACCCGGCCGGCGTCGCCGACTTCACCGCCTGGGCGCTGCGCATCCACGCCGGGGTGGCGGCGGCCGTCGCCAAGGTCCACTCGCGCGGACTGGTCTTCAACGACCTGCACATGTTCAACATCATGGTCGCGCCCGACGACGAGACGGTGTCCCTGCTGGACTTCGAGGCGGCCGCCCGCACCACCGACAACGGCCGCCAGGCCGTCGCCCACCCGGGGTTCGTCGCGCCGCCCGACCGCCGCGGCGCCGCCGTGGACCACTACGCGCTGGCCTGCCTGCGGCTGGCCCTCTTCCTGCCCGTCACCACCCTCTTCGCCATCGACCGCGGCAAGGCCGCGCACCTGGCGGAGGTGATCGGCCGCGAGTTCCCGGTGCCGGAGTGGTACCTGGCGGAGGCGGTGGACGAGATCACGCGGACGGCCGAGGAGGCCGAGGAATCCCGTGGCGAACGGGCCGCTGCCGCAGCCGCCGCCCACGGCCCGGCCGGCGGGTACGGCGTCAACGGAACGGACCTGCGGGCGGGTTCACCCTCCCGCGATCTGCACGTGCACACCGGCGACCCCGCTCCCGCAGAAGACCGCGCCTCTGACCGCTGGTCGGAACGCGCCCCCGACCAGGCCCCCGGGCACGCCGCGGACCACGCCTTCGGCCACGGCGCCGACGCCACCGGCCTGCCCGCCGGCACCCGCCCCGGACCGCCGCGCCGCCACTACCTGCCCGCCGAGCCGGGCGACTGGCCCGCCGCCCGCGACTCCATGGCCGCCGCGATCCTCCGCTCCGCGACCCCCGACCGCGACGACCGGCTCTACCCCGGCGACATCGCCCAGTTCACCCCGGGCGGCGGCCTCAACGTCGCCCACGGCGCCGCCGGTGTGCTCTACGCCTTCGACCAACTCGGCCTGCCCCGCCACGACGAGGGCGAGCAGTGGCTGCTCGCCCGCACCGCACACCTGCCGAACGGCATCCCGCTCGGCCTGTACGACGGCGTCGCAGGCATCGCCCACGTCCTGGACCGGCTCGGCCACACCGAACGCGCCCTCACCCTGGTGCGCACCCTGCTCGCCGAGAACTGGCAGCGGCTGGCCTCCGACCTCCACGGCGGCCTCGCCGGCATCGGCCTGGTGCTGGACCACCTCGCACTGACCACCGGCGAAGCCGACCTGCACGAACGGGCGTTGGAGGCCGCCGGGATCGTCGCCGCCCGGGTCGCGGCCGAGGCGGAAGCGGAAGCCGAGCGGCGCCGGCAGCACCCGGACGCCCGGCCCACCCGCCGCGCCGGACTGATGCGCGGCACCACCGGCGCCGCCCTGCTCTTCCTGCGGCTGTACGAGCGCACCGGCCTGCCCGGGCTGCTCGGCCACGCGGCCCGCGCGCTCACCCTCGACCTCGACTCCTGCGTGGCCACCGCGAGCGGCAGCCTCGAAGTGGACGAGGGCTGGCGCACCATGCCGTACGTCGGCGACGGCAGCGCCGGGATCGGGCTGGTCCTCGACGACCTGCTCGCGCTGGCCGGCCCCGACAGCCTCGACGAGCCGGTCCGCGCACGCTTCGAGCAGGCCAGGGCCGGGATCGTACGGGCCGCCACCGCGCGGCTGTACGCCCAGCCCGGACTGCTGGCCGGCCGGGCCGGGATGATCCTGCACCTCGCCCGCACCACCGCACCCGGCGTCCCCGACGGCGCTCTGGCCGCACAGGTCGACGCGCTCGGCTGGTACGGCATGGCGCACCGCGGCGCGCTCGCCTTCCCCGGGCACCAGATGATGCGGCTGTCCATGGACCTCGGCACCGGTACGGCGGGCTGCCTGCTCGCCCTCGGCGCCGCGCACGCCGGCCGGCACCCCGCACCCCGGCTGCCCTTCCTCCCCCCACCGCCCGCGCGTTGACCCGCGGGCCCCACGAACCGGTCCGGGCAGCGGCCCGGACCGCGCCAGAACCTGGCGACCAGCCGCCGAACCCCTCGGCGACACCGATGGAAAGGAACACCTGACATGGCCCTTCTCGACCTTCAGGACATGGAGCCCGCCGAGCACGGACACGGCGCCGACAACGCCAGCTCGCTCAGCCTGCTGAGCTGCGTCAGCTCGGTGAGCTTCCTGATCTGTCTGTGACGCGACCGCCCGTGGCTCCACGGCGGTACGACCGGTGACCCGAGGCCCTGTCCGACAGGGCCAAGCCCCGCCCCCAGCACCCGGGGGCGGGGCCCCGGCATGCCCGCCGCCGCGCCCCCGCACACCCCCGCCCCGCCGGAGGAGGACCGCATGGCCGACCACGCCCCGCCGCCCCCCGTGCTGCGGCCCGCCGTACGCGGCAGCCGCACCGCCGTCGCCGCCGTCGCGGTGCTGGCCGGGCTCTCAGTGGGCCTGGGCCTGCTGCTGCCCACGGTGCTCGGCCACGCCGTCGACCAGGTGCTGCGCGGAGACTCCGACGCGCCCTGGCCCGGCGGGAGTTGGGTCTGGACGTGCGCGGCGGTCGTGGCCGGGCAGGTGCTGGTCGGCACCACCAGCGATGTGCTCGCGGCCGTCTCCGGCGCCCGCGTCACCGCCTCGGTACGGCGCCGGGCCGTACGCCATGTGCTCGCCGCGCGGGTGGCGGGCGGCGGCGACCTGGTCACCCGGCTGGTCGGCAACGCCGCCGACGCGGGCGCCGTACCGGCCGCCGCAGCGACCCTGCCGGCCGCCGTCGGCGCCCCGCTCGGCGGAATCGTCGCCCTCTTCCTCACCGACCCCTGGCTGGCGGCCGCCTTCCTGCTCGGCGCCCCGCCGCTCGCCCTGCTCGTGCGGCGCTTCGCCCGCGCCTCCGCCGACAGCGTCGCCCGCTACCAGGACGCCCAGGGCCGGATCGCCGCCCGCCTGGTCGAGGCGATCGGCGGCGCCCGCACCATCGCCGCCGCCCGCACCGAGGAGCGCGAGGCCGCGCGGGTACTGGCGCCGCTGCCCGAACTCAGCACCCAGGGACACCGGATGTGGCACGTCCAGGGCCGGGCCACCGCACAGGCCGCCGTCCTGGTGCCGCTGCTCCAGATCCTCGTCCTCGCCGTCGGCGGACTGCGGCTGGCCCAGGGCGACCTGACCGTCGGCGGGCTCCTCGCCGCCTCCCGCTACGCGCTGCTCGCCTCCGGAATCGGCACCGTGGTCGGGCAGTTGGGCGCCCTCGTCCGCGGCCGGGCCGCCGCCCGCCGGATCGCGGGCGTGCTCGCCGTGCCCGCACCCGCCCACGGCACCGACCTGCTGCCCCGCTGCGGCCCCGGCACCCTCGAACTGCGGGGCGTCACCGTCACCCGCGGCGGCACGACCGTCCTGGACCGCCTCGACCTGACCGTGCCCGGCGGCAGCTGCGTGGCCGTCGTGGGGCCGTCCGGCGCCGGCAAGTCCGTACTGGCCGAACTCGCCGGGCGGCTCACCGACCCCGACGAGGGCACCGTGCTGCTCGACGGCCGCCCGCTGGCCGCGCTCAGCCGCGCCGAACTGCGCGACGCCGTCGGCTACGCCTTCGAACGCCCGGTGCTGCTCGGCGACACCCTCGGCGACGCGATCGCCTTCGGACCGGGCGAGTTGGACCCCGGCGCCGTCACCCGCGCCGCCCGCGCGGCCGGCGCCGACGGCTTCGTACGGCGCCTGCCCGCCGGCTACGCCACCCCGCGCGCCGACGCCCCCCTGTCCGGCGGCGAGGCCCAACGCATCGGCCTGGCCCGGGCGTTCGCGCACGGCGACCGGTTGCTCGTGCTCGACGACGCGACCTCCAGCCTGGACACCGTCACCGAACGGCACGTCGCCCGCGCCCTTCTGCACGACCCGCGCGGCCGCACGCGCCTGCTCACCACCCACCGCGCCGCCACCGCCGCCCGCGCCGACCTCGTCGCCTGGCTCGACTCCGGCCGGCTGCGCGCCCTGGCCCCCCACCGGGAGCTGTGGCAACAGCCCGCCTACCGCGCGCTGTTCGCCACCGCTGCGGCCGAAGGCAGCGCGCCAGGGGAGCCGCTGGCCGCGGTGGCGGGGGAGGGGGAGAAGTGAACGGGATGCGGGGGTATCTGCGGGGCAGGCTCGGGGCGTTGGCGGTGCTGGCCGGGTGGTCGGTGGTGGAGTCGGCGCAGACGTTCGTGGTCGGCTACGCCGTCGCGAAGGCACTGGACGAGGGCTTCCTGCGCGGGCGCGACGCGGCCGGCCTGTGGTGGCTGGCGCTGGCGGCGGTGGCGGTGCCGGTCGGCGCGTACGGGACCGCGCGGGTCTACCGGGGGCTGGCCGGGCTGGTGGAGCCGCTGCGGGACGGCCTGGTGACGCGGGTGGTGCGCGACGGGCTGCGGGCGGCGGTGCGCGGGCGGGGCAGCGGCGAGGGCGCCGTGGTGTCGCGGCTGACCCACCAGGTGGAGATCGCGCGGGACGCCTTCGGCGGACTGGTGCTGGTGGTGCGCTCGTTCGCGTTCACCGCGATCGGCGCGCTCACCGGGATGTGCGCGCTCGCGCCGGTGCTGCTGCTGATCGTGCTGCCGCCGCTGGCCGCGGGAGTGGCGCTGTTCGCGGCCGGGCTCGGCCCGCTCGCCCGCCGCCAGCACGCCTACCTCGCCGCCGACGAGGCGCTCGCCGCGGAGTGCGGCGCCCTCGCCGGCGGACTGCGCGACATCACCGCGTGCGGCGCGGAACCCCTGATGGCCGCGCGCGCCGACGCCCGGACCGGCGCCGCGCTCGACACCGCCCGCGCGCTCGCCCGCTGGGGGGTGCTGCGTGCCGCCGCCCTCGCCGTCGGCGGCCAACTCCCCGTGGTGCTCCTGCTGGTGGCCGCGCCCTGGCTGATCCGCACCCACCGCCTCACCCCGGGCGACCTGCTCGGCGCGCTCACCTACCTCACCCAGTCCCTGCAACCGGCGCTACAGAACCTGGTGCACACGCTGGGCGCGGCCGGCACCCGGCTCGGGGTCGTGCTGCGGCGGATCGGGGGGGACGACGGCGCCGGCGGGGGCAGCGATTCCGGCGACGGTGTGCCGGCCCAACTCGGTCCGCGGGAAGCGGAGATGGGGCATCCGGACCCGCCCGGGTGCGTCCTGCATCTGCGGCACGTGACCTTCGCCTACGGTCCCGGAGCCGAACCGGTCCTGCACGACCTGGAGTTGGCGCTCCACGCGGGTGAACACCTGGCCGTGGTCGGCCCGAGCGGCATCGGCAAGTCCACGCTTGCCGCGCTCACCGCTGGCCTGCTGCGTCCCGACCGCGGCGACGTACGGACCGCGGGCCGCCCCGCGCTCGTCCCGCAGGAGGCATACGTGCTGACCGGCACCGTACGGGAGAACCTGGCCTACCTGCGGGAGGACCCGGTGCCCGACGCCGAACTGCTCGCCGCGGCAGGCGCGGTGGGCGCCGGCCCCCTGGTGGAGGCGCTCGGCGGGCCGGACGCCGAGGTCGACCCGGCCCGGTTGTCCGCGGGGGAGCGGCAGCTGCTCGCGCTGGCCCGGACCTACCTGTCCCCGGCGGGACTCGTCGTGCTCGACGAGGCGACCTGCCACCTCGACCCGGCCGCCGAGGCCGTCGCCGAGGAGGCGTTCGCCCGGCGTCCCGGCGGAACGCTCGTGGTGATCGCGCACCGGATCAGCTCGGCGCGGCGGGCCGGCCGGGTCCTCGTGCTGGACGGCACACACGCGGTGTGCGGCACGCACGAGGACCTGCCGACCCGTTCGGCGCTCTACCGCGACCTGGTGGGCGGCTGGTCCGCCGAGGCAGTGGCGGGTACGGGCGCGGCTACAGGTACGGCTACGGCTACGGGTACGGCGTGACGCGTACGGCGCGGTGCCGTATCCGACCGCCGTGCCCGGCGCCCGCCCGCCCGTACGCCGACGGCCGCCGTCACACCCATCCGGCGACCTGGGAGATCCGGATCGCGTCCACCCGGTTGCGGGCCCCGGTCTTCCGGGTGATCGAGGCGAGGTAGTTGCGCACGGTGCCGTGCGACAGATGCAGCCGGTGCGCGATCTCGGTGACCGGGGCACCCTCCGCGCTCAGCGACAGCACGCTCAACTCCCGCCTGGTCAACGGCATTTCGGCGGCGTGCAGAAACTCCACGGCGAGCGACTCGTCGACGAACCGTTTCCCCTGCGCGGCCTGCCGTACGGCCGTCGGGAGCCGGTCGGCCGACCGGTCCTTGTTCACGAACCCCAGCGCGTGCGCCTCGTGGGCCCGCCGCAGATCGCCGGGCTTGCCCGCGCCGGTCAGCACCACCAGCGCGCACCGGGCCCGGGTCAGCCCGCCCAGGGCCCCCGCGGTGGCGAGCCCGTGCGTGGTGGGGTGCAGCGGGCCGGTGCCGGCGGCTCCCCGCGACGCGGTGCTCCCGTTCGCCGCCCGGCCGCCGCTCACCGTGCGGGACCCGCCGCGGCCGCGCGTCCCGCTCCCGCCCCGTGCGGCGCCCGGGCTCGTACCTGCTCCCGCGCCGGCCGGGTCCCGCACCGGTCTGGCCGGACCGTCGAGCGGGCCGCCGCCCGCGCCGACGTGCTGCCGCCAGCCCGTACAGTCCGCGTCCACCACGCAGACGTCCGGCCGTAAGGCCCGCGCGGCCTCCGCCAGCAACGGCCAGGCCGTGTCCGTCACCTCGAAGTCCGCCTCCCGGCCCAGCAGCGCCGCCAGCGCGGAGCGCAGCAGGCAGGTGTCATGGGCCACCAGTACACGTATCACCGGGTCATCCCCCTCGCGTGGTCGCATCGGTGCGCCGCCCTGATCCCCCTGCGGGTGATGTCCGCGACCCCCGGGACGAACGCGAACCCATTCATACCCGGCGGATCACCCCGTGCGGGTGAACTTCCGTCCCAGCCGGGGGCAGAACAGGAGTGGCAGGAGGCGCCAGGAGCGCACTCTGCGCCGACGCGCGCCCTCCCTTCGAGGTAATCGACGGTAGTTGCGCCGATACCGAACGTGGTCGTGTGATAGGGGTGCGCGTGAGGTGCGCGGCCGGGCCGGGCGAGGGTGCCGCTACGCCGCCGCCGTGTCGAGCAGGCCGCAGACCGTGCGGATGTCCTCCGTCACCTCGGCGACCGAGGTGCGCCCCGAGATCCAGCCGACCAGCGCCGCGTGCCAGGTGTGCCCGATCACCCGGACGGCCGAGAGCAGCGCTTCCGGCGGCTCGGCGGCGGCGACGCTTCCGGCGGCCTCGGCCTCCGCCGCCCCCGGTCGGCCCATCGCCTCCACGATGATCGAGGTGGTCAGCCGCGAGGCGGTGTCCACCTGGGCGCGGACCGAGCGGTCGGCGAAGATCATCGCCCGGAACATCGCGTCGGCGAGCAGCGGTTCGCGCTGGAGCGCACGGAAGGCGCGCAGCAGGGTGTCGGCGACGCGGGTACCCGGGTCGGGGGCGGTCGGCGGCCGGGTGCGCAGCGCGCTCTGCAACTGCCCGAGCTGGTCCTCCATGACCGCCACCAGCAGGTGGATCTTGGACGGGAAGTAGCGGTAGAGGGTGCCCAGGGCGACGTCGGACAGCTCGGCGACCTCGCGCATCTGCACGGCGTCGAAGCCGCCGCCGCAGGCCAGTTCGGTGCTGGCGGCCAGGATGCGGTCGCGCCGGGCCGCCTGCCGCGCGGTCAGTGCCGGGGCCGGTGGCCTGGGGTGTGCGCTCATCCGTCCTGTCCTTAGCCGTGCGGTGCCGAGTCCGGCCGGGGTCGGGGCCGGGGCCCGCCGCGCCGTGGCCGGTGCCGACGCCGCGCGCCCGGGTCGGGGGTGTGTGCATGATGGCAGCCGGGTGCGGGAGGGCGTGCCCCACCCCTGTACGATCTATCTGAAACTTGTTCTAGATTAGCGCGACCGGTTACGCTCCGGCCCAATCGCAGCGAGAAGGGAGCCGGAGTGACCTCTCCGTCCGGGCCACTGCGGATCGCGCTGCTGAGCTACAAGGGCAATCCGTTCTGCGGCGGCCAGGGTGTGTACGTCCGGCACCTGGCCCGCGAACTGGCCGCACTCGGCCACCGCGTCGAGGTGATCGGCGCGCAGCCCTATCCCGTACTGGACGCGCTCGGCGAGGGCGTGACCCTCACGGAGCTGCCCAGCCTGGACCTGTACCGGCAGCCCGACCCGTTCCGCACCCCGCGCCTGGCGGAGTACCGCGACTGGGTCGACGCGCTGGAGGTCGGCACCATGTGGACCGGCGGCTTCCCCGAGCCGCTGACCTTCAGCCTGCGCGCGCGCCGCCACCTCGCCGCCCGCCGCGCGGACTTCGACGTGGTGCACGACAACCAGACCCTCGGATACGGCCTGCTCGGCCTCGGCCTGCCGCTGGTCACCACGATCCACCACCCCATCACCGTGGACCGCCGCCTGGAGCTGGCCGCCGCCCCCGACCTCCGCAAGCGGATGTCGGTCCGCCGCTGGTACGGCTTCACGCGCATGCAGAAGCGGGTGGCCCGGCGGCTGCCGTCGGTGCTGACCGTCTCCGGGTCGTCGCGGCAGGAGATCGTCGCGGACCTCGGGGTGCGGCCCGAGCGGGTGCACACGGTGCCGATCGGCGCGGACGCCCGGCTGTTCGCGCCCGACCCGTCGGTGGCCGAGGTGCCCGGGCGGATCGTCACCACCTCCAGCGCGGACGTGCCGCTCAAGGGCCTGGTCTTCCTCGTCGAGGCGCTGGCGAAGGTCCGTACCCAGCGGCCCGACGCGCACCTGGTGGTCGTCGGCAAGCGGCCGGAGCGGGGGCCGGTGGCCGACGCCGTCGCCGCCTTCGGGCTGGCCGACGCGGTCGAGTTCGTCAAGGGCATCAGCGACGCCGAGCTGGTCGACCTGATCCGCAGCGCCGAGGTGGCGTGCGTGCCGTCGCTGTACGAGGGGTTCTCGCTGCCGGCGGCCGAGGCGATGGCCACTGGCACCCCGCTGGTGGCCACCACCGGGGGCGCCATACCGGAGGTGGCCGGGCCGGACAACGAGACCTGCCTCGCGGTGCCGCCCGGTGACGCGGGCGCGCTCGCCACCGCGCTCGAACGGCTGCTGGCCGCACCGGAGTTGCGGGCGCGGCTGGGCGCCGCCGGGCGGGCCCGGGTGCTGGAGCGCTTCACCTGGACGCGTGCGGCCGAGGCGACCGCCGAGCTGTACCGGGCGGCGATCGCCGCGCACCCGGGGCCGGTTCGGGCGCCGCTGCCCGCCGCGGGCCGTACGCATAGCGCCGCGGACGCGGGCAGGAGTACCCCTGCCGGCGCCGACCCGGCGGCAACTCCCGTACCGGGTGCGGCCGCCCCGCCCGGCGCCGACCCGGCCGCAACTTCCGTACCGGACACGGCCGCCCCGCCCGGTGCGGCGGCGGACGGCCGGGACGGCGACGACCGGGACACCGCACATCCCTCAGACCCCGTGGGGAGCAACCGCTGATGCTGACCGTCGACTTCACCCGTTTCCCGCTCGCCGCCGGCGACCGCGTCCTGGACCTCGGGTGCGGGGCCGGGCGGCACGCCTTCGAGTGCTACCGGCGCGGCGCGCAGGTCGTCGCGCTGGACCGCAACGGCGAGGAGATCCGCGAGGTCGCCAAGTGGTTCGCGGCGATGCGCGAGGCGGGGGAGGCCCCGGCGGGCGCGTCCGCGCTGGCGATGGAGGGCGACGCGCTCCAACTCCCGTTCCCCGACGAGAGCTTCGACGTCGTGATCATCTCCGAGGTGATGGAGCACATCCCCGAGGACAAGGCGGTGCTCGCCGAGATGGTCCGGGTGCTGCGGCCCGGCGGCCGGATCGCGGTGACCGTGCCGCGCTACGGCCCGGAGAAGATCTGCTGGGCGCTGTCCGACGCCTATCACGAGGTCGAGGGCGGCCACATCCGCATCTACAAGGGCGACCAGCTCCTGGACCGGATGCGCGAGGCGGGCCTGAAGCCGTACGGCACCCACCACGCGCACGGCCTGCACGCGCCGTACTGGTGGATCAAGTGCGCGGTCGGCGTGGACAACGACCAGGCGCTGCCGGTGAAGCTGTACCACAAGCTGCTGGTCTGGGACATCATGAAGAAACCGCTGGCCACGCGGCTCGCCGAGCAGGTGCTCAACCCGGTGGTCGGCAAGAGCTTCGTGGCGTACGCGACGAAGCCGCGGCTGCCCGAGCGGGCGGCTGCCGCGGAAGCGACGACGGGCGCCGGGTCCGCTGCCGGCGCCGGGTCCGCCGCCGGCGCCGGGTCCGCCGCCGGCGCCGGGGCCGCTGTCGGCGCGGACCGCGCGAAGTGACCTCGCCGAGCCGCGGGCAGGGCCGCCGCACCGAGCGGCTGGAACTGCCCGGCGTCCTCACCGCGGAGCAGGCCCGGCGGACGGTCGCCGCGATGGCCGCCGCGCAGCGCAGCGACGGCGCGATCCCGTGGTTCCGCGGCCACCACCTCGACCCGTGGGACCACACCGAGACCGCGATGGCCCTGGACGCGGCCGGCGAGCACGACCGCGCGGCGGCCGCGTACGACTGGCTGGCCCGGCACCAGAACCCCGACGGCTCCTGGTACGCCGCCTACCACGACGGCAGTGCCGACCAGCCCACCGACCTCGGCCGCGAGTCCAACTTCTGCGCCTACGTCGCCGTCGGCGCCTGGCACCACTACCTCGCCACCGGCGACGAGGCGTTCGCCGAGCGGATCTGGCCGACCGTGCACGCCGCCGTCGAGTACGTCCTGGCGCTCCAGCAGCCCGGCGGGCAGATCGGCTGGAAGCGCGAGGCGGACGGCACCGCCGTCAACGACGCGCTGCTCACCGGCAGTTCGTCGATCCACCAGGCGCTGCGCTGCGCGCTGGCCCTCGCCGAGCACCGCCGGGAGCCGCAGCCGGACTGGGAGTTGTCGGCCGGGCTGCTCGGCCACGCTGTGCGCCGCCACCCCGAGCGGTTCCTCGACAAGTCCCGCTACTCCATGGACTGGTACTACCCGGTGCTCACCGGCACCCTGCGCGGGCCGGCCGCCCTCACCCGGATCGACGCCGGCTGGTCCCGCTTCGTGGTCCCCGGGCTCGGGGTGCGCTGCGTGGACCCCAACCCCTGGGTCACCGGCGGCGAGTCCGCGGAACTCGCCCTCGCCCTCTGGGCGGTCGGCCGCACCGACGACGCCGTCCGGGTCCTCGCCGACATCCAGCACCTGCGCGCCGAGGACGGCCTCTACTGGACCGGCTACGTCTTCGCCGACCGCGCGGTGTGGCCGGTCGAACGCACCACCTGGACCGCGGCCGCCCTCCTCCTCGCGGTCGCCGCGCTGGGCGGCGAACCGGCCACCACCGCGGTCTTCGCCGCCGACGCCCTCCCCACCGCCCTCCCGTCCCCCTGCTGCTGACCGCTCCTCGGCCCGGCCTGGCCCGCCGCCACGCCCTACCCTTGGGGGATGAGCGACGGGAATGGGGCGCGGGCCGTCCGGGTGCTCCTCGCCGAGGACCAGGGCATGATGCGGGGGGCGCTGGCGCTGCTGCTGGACCTGGAGGACGACATGGAGGTCGTCGCGCAGGTCGGGGCGGGGGACCGGATCGTGGCCGAGGCGCTGGCGGCGCGGCCGGACGTCGCGCTGCTGGACATCGAACTGCCCGGGCGCAGCGGGCTCGACGCGGCCGCCGACCTGCGCGGGCAACTGCCGTCCTGCAAGGTGCTGATCCTCACGACGTTCGGCCGCCCCGGCTATCTGCGGCGGGCGATGGAGGCGGGCGCGGCCGGGTTCCTCGTCAAGGACGGCCCGGTGGAGGAGTTGGCCGGTGCGATCCGCCAAGTGCTGCGCGGGGAACGGGTGATCGACCCGGCCCTGGCGGCGGCAGCGCTCAGCGCCGGGCCCAGCCCGCTGACCGCCCGCGAGCGGGACGTCCTCAACGCCGCGGCCGACGGGGCGACCGTCGCGGACATCGCCCGGCGCGTCTTCCTCTCCGAGTCCACCGTGCGCAACTACCTCTCCGCGGCCATCGGCAAGACCGGCACCCGCAACCGCATCGAAGCCCTCCGCTCCGCCCGCCAGCACGGCTGGCTCTAGCCGCGCCTTCCGCGACGGCGGTGGCGGGTCGGGGGCTCATGACGCGGGGTTCTCCGTGGTTCCGGCTGCGGTGTGCTCGGTCAGGAGGGTGCGCAGGAAGGTGAGCGACTCGGTCGGGGTCAGTGCGGTGTCGCGGAGCAGGTCGTAGGCCAGTCGCAGCGGTTCGACCTCTTCCGGCTCCTCCAGGACGTGGCTGCCGCAGCTGCTCGGCGCGTACGCGACGGTGCGCCCCTGCGGGAGGTAGACCAGCTCCAGGGAGCCGTGCAGCGGATGCGGCCCGGTGTCGAACGGCACCACGTGCAGGGAGACGCCCGGGAGTTGGGCCATCTCGATGAGGTGTTCCAGCTGCCGGGTCCAGGTCTGCGGGTCGCGTGCCTTCCGGCGCAGCACGGCTTCGTCGATGAGGGCCCGGTAGTGGACCGGGTCCTCGTCGGTCAGCCGTTCCTGCCGCGCCAGCCGCCCGGCCACTCGCGCGTCGGCCTGCTGGGGGCTTCCCGTGCGTGCGGCCCGTACCTGCTCCTCCGCGTACGCGCGGGTCTGGAGAAGGTCCGGCACCGCGCTGAGCGCGTACTCCTGGATTCCGGCCGCCCCGGCCTCCAACGGCCCGAGCCCGATGAACGGCTGGTCCTTCGTCTCCCGTTTGGCCAGGTGCCACAGCCGCACCAGCAGGTCCCCGGTGCCGTACACCTTGTCCAGCGCGGTGGCCGCCTGCACGGCTCATCGCGGACCTCCTGCTGCTCGTGGACGCCGAGTGCGCCGTTGAAGGGGAGGTCACAGAATGTCGTTGATCCCACGCTCAAAGCGACGACACTTGGGGTGTCATTCCGGCGTCATCAAGGGCGTCATTCGGGTGTCATTCCGACCCGCGGCGGACTACCGTGACCGGCATGACGACAGCGACTCCGAACAGCACGCTCCGGGCCGTCCGCATGGGACTGCTCATGAGCCAGGACGAGTTCGCCCGCGCGTTGCGGGCAGCGGGGGAGCGCGCCGGGCAGCCCAACGACGCGAGCAAGCGGCTGGTCCAGCGCTGGGAGGCAGGTACCACCGCGGCTCCCCGTCCTGTCTACGCCCGCGCGTTGGAGTCCATCACCGGCCTGCCGATCGAGTCTCTCGGCTTCGCGCCGGCGATCCCTCAGGCGCGCGTGGTGGAGGACGGCGACGGCGGCCACGACGTCGAACCCGCGCGGCCCGGCGGCACCGCTCACGCCACGACGCCCGGCCGCGGGCGCGCCCCGCAACCCGCGCCGACGGGCAACTACAGCGGGGTGTGGCTGAGCCGCTACGAGTACTACTCCAGCAGCCGCGGGAAGACGTTCACCGGGCTCCACCACGTCGTCGTGCTCCAGCACGGCAACCGGCTGACGGTCCGCAGCATCCCCGGCTCGTCGGACTCGACCCTCACCGTGGACCTCACCATCGACGGGAGCGTCGTCACCGGAACGTGGGTGGAGCAGACGGCCGGTGACAGCTACTACCGCGGTGCCCGCTACCACGGCGCCATCCAGATGCTGGTCGAACCGACCGGGCGCCGTATGGCGGGCAAATGGGTCGGCTTCGGCAAGGAGATGGACATGAACACCGGGCCATGGGAACTGACCTTCGAGGACCCGTCGACGAACAAGGCCACCCTCGCCCGGTACGCCCGCCTCCCCGGTGACGCTCCTGGCACCGCCGAGTAGCGAGGGACACCGCGGCGCCGGACTGGTGCGGCTAGGCGCGTTTCGGGGTGGGGTTGGGGAGGAGGGTGATCAGGCAGGTGGCGGTGGCGACGAAGGCCGCGGCGATCAGGAAGGCGAGGCCGTAGCCCGAGGTGAGGGCGTGGGCGGGGTCGGCGCCGTGGGTGCGGCGGGTGGTGAAGCGGTCCGCGGCGGCCGTCGCGAGGATGGTCAGCCCGAGGGCGCCGCCGAGTTGCCGTGAGGTGTTGAGCAGTCCTGAGACGACGCCCTGCTCGCCCATGGCCACCCCGGAGGTCGCGGCCGCGGCGATCGGCGTCATCAGCAGGCCCGCGCCGAACATCGTGAGGATGCCCGGCCCGAGGATCGTCCCGGTGAAGCTGCCGTGCACGGTGAGCGTGCTCTGCCACACCAGCCCGGCCGCCGACAGCACCCCGCCGGCCGCGCCCACCAGCCGGGCGTCCGTCCGGCTCATCAGGCGCGGCGCGAGCTTGGAGCCGACGATGATCGCCACGGTGTGCGGCAGGAACGACACCCCGGCGCGCACCGGGCTCCAACCGAGCACGTTCTGCATGTAGAGGGAGAGGAAGTACCAGGTGGAGAAGGTCGCCGCGCCGCACCCGAGCAGCACCGTGTTCGCCGCCGACACCGACCGCACCCGCAGCAGCCGCAGCGGCATCAGCGGCGCCACCGTACGCGCCTCGACCAGGGCGAAGGCCGCGAGCAGCAGCGCGCCCGCGGCCAGCGGCAGCAGCGAGCGCACCGAGGCCCAGCCGTAGGACTCGCTCTGCGCGATGCCGTACGCCAGCCCGGCCACGCCCGCGGTGACCAGCACCGCGCCCGGCACGTCCAGCCGGCGGGCCCGCTCCGCGCGGCTCTCGGTCAGGCAGAGCGCCGCACCCACCAGCACCAGGGCGCCGACGGGCACATTGACCAGCAGCACCCACCGCCAGGACAGGTAGTCGGTGAGCAGCCCGCCGACCAGGCCGCCGGCCGCGCCGCCGCCGGCGCCGACCGCCGTCCACGTGCCGATCGCCCGGGTGCGCTCGGAGCCCTCGGGGAAGGACGTGGTGAGGATGGACAGCGTGGTCGGCGCGAGCACCGCCGCGCCCAGGCCCTGCACCGCGCGGGCACCGACCAGCATCCAGGCGTCCTGCGCCAGCCCGCCGGCCAGGCTCGCCGCGGTGAACAGGCCGAGGCCCACCAGGAAGGTGCGCTTGCGGCCGAAGAGGTCCGCGGCCCGCCCGCCCAGCAGCAGGAACCCGGCGAAGGTCAGCGCGTAGGCGTTGACCACCCACTGCTGCCCGCCGTCGCCCAGGGACAGCGCCGAACGCATCGACGGCAGCGCCACGTTGACCACCGACACGTCGAGTACGACCAGGAATTGGCCCGCACACACCATCGCGAGCACCGCCCACGCGGGAGCTGCCGCACGGCCGCCGGTACGGGAGGTGGGCGCCCGCCGCCCCAGGAGTTCGCTCATACGACCATCCTCCCGGCTGCCCCGCCCCACGGCATCGGGATTTCGACCTACCCGCGACCTACGCCCGACCTACCCCCGACCTACGCCCCGCGCCACCCCCAACCCGCGCACGCGCCGGCGCCAGAAGCCGCGAACCCACCCGCTGGACCTATCGCACGGTGACGACAGCAGCCGAGCATTCCTCGAAAACGTCGCCCGAACGGGGGACTTGCCGAGCGGGACGCCTGACGACCGGCCGCCGCGGACCATCATGAACGCTGGCCCGCACCGCAGTTCGGCCCGATCCGGCGCGGCGCCGACCACGGATCAGCACGGGCATGGCACGGGCATGGCACGGGCATGGCACGGGCACGGACCGTCCCCGAACCGCACGCGCCCGCCGCCCGCAGGCTCGTCGCCATACCTCCGACCGATCACGAGGACCGACGAAGGACCGCCAGATGCCAGATCGTTCACCCGCCGGCCGCCCGGCCGGACCGCACCCGCTCCCCGGCACCCCGGCCCTCGCCCTCGGGGCGGCGGCGGTCTGCGCCCTGGCCTGGGCCGTGCTCACCCTCGGCGCACCACGGGAGGCGCGCGGCTGGGTGCAGACGGTCTCGATCGGCTACGGCGTGCTGCTGGTGGCGGCCGTGATCTGGGCCGGCAGCGCCTCGCACCGCCGGCACCGCACGGCCGACCGGCTCGCCGCCGCCGACAGCAGGAACGCCGACCTGCGCCGCAAGGCCACCCAGGCCGAGGCGTTCGCCGACGGCCACCAGCGGCAGCTGGCACGGATGGCCGCCGACGCGGACGCCGTCGCCGCCGAACTGGCCGCCGCGCGCGCCGAGACCGAGCAGTTGCGGGTCCGCCTGGAAGCGGCGGCCGCCGACGCGGGTGTCCTGGCCGACACCGCGATCCCGCGCACGGTCGAGATGCTCGGCTCCGGCGCCTCCGCGGCCACCGCGCTGGCCGCCGCCCCCGCGCTCGCCGACCCGCGGCACCGCCGGGTGCTGGAGGTCTTCACCGCCGAACTCGCCGGCGCCGCCCGGCTGCGCGCGGCCACCCTCGCCGCGTGCGCCAACGCCGCGGGCCGGGTCCAGGCGCTGACCACCACGATGATGGCCGACCTGCGCGAGATGGAGAACCGTTACGACGAGGACGTTCTCGGCGACCTGCTCAAGCTGGACCACGCCACCGCGCAGGCCGGACGGCTGGCGGACAGCATCGCGGTGCTCACCGGCGGCCGGTCCGGGCGGCGGTGGACCAAGCCGATCGTGATGGAGAGCATCCTGCGCGGCGCGATCGGCCGGATCAGCGCCTACCAGCGGGTCCGGCTGCACTCCACGTCCACCGCCGCGGTCGTCGGCCACGCCGCAGAGGGCGTCATGCACGCGCTCGCCGAACTCGTCGACAACGCCACCCGGTTCTCGCCGCCCACCGAGACGGTGCACCTCTACGTCGAGGAGCTGACCACCGGCGTGGTGATCACCGTCGAGGACGCGGGCCTGGTGATGAGCCCCCCGGCGCTGCGCCGCGCCCAGCACGCGGTCTCGCACGACCCGCTGCGGCTGGGCACCTTGTCGGGCACCCGGCTCGGCCTGGCCGTCGTCGGCGGCGTCGCCGGGAAGTACGGGCTGACCGTCAACTTCCGGCCCTCCTCACGCGGCGGCACCGGGGTACTGCTGCTCATCCCGCAGCACCTGATCACGCGGCCGCGGGAGGAGACACCCGCGCACGGTACACCGCAGGAGCCCGCGGAGCGCGAACGGGACCGGGACCGGGACCGCGGCGCACCGCGTACGGCGGTGCCCGCGGCGACCGGTCCGGCCGCCTCCGGCGAACCGGTGATCGGCCCGAGCGGACTGCCGATGCGGCAGCCCGGTCACACCGCCCCCACCGCGCCCCTGCCGGTGCCCGCGCCCGCCGCGCCCGCCGAGGGCACCGCCTGGTCCAGCCATCCGCCGGCCGGACCCGATAGCGGCACCGAAACCGAAACCAGCACCGCCGGGACGTTTCCCCACGCGCCCGAGCCCGTACCGCAGAGCGGGACCGTACCCGAACCCGCCGCGCCCCCCGCGGCGGACGACGACCTGTTCGCCCTGCCCAAGCGGGTCCGCGGCCACACCCTCGCCGCCGCCGAGCACGCCCTGCCCGGCCAGGGCCGGCCCGGCCGCGACGAGCCCGTCCCGCAGCCGGCCACCGGCAACATGGGCGCCCGCTTCGGCGCGTTCGTCGCCGCGGGCAAACGCCGGCGCGAACAGACCGCCCGCACCCGCGCCGCCGAGCCCCAGCAGCCCGCGGGACCGCAGCCCGCCGCACTCCAGCACGCCGAGCCCCAGCAGCACGCCGAACCCCAGCACGCCAAACCGCAGGACGACCCGTACGACATGCCGCACGGCGCGCCCCACGACACCCCGCAGGACGGCACCCCCTCGCCGTAGGACCTGCGCCCCCAGGCACCCCCCCACCCGTCAGCGTCAGGACAACAGATTGGAGGAAGGGGCCCGCGACCCGCACCGCCGGGTGGACCTCGACCGCGATGCAGACCACCGACCGCAACCTCGACTGGCTGCTGGACAGCCTCCTCGACCGCACCCCGGGCAGCCGGCACGCGCTCGTGCTCTCCCGCGACGGCCTCAAGATGAGCTGGTCCACGAGCTTGAACGTCGACCAGGCCGACCAGCTCGCCGCCATCGCGTCGGGCATCCAGAGCCTGTCGCACGGCGCGTCCGTGGAGTTCGGGGACGGCAGCGGCGGGGTGCGGCAGTCGATGACCGAGTTCCACGGCGGCCTGCTGGTGATCGTGGAGGCCGGCGAGGGCGCGCACCTCGCGGTCGTGGCCGCGCAGGACGCCGACGCCGGCATGATCGGCCACAACACCAGCGAACTGGTGGAGCAGTTGAGCGACTACCTGACCGCGCCACCGCGCAGCCCCGCCGAGGAGCCCGCGTGACCCGCGCGAGCGTCGGCGGTGAGGACCCCGACCGGCTCTACACCGTCACCGGCGGCCGCAGCCGCGCCGACGACGACCGGCTGGACCTGGTCGCCCTGATCGTCAGCGAGTCGCAGCCCACCGCCGGGATGCAGTCCGAGCACGCCGCGATCCTGCGGACCTGCCGGCGCCCCACCGCGGTGGTGGAGCTGTCCGCGGACCTGCGGCTGCCGGTGAGCGTGGTGCGCATCCTGCTGGCCGACCTGCTGGACACCGGCATGATCACCGCCCGCCACCCCCGTACCCGTGCGGGCGCCCGGCTGCCCGACTCCGACCTTCTGAAGCAGGTGCTCGTTGGACTCCGCAAACTGTGAACCGCCCGCGCGCAGGCCGCTGGCCGACACCGCCGACGAGGGACTGAAGATCGTGATCGTCGGCGGGTTCGGGGTCGGCAAGACCACCATGGTCCGCTCGGTCAGCGAGATCCGCCCGCTGAACACCGAGGAGACGATGACCCAGGCGGGCGTCGGCATCGACGAGGCCGCCGGCGTCGACGGCAAGGCCACCACCACCGTCGCCTTCGACTTCGGCCGGATCAGCCTCAACGCGCGCATGGTGCTCTACCTGTTCGGGGCACCCGGCCAGCAGCGCTTCTGGTTCCTGTGGGACCGGCTCTTCGCCGGCACCCTCGGCGCGGTGGTGCTGGTCGACCCGCGCCGGGTCGCCGACTCCTGGTACGCCATCGACCGGCTGGAGCACCACGGCCTGCCGTTCGTGGTGGCCCGCAACAGCTTCGGGCCGCCGGTGCACACCCTGGAGCAGATACGGGACGCCCTCACCCTCGACGATGCCGTTCCGCTCATCGACTGCGACGCGCGCGACCGGGAGTCCGGCAAGACCGTCCTGATCACGCTCGTCGACCACCTCTACGCCCTGTCCCGTGCCCAGGAGATGGCCCAGTGACCGACCACGCCCCCGCGGGTGCCGCGCTGTCCGCACCGCCCGCGCACTGCCCGGCCCCCTTCGGCGCCGTGGCCCTCGGCGGCCTGGAGTTCCAGCAGACCCCGGCCCGGCTCTACCAGGAACTGCGCCGCGCCCACGGCCCGGTGGCGCCGGTGCTGCTCGACGGCGGTGTGCCCGCCTGGCTGGTGCTCGGCTACCGCGAACTGCACTACGTCACCTCCAACGACGAGTTGTTCGCCCGCGACTCGCGCCGCTGGAACCAGTGGGAGGCGATCCCCGCGGACTGGCCGCTGCTGCCGTACGTCGGCTATCAGCCGTCGGTGCTCTTCGCGGAGGGCGCCGAGCACCAGCGGCGGGCCGGGGTGATCAGCGACGCGCTCGCCGAGGTCGACCAGTTCGAGCTGAAACGGCACTGCGAGGAGGTCGCCGACCGGCTGATCAACGCGTTCGCCGGGCGCGGCCGCGCGGACCTGATGGCCGACTACGCGCACCGGCTGCCGCTGCTGGCGGCGGTCTGGATGTGCGGGCTGCCGGAGGCGCAGACCGCCGACATGGTCCGCGACCTGACCACGTCGCTGGACGCCGCCGAGGGCGAGGACCCGGTCGCGGCCTACCTGCGGGTCCAGCAGCGGGTCCAGGCGCTGCTGGACCACAAGCGGATGCTGCCCGGCCCGGACGTCGCCTCCCGGATGCTCGCCCACCGCGCGGGGCTGGCGGACATGGAGATCGTCCAGGACCTGGTCACGGTGATCGCCGCCGCGCAGCAGCCGACCGCGAACTGGATCGGCAACGCGCTGCGGCTGATGCTCACCGACGACCGGTTCGCCGTCACCCTGTCCGGCGGCCGGGGCAGCGCGGGCCAGGCGCTCAACGAGGTGCTGTGGGAGGACACCCCGACGCAGAACTTCATCGGCCGGTGGGCCACCCGCGACACGCAGCTCGGCGGCCGCCAGATCCGGCAGGGCGACTGCGTGCTGCTCGGCCTGGCCGCGGCCAACACCGACCCGGAGGTGCGGCCCGACGGGCCGGCCGGGGCCGCCGGCAACAGCGCGCACGTCTCCTTCAGCCACGGCGAGCACCGCTGCCCGTACCCGGCGCCGGAGTTGGCCGAGGCGATCGCCGGGACCGCGGTCGAGGTGCTGCTCGACCGGCTGCCGGACGTGGAGTTGTCGGTGGAGCCGCACGAGCTGGCCTGGCGGCCGTCGATCTGGATGCGCGGCCTGGAGCGGCTGCCGGTCCACTTCACCTCCGCGTACGTCGGCTGAAGCGGGCCGGCGGGCTCACACCGGGTCGAACTCCACCCGTACCGAGGCCGGGCCGCGGGTGAACACACCGCGCTCGACGGGGAGTTCGCCGGCCGCCAGCCGCACCCCCGGCAGGGCGTCGAGCAGTTGGTTCACCCCGACCTCCACCTCCGTCTTCGCCAGCAGCGCTCCGACACAGAAGTGCCGGCCCAGGGCGAACGCCAGATGGTCGGCGGCCGCGGAGAACGCGTTGGTGCTGTTCAGGTCGGAGCGGAAGATGTCGAACACGTCCGGGTCGGCGTACCGCTCCTCGTCGCGGTTGGCGGCGCCGATCAGGCAGGTGACGGTGCTGCCCTTGCGGATGGTGCCGCCGCTGACCGGCACGTCGGTGGCGGCCTGCCGCATGATCATGTGCACCGGCGGGGTGTAGCGCAGCGTCTCGGCGAACGCGCGCGGCACCAGGGCGCGGTCCGCGCGGACCGCCGCGAGCTGGTCGGGGTGGCGCAGCAGGTTGGCGAAGACGCTCGCGATCGCCTTGTCGGTGGTCTCGCCGCCCGCGGCCAGCAGCAGGCTGCAGAACGCCTTGATGTCCTCGTCGTCCATCGCGGTGCCGTCCACCTCGGCCCGGCACAGCGCGGAGAGCAGGTCGTCGCCGGGGTGGGCGCGGCGGTCCCGGATGATCGGGAGCATGTACGCGGCGAACTCCACCCGGGTGCGCTGCCCGGCCGCGGTGACCTCCGGGTCCTGGGCGAGGTTGCCGAGGAACGCGATCACGGAGGTGTACCAGCCGTGGAAGCGGTCGTGGTCGGCCGGGTCCAGGCCGAGCATGTCGGCGATCACGTTGACCGGGAAGCGGGTGGCGTACTGCCCGACGAGCTCGGCCGAGCCGGTCCGCCGGAAGGCGTCGATCAGCCGGCGGGAGTTGCGCTCGATCACGGGCAGGAACTTCTCCTGGAGCTCTCGGCCGCGGAAGGCGGGCGCGACCAGGGCGCGGCGCACCGCGTGCTCGCGGCCGCTCATCTGGAGGATGGTCCGGCCGTGCACGGGTTCGAGCTGCCACGCGTAGTTGTCGGTGGTGAACGTGCTGTCCTTGAAGGCGCGTTCGACGTCCTCGTAGCGCGAGACGATGTAGCTGCGCATGCCCTCGTGCCAGACGAGGGGCGTCTCCTGCCGCATCACCCGGTAGCTGGCGTACGGGTCCTCGGCGAACTGCGGCGACAGGATGTCGTGGGCCTGACCGGGTACGGGCATGGGACTCCTCGGGCGGATAGGACCGGCGGAACCTGCGCATACGTACGTACCCGGCCAGCGTAGGCACGAACAGGCGTTCCGGCCATACGAGTTGGCCGCCTGTCGCCGGGACCCGGGAGCGGCGCGGCGGGCGGGAGGCGACCGGCCGCCTACGCTGGCGGCATGGACAAGGACGTACGTACCGCCTTCGAGGCCGCCAAGGGCTTCATGCCGCTCGACGAGGGCCTGGCCCTGCACGCCGCCGCGAAGGAGGCCGCGGCCGGCCTCGGGCTGCCGCTGCTGGAGGTCGGCACGTACTGCGGGCGCTCCACGCTGCTGCTCGCCGAGGCCGCCGCGGCGGCCGGCACCGTCGTGGTGACGGTGGACCACCACCGCGGCAGCGAGGAGCAGCAGCCCGGCTGGGAGTACCACGACCCGGAGCTGGTGGACCCGGTCACCGGGCGGATGGACACCCTCCCGCAATTCCGCCGCACCCTGTACGCCGCCGGGCTGGAGGAGCACGTGATCGCGGTGGTCGGCCGCTCCCCGCAGGTCGCGAAGGTGTGGCGGCAGCCGCTGGGCCTGGTCTTCGTCGACGGCGGCCACACCGACGAGCACGCGGGCGCGGACTACGAGGGGTGGGCGCCGCTGCTGGCCGAGGGCGGCCTGCTGGTGATCCACGACGTCTTCCCCGACCCGGCCGACGGCGGCCGGGCGCCGTACCGGATCTACCGGCGGGCGCTGGCGTCCGGGGCGTTCACCGAGGTGTCGGCGACCGGGTCGCTGCGGGTGCTGCGGCGCGGCGCCGGGCACCTGGACACCGGGCGGCCGGATGCCGGGCGGGCGGGCGCCCCCGGCGCTGACGCGGCCGACCGCGGAAAGTGACGCCGGGTGCAAGGTGACAGCTCGGGCCGATAGAGTCGCGGGCGTGTTCAGCAACGGGTCACACGGGGGCGGTCGTGGCGGCGGACTCGCCGCAGCGGCCGTGGTGGCGGCGGCGGTGCTTGTGAGTGGCTGCGGAACAGCGGCGGACTCGGGCTCCGATACCGGCGGCACACGCAGCACCGGCAGCGCGTCGAGCGCCGACGGGAAGAACGCCGGCGGCGGCAGCGCCGCGCCCGGCAGCACTACCCCGTCCGCGACGCCGTCTGCTGAAACGCTTCCCCTGGCCGGGAAGGTCGTCGTGCTCGACCCGGGGCACAATCCGACCAACTACCAGCACACCGCGCAGATCAACCGGCTGGTCGATATCGGTACGAACCGCAAGGAATGCGACACCACGGGGACCGAGACCGACTCCGGCTATCCGGAGGCGACCTACACCCTGGACGTCTCCCGGCGGACGCGGGCGATCCTGGTCGCCCGCGGCGCGAAGGTGGTGCTGACCCAGGACGGCGACCGCCCGTACGGCCCCTGTGTCGACGAGCGGGCCCGGATCGGCAACGCCGCCCACGCGGACGCCGCGCTGTCCATCCACGCCGACGGCGCGCCCGCCGGTGCGCGCGGCTTCCATGTGATCGCGCCGAAGTCGCTGCACGCGGGCGGCGCCGACACCCGGAAGATCGCCGCTCCGTCGCTGCTGCTCGCCACCACGCTGCGGGCGCACTTCAAGGCGGCGACCGGTGAGCCCTTCGCCGACTACCTCGGCGGGGGCAAGGGGTTGATGGTCCGCGACGACCTGGGCGGGCTCAACCTCTCCACCGTTCCGAAGGTGTTCATCGAGTGCGGCAACATGCGCAACGCGCAGGACGCCGCGTCGTTGACGAGTGCCGGCTGGCGGCAGCGCGCCGCCCAGGGCATCGCCGACGGCCTCACCGCCTTTCTGCAGGGTTCCCCCGCGGGGCCTGCCGATGGGAAGAGGTGACAGGGCTGTAGCAGTCCGGTATGGATCGTGCACCAAGACGCATACCTGACACCCGGCCAAAGGTCACACCCGTACGATGGGGCACCGCTTCCCGCCCCGACGAACCGAATCCAGCATTCCGCATCGCAAAGGACAGGACCCGACGTGAACATCCGCTCCCTGACCCGAGGAGACGGCCTGGTGATCGGCTCAGCGGCGCTGCTGCTGATCGCCTCCTTCCTGCCGTTCTACAGTTACCCCAGCGGCTATTCCATGAGCGGTGGCGTCTCGCACAGCTCGCAGAACCTCTGGCACTCGGCCACGTTCCCGATCCTGCCGTCGGTCACGCTGGCCGCGATCATCGCCGCCGCGGCGCTGCTGGTCTCCCGGTCGGGGCAGTTCGCGGGTCGGCAGGTGCTCGGGCTGGCCCTCGACCAGTGGACGATCGCGCTGTCGCTGTTCGTCGGCTGGACCGCGGTGTGGTCGACGCTCTTCAACAACCAGGACAACGTCGACAAGAAGGTCGGCGCCTGGCTGACCCTGATCTTCGGTGTCGTCATCGCGGTGGCCGCGGTGCTCAACAGCCGGCTGCCCGCGCTGAAGGCCCCGCTGGCCGGCGCCCCGCGCCCGCAGCAGCCGCAGCCGTACGGTGTCGGCGGCCCGCAGCCCTACGGTGCGGCCCCGCAGCAGGCCGGCTACGGCTACCCGGGCGGCGCGCAGTCGGTGGACCCCGCCTACGCCGGCGCCCCGGCCCCGCAGCCGCCGTACGGCGGTTCGCCCGCGGCCGGTGTGCACTCGCAGCCGACCACGGCCGCCCCGTCGCCGTCCGCGGACTTCACCGCGTTCTGGTTCGCGGTGCCGGTCCCGCGGCCGCTGTTCGCCGAGGACGGCAGCGGCGGGCAGATCGCCGAACTGGCCCCGGGCACCTGGTACCTCGCGGTGGACCAGCGCGGCCAGGCACTCATCGCGCAGACCCAGGACGGGCGCCGCGGCGTCCTCCAGGACAGCAGCGGCATCCAGCGCGGCTGATCCGCGGCGCCCGACCGCGTCGGGCCGGTTCGCCGGGCGGGCACGGCCGTACGACCGGGCGCCGCACCACGGCCGGCCGCCTCCCTCATGACGGGGGAGGCGGCCGGCCGTCGTCGTGCCGGGACCCGGCCCGGGGTCGGCCCGCACCGGCAGTTGGTGGCAGGTCCACTTCAACAAGACGGCCCCGAGGCAGGTTTCGCCCACCGCGCCCGGGCAACACGACCGCCATGGCCAGACGGTATGGCGGCAACCCCGCCGCGGCGATCATCCTGCTCGCCGCAGACATCGCTGCACTCATCCTGATCCTCTGGATCTTCTTCTTCGTCTTCGACGCGAACCGCGGCAACGACCTCGTCGACGCGGTCCACCACGCGGCGAACTGGCTCGCGACCTGGTCGAGGGACATGTTCACCATCGACAACGCGAAGTGGCGCACCGTGGTCAACTACGGCCTGCCCGCCGCGGTCTACCTCGCGGTGGCCCATCTGGTCGCCCGCCGGGTCAACCGCGCCTGAACCCTTCCGGCTGCTCCTCGACCGGCAGGACCGCGGCGACGCGGAAACCGCCCGCCGGGGCCGGACCGGACGCCAGCGAGCCGCCCGCCGCGGCGAGCCGCTCGGTCAGCCCGCGCAGACCCGTGCCGGTGCGGACCCCGGGGCCCGGGCCGGGCCCGGCCGACGGCCCGGCCCCGTCGTCCGTGATGGTCAGGCGGACCTGTTCCCCGTCGGCGCGCAGCTCGATCGTGGCCTTCGAGGCGCGGCTGTGCCGTACGACGTTGGTGACGCCCTCGCGGACCACCCAGCCGAGCAGCGCCTCGGTCTGCGGCGGCAGCGGCGGGCCGGACTCGCGCACCGCCACCTCGATGTCGGAGGCGGCCAGCGCCGAACGGGCCCGCTCCAACTCGGTGGCCAGGCTGCCCTCGCGGTAGCCGGTGACCGCCTCACGGATCTCGGTGAGCGCCTGCCGGCCCACCGACTCGATGTCCGCGACCTGGGCGAGCGCCGCGTCCAGGTCGCGCGGCGCGAGCCGGCGGGCCGCCTCGGACTTCACCACGACCACCGACAGGGTGTGCCCGAGCAGGTCGTGCAGGTCCCGGGAGAACCGCAGCCGCTCCTGCGCGACCGCGGAGCGGGCCAGCTCCTGCCGGGTCGACCTGAGCTGGTCCACCGCGTGGAAGAGCGTGATGATCACCGAGACCACCAGCCCGGACAGGAACGAGCCGTACGCCAGGCTGATCGTGGACCAGATGCCCTCGTGCCGCAGCCCCGAGACGGTCCCGGCCGCCGCGCTGGTCGGGATGAGCAGCAGCCCGAGCGAGCGGCGGCTGCCCGCCACACTGCCCACGCACAGCGACACCAGCACGAACAGCAGCAGGAAGTTGCCGCCGTAGCCGATCGCCAGCGCGAGCGCGGTCGCGCCCAGGCCGCCCAGCAGCCGCAGCGGCACCGGCCCGGAGCGCCGGCGGGCGCTGAAGGCGGAGCGCACGGTCAGCACGTAGAGCGTGCAGAAGACCGCCAGGCCCGCGGCGGCCGGCCACGGCTGGCCCACCCGGCCCTTGAGCAGGTCGACCAGCGGGCCGAGCACCATCAGCAGCCACGGGATCAGGGCGTTGCCGTCGGGTTTCCTGAGCCGCTCGATCTCCTCCTCGAACGGCTCGGAGCGGTACCACCACAGCTTCCTGCGCGGTCCGGCGCACCCCTTCGGTCCGCCCGCGCGGTCCGGTGCGGCGCCGTCCGCCGCGCCGGACGCCTGTCCCGCGTCCCCCGCCATCCCCGTCCCCCGTCCGGTGCCGCGCCGCGACGGCCGTGTGCGGCGCGGTGCTCCGACGGCCGCCCCGCCGACGAGCACCGCCCCACACCGTACCCAAGCAGGTGCCGGGGCGGTGCGCGGACGAGGCCACGGCTCACTCGACGGCGGACGCGCGCTTCTCCCGGCCGGCCGCCGCCGCCCATGGGCCGAGGGCGAACCTGTCGCCGTCCCGTCGTACTTCGAGGGCCCCCGCGCCGCCGAAGTGCGCGGGAACGAGCAGTTCCCGTTCGTCGGCCGCCCGTCCGAGAATCCGGCGGCGGCTGGCCACCGCCTGTTCCGGGGCCAGGCAGGAGCTGCTGTTGCAGCAGGGGTGCAGGATCTGCACCGGGCTGTGCAGCAGATCTCCGACGAAGACCGCCCGGTCGCTGCCGGACGCGAGTCGCAGCACGGACGAGCCGGGCGTGTGACCGGGCGCGGATTCCAGGGTGAGGTGTTCGTCGACGCGATGGACGCCGTCCCACAGTACGGCCTGTCCGGCTTGGTGGATGGGCGCGATGCTGTCTTCGTAGACCAGGCGGTCGACCTCCTGCGTGCCGTTCCCGTACGCGTTGCCCGGACCGTAGTGGAAGTCGTCTGCGGCCGGGATGAAGTACTGGGCGTTGGGGAACGCCGGTGCCCACTGCCCGTCCACGTCGACGGTGTTCCAGCCGACGTGGTCGACGTGGAGGTGGGTGTTGACGACGACATCGACATCCTGCGGTCGGACACCGGCCCTCGCCAGGAGGCCGAGGAGATCGCTCCGGGCGTGGTGGAAGGGCCCCATGCCCGGTCGCTCGCGCCCGTGGCCCGCCCCGGTGTCGACCAGGACGGTCCGGCCCGCGCTGCGCAGCACCCAGCTCTGGAGCGCAAGCACCACCACGTCGCTGTCCGGCTCCCAGTGGTCCGGTGCCAGCCGGCCCTCGTTCTCCTTCCACACCTCGGCGGCAGCTCCCGGGAACATGCCGGAGGCGGGCAGGAAGGGTTCGTGCCACTCGACGACCCGGATGACCTCGACGTCTCCCAGCACCATGCTCTGCGCCCGCTCGTTCTCGTTCGTCACGTGACCGACCTTAGGAAAGGTCGAACGACCGTCTCAATGCGCATTGTGCTCAGGAAAATACGCATCCCTCTCACCCGTCATACGACAGATACCCTGGAGCGGTGGATGTGGTGAGCGATGCGATCTCCGCCGTGCACCTCGGGCACCCCTGGTCCCACCGGCTGCGGACCAGCGGGACCTGGAGCGCGCGCCTGGACCCGTACGACGGTGCGGGCTTCTACGTCGTCCTCAAGGGCCACTGCTGGCTGCTGACGGACGGCGGTGCCCCCACACCCCTCGGCGTGGGCGACGCGGTGCTGCTGCCCCATGGCACCGGCCATGTGCTCGCCGACTCCCCGGTCGATACGGCGGTCGCGAAGAAGGAGGCGGTCCCGTTCGGGCCAGGGCTTGCGGAGGCACAGCCGCGGACCCGGCCCGGTCGCTACGAGACAGAGATGCTCTGCGGCAGGTACTGGCTCGACTGCAGCCGCATGCACCCGCTGATGGCAGAGCTGCCTGAGGTCGTCCACCTGCCCAGCCGGGTCAGCAGCCACCTCGAACTGCGTGCCGCCATCGAGCTGCTCGCCGGTGAACTGGACGAGACGCGGCCCGGCTCCTGCGTGGCGCTCCCGAGCCTGCTCGACCTCCTTCTCATCTACATGATCCGCGCGTGGATGACCGAGGCCCCCGGCGGAGCCTGGCCCCGCGTACTGGGCGACCCGGTGACGGCCGCCGCGCTGCGGGCGCTGCATTCGAACCCGGCCGAGCCATGGAGCAACGACCGGCTGGCGGCGGAGGCGGGCGTCTCCCGCCCCACCCTGGCGCGCCGGTTCACCGCCCTGGTCGGCCGTCCTCCGATGGCGTATCTCGCCTGGTGGCGCGTGATCCGCGCCGCCACCCTGCTCCGCGACACCCCGGACACCCTGGCCGCCATCGCCGACCAAGTCGGCTACGGCAGCCCGTACGCGCTCTCACACGCCTTCCAACGGGAGTTCGGCACCACACCGGGGCGGTATCGAGCGCAGGCCGCGGCACGATCCGCCGACGTCAGAACGGACTGAGCGCAGCAGCCCGCTCGAACAGCGACGTGTCCCCGCCCCGCACGCGCGAACCTGCTAGCGCCCCGACGACCGCTCGTCGTATGCGCGCTGGGCCGACTGGACCTGGTCGCTGTGCTCGACCGTCCATTCGTGGAGGCGGGTGAAAGGGCCGCGGAACGACTCGCCGAGGGGGGTGAGGGAGTACTCCACCCCGAGCGGAGAGGTCTCCAGCACCCGGCGCCGGACCATGCCGTTGCGTTCGAGCCGGCGCAGCGTCTGCGTCAGGACCCGCTGGGTGACGCCCTCCAACTGCCGCTTGATCTCGTTGAACCGCGTCGGTCGCTCCAGGACCGCCATGGCCATCATCGACCACTTGTCCGCGATCTGGTCGAGGATCGGCCGGCTCGGGCACTCGGCGCTGAACCGCGGAGCACCACGGGGCGGTTGGGGCGAAAGGTCGGTATCCATCGTGATCCTTGGTTGTCGACAAGTGCGTTATTGACCGTTCACAGGGCCGGGCCCAGGGTTGGTATGCATTGCAAACCTACTAGCCCATCGCAAACCTAGGGACATTCATGGACCCGGACCAGTACACAACGCTCCGTGTCGGCATCGATGCCGGAGTCGCGCGGATCACCTTGGACACTCCGCCGGTCAACGTGCTCAGCGGGACCCTGATCCGCGAACTGCACGACGTTCTCGGGGTGCTGCGGGACGACCGCTCGGTCCGCGTCATCGTGTTCTCCAGCGCCAACCCCGAGTTCTTCATCGCCCACGTCGACATCCACATTCTCGACGAGATGGCGGGGCTTGCGGAGATCGCGGACCGCAACCCGGACGCCAACCTCTTCCAGGGGGTCGGCGAACTGCTGCGCCACCAGCCCCAGGTGACGATCGTCAAACTGGCGGGCAAGGCCCGGGCCGGAGGTGCCGAGTTCGTCGCGGCCGCCGACATGGCCTTCGCCGCGCGGGAGACGGCGGGCATCGGCCAGAGCGAGGTGCTGATGGGCATCGTGCCCGGCGGCGGGGGAACGCAGTACCTGCGCGAGCGGGTCGGGCGCAACCGCGCGCTGGAGCTGCTGCTCACCGGTGACCTGGTGGACGCGGATACCGCGGCCGCCTACGGGTGGATCAACCGCGCGGTGCCCGCGTCCGAACTGGACGGGTTCGTGGACCAGGTGGCGGAGCGGATCGCCGCGCTCTCCCCGGAGCTGATCGCCGCCGCCAAGGAGCTGGTCCCGCCGGCGGACCTGTCCGACGGCCTGCGCGCGGAGAACAGCGCCTGGGCCGAGCTGGTGAGCGGCGACCTGCCGGCCCGGCTCATGACCGGCGCTCTGGAGCTGGGTGCGCAGACCCCGGCGGGCGAGCGCGACCTGGAGTCGCTGATGCGACGCGTCGCCGCCCGTCCGTAGCGCGAGAGCACCACGAGCAAGAGGAGAAGCGAGAAGCAATGAGGGCAGCGTTCTACGACACGTCCGGCCCCGCGAGCAGCGTGCTGCGGGTGGTGGACGTCGACCGCCCCGAGCCCGGCCCCGGCCAGGTCCGCGTCCGCATCGCACTGTCCGCGATCAACCCGGGCGACATGTTCATGCGGCTGAACTCCACCGCGCGGGACTTCCAGCGCATCGGCGAGCGCACCGGCCGTATCCCGCACCAGGACGGGACGGGCTGGATCGACGCGGTCGGCACGGGAGTCGACGCGAGCCGGATCGGCGAACACGTGTGGATCTGGATGGCCGGGTCGGGCGCCCTGTGGGGGACCGCGGCGGAGTGGACGGTCGTGCCGTCCGAGCAGGCCGTGGTGCTGCCGGACGGGACCTCCGACGAACTCGGGGCGTGCCTCGGCATACCGGCGATGACCGCGCACTGGTGCCTGCACGCGGACGGCTCGCCCCGCGACCGCACGGTACTGGTCGCGGCCGGTGCCGGCGCCGTCGGGCACTACGCGATCGAACTCGGCCGGCTCGCGGGCGCGCGGATCGCGACGACGGTCAGCGGACCGGAGAAGGCCGAGCTGGCTCGGGCCGCGGGTGCCGACCTCGTGGTGAACTACCGCGACGCCGACGCGGCGCGGCAGATCCTCGACGGAGTCGGGCCGGTCGACCGGGTCATCGAGGTCTCGCTGACCGGCAACCTCGAGCTGGACCTCGCCGTCGCCGGTCCGGGGGCCACCATCGTGACCTACTCGGCGTCCCCCGACGACCCGGCCCTGCCGGTCTTCCGGCTGATGTGGTCCAACCTGGTGCTGCGGTTCGCTCTGTTCCTCACCGAGCCGCGCGACGCACTGCTGCGCTCCGCCGCCGAGATCACCGCGGCCCTGCGGAAGGACGCGCTCACGCCCCTGCCCGTGCACTCCTTCCGCCTCGACGACGTGGCCGCCGCACACGAGGCCGTCGAGGCCGGCATCGTCGGGAAGGCGGTGCTCGACCTGCGCTGATCACTCCGACGGGCGTCGGCGCGGCCAACGGGCCGGCCCCCGCGACAAGTTCGGCGGTCACGTCGACGTCGGGACTGCGGTGGACAGACCGGCCTGTCTGTTGTTAGGTTCCTCCGGACAGACCGGTCTGTCCGGAGGAGGGGACCGTTGGCATCCCGCCGTATGTACGGGGCAGCGCCGCTGGAGGTCCTCGCGTCCGCTCGGGACGCTCAGGACGGACCGGGCGGACCGGGCGGGCCCGGCGCGCTGGTCCTCGCGAGCTCGATCGGGCACGGGGTTCGGTCCGGGCTTCCAGGGCCCCATCCGCATGGTGACCGCCGGCGTGTCGGACCGCGACAGACCGGCGTTGATGGCCGCCGTCTTCGTCGTCGCCTACCTCGGTCTCGGCGCCGCCGCGATCGTGCCGGGCGCCCTGACGAGTGCGGGGATACCGCTCACCCGGATCGCGGCGGGACTGGCCCTGGTACTGGCGGCCCTCGGCGCCGCCGCGTTGACGACGGTTGTTCCCACCACAGGAAAAGGTGAGTCGGATGCAGACTGACACGCGCGGTACACCTCGCGCACGGCTCCTCTCGGCCGCCGCGGAGCTGTTCTACCAGGAGGGCATCCGAAGCGTCGGCATCGGCCGGCTCCTCGAACACGCGGGGGTGGCGAAGGCCAGCTTGTACGACGCCTTCAAGTCCAAGGACGAGTTGGTCGCCGCCTACCTCCGCGACCGGCACGACGGCATGAAGGCGCGCTTCCAACGCGCGCTCGCGAGCCGCCACGACCCACGGGAGAGGGCGCTCGCGCCGTTCGACATCCAGCTGGAATTCGCCGCCGACAGCACCTACCGCGGATGCGCCTTCGCCCGCGCCACCGCCGAGTCGCACGCCGCCGGCGTGGACACCGTCGCCTCGGAGTACCGCGAGTGGCTCCGCACGACGTTCACCGACCTCGCGGCAGAGGCGGGCGCGGCCGACCCCTCGGCGGTGGCGATGCAACTGCACGCCCTGTGGGACGGGGCCGCGCAGTCCCTTCAGATGGACCGCGACCCCGCGGTGGTGCACGCCACGCGCGATGCGGCGGCCGCCCTGCTCGACGCGGCGCTGCCCGCCACCCGGACGGCGCCGTAGCCACCGCGGAACCCCTTGCTCCCTCCGCCTCCCTGTCTCCTTGTCCCTTTGCCCGTTTGTCCGTTTGTCCTTTGCCACGAACCAGGAGCGGCCCAGTGAACACCAGCGGTCCGACGCACCAGGCCCTCGGGCTCACCGCAGACGAGGTCCTCACCACCACGCGCGCGGTGCGCAGGCGCCTCGACCTGACCCGGCCCGTTCCGCGGGAGCTGATCCAGGAGGCGGTGAAGGTCGCCACCCAGGCACCGACCGGCCGCAACCAGCAGCAGTGGGACTTCGTCTTCATCGACGATCCGGCGACGAAGGCGAAAGCGGCCGACATCTGGCGCGCCGGGCTCATGGCCGGTGCTCCCGACGAGCACGACCCCACCCCGCTCCCGACCCGGATGAGCTTCGCCTCGTCGCAGTGGGGACGGATTCGGGGCAGCCTCGGCCATCTGGTCCAGCATCTGCACGAGGTGCCGGTGCTGATGATCCCGGTGGTGCGGGTCGCTCGTCGCGAGGAACTCCTCTCGATCCGGGGGCAGGCGCACAACTGGGGCTCGGTGGTTCCGGCGACCTGGAGTTTCATGCTCGCCGCGCGGGAACGCGGACTGGGAACGGCATGGACCGTCGCCCACCTCACGTTCGAGCGCGAGATGGCCGACCTGCTCGGCCTCCCGTTCGACAAAACCGTCCAGGTCGCGCTGACCCCGATCGCCTACACGATCGGCACCGACTTCAAGCCGGCCCCGCGCGCCGATGACAGGAACTTCAGCCACTGGAACCGCTGGTAGCCGTCCTCGACAGTGCCTCTTCGAGGGTCCGGGACGGCCGGCCGATGAGCCGCGTCAGGTCGCCGGAACTCACGTAGAACTCGTCGCGGGCAATGCCGAGTTGGGTGTCGGCGAAGATCTCGGCCACCTTCTCGGGCATGCCCTGCTTCACCAGCATGGCCCGGTAGTCGCCGGCCGGCACGTCGCGGTACTCGACGTGCCGGCCGGACCACCGGGCGATGGCCGAGGCCACGTCGTCCATCGTGTACGAGCGCGCGCCGCCGAGCTCGTACACGGCGCCGGCGTGGCCCTCACCCACCAGCACCTCGGCCGCCGCGTCCCCGAGCTCGGTGGCGCCGAAAACAACAATCGTCATGAGGCCACCGCATCATTCGGCGGGCGGCGGCACCATGATCGAAGATGACGGTTCCATGCGCGGGTGTGACATCTGCGCACCGCGCTCGGACCGGTAGCGGCCGGGCGCGAGCCCGTACTCACGGCGAAACGCGTGCGCGAAGGCGAAACCGGTGGAGTAGCCGACTTTCCGGGCGATCGCGTCCAGCGGTTCCCCGGTCTCCCGCAGCAGCCGTGCGCCGCCGGCGAGGCGCAGCTGTGCCAGGTACTTCATCGGCGGCGTGCCGACGACCGACGCGAACCGGCGGCTGAACGCGCCACGTGACATGGCGCAGGCCGTGCTGAGCCGCTCCAGGGTCCACTGCTCGTGCGGCGCGTCGTGCAGGGCGCGCAGCGCCGGGGCGATGGAGGAGTCGGCCGCGGCCGGCCAGGCGTCCGTCCGCCGCTCTTCCGATGTCCGGCGCAGAAGATGCACCACCACCAGATCGACGAGGGCCGCCCGCATCACCTGTTCCCCCGGCGCCGGCCGGGTCACGTCACGGTCGACGAAGTCGGCCAGGTCCCGCAGGTCGACGTCGCCTTCACCGCGCGGGTGCACCACGACGGCCGGCATCTGACCGAGATAGGGATGCAGCGGAACCTGACCGAGCCGGTAGACCCCGCAGAAGAACTCGAAGCCGGTCGTCGCGGACACATGGCCGAGGGCGTGCTCGGCTCCGTGGGGTACGAGCACGACATCGCCGGGATGAACGGTGACCGGCTCCATGCCGGCGGCTGTCAACCGGCCCTCACCCGCGAGCACCACGTGGAAGCCCGTGCCGGCGAAGCGTGGGAAGTGCATGCTCCAGGCCCCGTGCTTGCTGATGCGCCGCCCGTACGCGCGCCCCGCTCGCAGACTGCTGACGACGGTGCCGATGATGTCCACCGAGCCCACGCTAACAGCGCCGCCCGGCGCGATCCGGGCTGCGGGCCGACCCGGTCCGCCCCACCCTGAAGTGGCGTTCTCTTACGGAGAAGGAACGTTCTCCCTTGCCATCCGGCCGGATGCGTGCCACGCTCATCCAGTAAGAAGATAGACCGTTCTTTCTACTCGCAAGAGGTTCCTGTGATCACGCCTGTCATCCGGCGCTCCGCGCTCGTCGCCGCCGCTCTCGCCGCCGCAGCGGCCATCTCCATCCCGACCGCCGGCGCCGCCGCCGGCCACCACGCGACCACGTCCACGCCCAAGCCGACTGTCGTCTTCGTGCACGGAGCCTTCGCGGACTCCTCCGGGTGGTACGGCGCGATGGACCGCCTGCGCAAGGACGGCTATCCGGTCCGGGCCGCGAACAACCCGCTGCGCGGCCTGCCCGGGGACTCCGCCTACGTTCGGGACTTCCTCAACGGCATCAAGGGACCGATCATCCTGGTCGGTCATTCGTACGGCGGCGAGGTCATCACCAACGCGGCCGCGGGCGATCCGGACGTCAAGGCCCTCGTCTACGTGGCGGCCTCGGTGCCGGACGTCGGCGAGTCGCTGGCCGACCTGACGGCCCACCCGGTCGACCATCCCGCGACGGCCCTGCCGTTGCAGGAGCAGGAGTACACCAAGCCGGACGGAACCCAGGGCACTGACTCCTACATCGACCCGGCCCAGTTCCGTAAGGTGTTCGCCGCTGACGTCGGTCCCGCCGAGGCGACCGACATGGCGGACACGCAGGAGCCGATCGACCTGGCGGCCCTCAACCAGGCCGCCACAGCGGCCGCGTGGCGGACCATTCCCTCGTGGTACCTGGTCGCCAAGCAGGACAAGGCGATCAGCCCGGACCTCGAACGCTGGATGGCCCAGCGCATCGGAGCACACACCGTCGAGGTCAACTCCTCGCACGCCGCCATGGTCAGCCACCCCGGGGCGGTCGCGGACCTGGTCGAGCAGGCAGACCACGGCACCAGCTGACACGCGCCCACGCCGTGGGCGGGGAAGGCGGCCGTCCCCGCCCACGGGCTGTCGAGCGGCGCGTCGCCGCCCCCTGCACACGCAATGCATCCCAAGTCACGCCCCCGAGGGCGCGCCGGCGCGCGGCGAACACGCACCGTGCGGGATCGCGGGCCGCAACAACCGCCCTGCGGCCCACCTCCGCTGCGACGGTGCGACGCCGGAGTCGCGGCGCCGAAGCGGACCAGGCAGCCGACTGCCGGGTGCATGGTCACGCAGGGCGGCGGGAACCGCGCCAGAGAAGCCACGCAGAGACGACGAGGCAGAGGAGGCTCGGCGGAAGGAGCAGCGCATCCCGGACGAGACGGTGGCGAGCGGGAAGGCGCGAGAGAGCGAAGAGGGCCAGCGAGACGCCGACCAGGATCTGGGCCCAGGCGCCGGGACGACCGCGAGCGGCGGGGCTGATCGCCGTGGTCCTCCCGAGGAGATGGAGAATTCCTCCCACGACGAACACGACCGACAGAACTCCGCTTGCGATCTGCACTGAACCCCCCCGTAGTGCACTTCCGCCAAGACGACGACACCGCCCGAGCCTCAGCCTAGGACGTCGGGGGCTATCGGGGCTGCCCGATACGGGCCCGGGGGAAGGTGTGGGGCAGACGAGTCGGGCTGTACGCCGGGTTCTGTCGCCCGGGCGCCTCGCGGCGGCCGGGGAGACGGCCATCCATCTAGGGCCGGCGTTGCCGCCGACCTCGTGCGGTCTACCCGCGGACTCGGGCGGGCAGCCCTCGAACGTCCGCGCAGAGCGCCGGTGAGGGCGCTCCTTTTGACCTTGCTCCGGGTGGGGTTTACCTAGCTGCCCAGGTCACCCTGGGCACTGGTGGTCTCTTACACCACCGTTTCACCCTTACCGAGGACCGAGGTCCCCGGCGGTCTGCTTTCTGTGGCACTGTCCCGCGGGTCACCCCGGGTGGCCGTTAGCCACCACCCTGCCCTGTGGAGCCCGGACGTTCCTCGGCGGATCACAGGTGATCCGACGCGACCGTCCGCCCGGCTCGTCTGCCGTACCCCCATCCTAGCCCGCGGCGGCCGCGGGCCACGCCTGGGCGGGGTCGAGGAGGACGGTGTCGCCGCGCAGGACGGCGCGGCGGGCGCGGCGCAGCAGGTCGCTGGGGGCGGTCGCCAGCTCGGCGGCGAGGTGGCGGCTGGTGCGGTCGAAGACCTCGAGGGCGGCGGCCGGGCGGCCGCCCTTCTGGAGGGCGCACATGAGCATGGCCGCCACGGACTCGTCGAGGGGCTGGGTGACGGACAGCGCGGACAGCTCGTCGATCGCCTCGGTGTGGCGGCCCAGCCGCAGTTGGCCGTCGACCTTGCGCCGGACCAGGAGGTTGCGGCGCTCGGTCAGGCGCATCCGCTCCAGTTCGGCGAGGGGCCCGGGCAGGCCGGCGAGGGGCTCGCCGCGGAAGAGGTCGAGGGCGCGGGCGGTGAGGCGTACGGCCTCGGCGAGGTCGCCGGTGCGGGCGGCGGCCGCGGCGGCGGTGGCGTGGCGTTCCACGCGGGCGGCGTCGACGGACACGGCGCCGGCCAGCCGGTAGCCGCAGCGGTCGCGGCTGATCACCGGGGGCTGCCCGGCCGCGGCGGCGGCGAGGATCTTGCGCAGCCGGTAGACGTAGACGGGTACGACGTTGGCCATGGGTGCCTCCATGCCCCAGACGCCGTCGAGCAGTTCCTGCGGGCCGAGCGCACGGCCGGGGCTCAGCGCCAGCGCGGCGAGCACCGACTGCTGCCGGGCCGGCCCGAGGTCCACCGGCCGGCCGTCCCGCCACGCCTGGAGCGGCCCGAGCAGGCAGATCCGGAGCGCCTCCTCCTGCGGATCGCGTACGGGGGTGGATACGGGTACGGGAGCAGGCACGGCGGACACGGGTACGGGTACGGGCACGGCAGCGGCTACGGGTACGCACCCCGCGTGCACGCCCGGCCGGCGCGGCCCGCGCCCGGGCACGACCACACCGCTGTCGAACGCGTACACGATCGCGGCCGAGCGGTCCGGCAGCCCCAGCTTCGCCAGCAGGTGCCCGAGCATCCCGCGCACCGCGGGCTCGGGCAGCCCCAGGCACGCGGCGATCTCGGGGTCCCGCAGGCCGCAGCCGACCGCGTGCAGCATCTGGCGCTCCTGCTGGGTGAGGGGGGACACGGTCGACAGCACGGTGCGACTCCAATCTCTGGCCGGTGCCGCCGAGTGTGGGTACGGGGGCGCCCGGGAGGACAGGTCACCGGACTGGCCATATCCGACCGATCCGCGTACACCGCGCTGACCTGCGCGAACACACGGCGGACGAGGCGGTCGGCCGGCAGCGGCGGGGCGGTCGGCCGGCACCGGCGAGGCAACAACGGCCGGGCGCCGCAGGCCGTTTCACCGTGATTTCATCGGCCGCTCCTAGCGTTCTGTCCGCGGTGCTCGACCGGGTGCGCGATGCCGGCCGCGCACCGGAACGGGGGCGAACGGGGGACGGTCGCCGGTGCGGCGGGGGTAGGAGCCGCACCGGGACCGCGCCCCCCGCGCGACTCGCAGCGCAGGCGCCCCCGTCCACGGCCCCGCCCGCGCCCGTCGCGTGGTCGGGGCCGCCGCAAGCGCGCCGCAAGGCACCGCAACGCACCGGAAGAACCGACACCGTTGGAGGACCGCCCCATGTCCCACGCTGGACGGCCGAACCGCCGCTCCGTTCTCAAGGCCGGAATGGGTCTGGCCGCCACCGCCACCGGCGTCCTGGGCGCCGGGCTCGCCGGCGCCGCCCCGGCCGCCGCCGCCCAGAACGGCACCCCGCTGTGCGACCAGGCCGGCGACTCCGCGAGCGCGGTCGGCCTCGGCTCGGGCGACCTCGGCATCCCCTACTACCGCGAGCACGACGGCACCTGGGGCTACGTCTTCGGCGACTCCTGGGCCGGCATGCAGCAGGCGGACGGTACGTACATCGGCTCGCCCGTCATGCTCAACCAGGCCGGCTTCGACGCGTCCGGGGCGACCCCGATCTCCTTCACCTGGGCCGAACCCAACGGCACGGCCCGCCAGTTGCTCAACTACACGCACAACGCGAACAACGGGTTCGGCACCGAGGTCAGCCGCATCCCGAACGACTGCATCGAGTTCGGCGGCCGCACCTACCTCCAGTACACGTCCGTGGCGACCTGGGGGCCGCCCGCCGGGTACGACGGCTCGCTGATGTCCGGCGTCGCGTACTCCGACGACTACGGCGCGACCTGGACCGACTTCCCGTACCACTGGGACGGCGACGTGCGGGGCGTCAACCAGTCGATGTACGGCATGTGGTCGTTCGCGGGCATCGACCCCGACGGCTGGCTGTACATCTTCTCCAAGCGCTGGAACGGCACCCACATCAACACCGCGGACGGCGGCGCGATCCAGCTCTTCCGCATCCAGCCCGGCGACTTCCACGACGGCAACTTCGGCGCGCAGCAGAACTGGGCGTACCTGAACGGCGCGTGGCAGTGGACCACGGCAGCGCCGCCGTCGGTCATCCTGTCCGGCAACAACACCGGCGAGTTCTCGGTGAAGCGGATCGGCGGCACGTACTGCATGAGCTACTTCGACGTGGTCCTCGGGGCGATCTGCACCCGCCGCGCGTCCCGCCCGGACGCGGTGTGGAGTACGCCGATCCCGCGGATCACCTCGCTGACCGTGCCGAACCTCTACGGCGGCTACATCCACCCGGGCAGCGCCTCGGCGGACGCGCTCACCCTCATCGTGTCCCAGTGGAACGGCACCGTGGGCCAGGCCCCGTACTGGGTCCGCCAGTTCGACGGGATCGGGTCCTAGGCCGGAAAAGGAAACGCGGGGGCGGCGGGAATTCGGGGCAGCGGGAATTCCGCGGCGGAACCGTGTTTGCGGGAACGGAAAAGGGGCAACGCTGCTGGACTGCGGTGCGCCGGGCCCGGCGATACAGTCCCGTTGGGGGGAATCGCCCCATATACGACCGGGAGAGCCATGGGTTTCGTGACGACACGGGACGGCACGGAGATCTTCTACAAGGACTGGGGGCACGGCCAGCCCATCGTGTTCAGCCACGGCTGGCCGCTGTCGTCCGACGACTGGGACCCCCAGCTGATGTACTTCCTCGACCACGGGTTCCGCGTGGTCGCGCACGACCGGCGCGGCCACGGGCGCTCCGCCCAGGTCCCCGACGGCCATGACATGGACCACTACGCCGACGACCTGGCCTCCGTGGTCACCCACCTCGACCTGCGCGACGCGATCCACGTCGGCCACTCCACCGGCGGCGGGGAGGTCATCCACTTCCTGGCGCGCCACGGGCAGGACCGGGCGGCCAAGGCGGTGCTGATCAGCGCGGTGCCACCGCTGATGGTGCGCACCGACAGCAATCCGGGCGGCGTGCCCAAGAGCGTCTTCGACGACTTCCAGACGCAGACCGCGCACCGCCGCTCGTCGTTCTTCCGGGAGGTCGCCGCCGGCCCGTTCTACGGGTTCAACCGGGAGGGCGCGACCCCGGACGAGGCCGTGATCCAGAACTGGTGGCGGCAGGGCATGACCGGCAGCGCGAAGGCGCACTACGACGGCGTCGTCGCGTTCAGCCAGACCGACTTCACCGAGGACCTGAAGAAGGTGACGCTCCCGGTGCTGGTCATGCACGGCGACGACGACCAGGTCGTGCCGTACGCCAACGCCGGACCGCGGTCGGCGGAGCTGCTGCCGAACGGCACGCTCAAGACGTACGAAGGGTTCCCGCACGGCATGATCACCACCCAGGCCGACGTGATCAACGCCGACCTGCTCGCCTTCGCCCGCGGCTGAGCCCCGCCGCGCGGCGCGCAGGCCGCCGGGTCCCGTCCGGCCTCTTCGGGACCCGGCCCGACCCGGCTCCCGCCCCCTGACCGGGGCGGGAGCCGGGTGTGTACGGCCGTAGGCTGCTACGGGGCCGGCCGAGGTGCGAAGGCACGGCGGCCGGCCCGTACGCCGTCTTCGGAACCCGAGGGAGAACCCGTGCTCGTCCTGCTGCCGCCGTCCGAGGGGAAGGCCACCGCCGTACGGGGGCGGCCGCTCGCGCTGGACGGCCTGTCGCTGCCCGAGCTGACCGCCGCGCGCGGGGCGGTCCTCGACGAGCTGGTGCGGCTGTGCGAGGGCGACGCGGACAAGGCCGCCGAGGTGCTCGGGCTCACCCCGGGGCTGCGCGGCGAACTCGCGAAGAACGCGGCGCTGCGCACCGCGCCCACCCTGCCCGCCGCCGAGCTCTACACCGGTGTGCTCTACGACGCGCTCGGCCTGGCCACCCTCGACGCGTCCGCGCTGCGGCGGGCCCGGCGCTCCGTCCTCGTCTTCTCCGGGCTGTGGGGCGTGCTGCGGCTCGCCGACCGGGTGCCGTCCTACCGCTGCTCGATGGGCGTACGGCTGCCCGGCACCGGGGGGCTCGCCTCCTACTGGCGGCCGCACCTGGACGCGGTGCTGCCCGAGGTCGCCGGCGGCGGGCTCGTCCTGGACCTGCGGTCCGCCGCGTACGCGGCCGCGTGGAAGCCGCAAGGGGCCCTCGCGGGGCGTACGGCGACGGTCCGGGTGCTCCAGGTGCGGGTCGTGGGCGGGGTCGAGAAGCGGTCCGTGGTCAGCCACTTCAACAAGGCGACCAAGGGGGAGCTGCTGCGCGCGCTCCTCACGGCCGGCGCCGCGCCCAAGACGGTTCCCGCCCTCGCCACCGCGCTGCGCGACCTCGGCTACGAGGTCGAGCACCCCCCGGGTTCGCCCCAACTCGACGTGCTCCTGCGGGGGCCCGGCGACTGAGGTCCTGCCCCTGGCGGCCGGGCCCACCTGACCGTGCGCTGTGGCTCGTCGCGCAGTCCCCCGCGCCCCTTCGTGGTGCGGCTCCTCCGAGGACGTTGCGCGCTCTGCAACGGGCGTTGCGGGGGGTGGTGGGGGCGGGTGAGGATGAGCCGCATGGAGAGTGTGCTGGACCTGGCCCCCGTGGTCCCCGTGGTCGTGTTGGAGCAGGTCGAGGACGCCGTACCGCTGGCGCGCGCGCTGGTGGCAGGGGGACTGCGGGCGATCGAGGTGACGCTGCGCACCCCGGCCGCGCCGGAGGCGATCCGCGCGATCGCCGCGGAGGTCCCGGACGCCGTGGTGGGCGCGGGTACGGTCCTGGGCCCGGCCGAGGTGGAGACGGCGAAGGCGGCGGGCGCGCGGTTCCTGGTGAGCCCGGGCTGGACGGAGGACCTGCTGGCGGCGATGCGGGCCTCGGGCCTGCCGAGCCTGCCCGGGGTCTCGACGGCCTCGGAGGTCCTGCGGCTGCTGGAACTCGGCGTGACCGACATGAAGTTCTTCCCCGCGGAAGCGGCCGGGGGCGCCCCGTACCTGAAGTCGCTGCACTCTCCGCTGCCGCGCGCCCGCTTCTGCCCGACCGGCGGCATCGACGCCGAACGCGCCGCCGCCTACCTGGAGTTGCCCAACGTCGCCTGCGTGGGCGGCACATGGATGCTGCCGCAGGAGGCCCTGCGGGCAAAGGCGTGGCACCGCGTCACACAACTGGCCCGTTCCGCGGCCGCGCTGGCCGGGTGAACCGCCCGCGCCTCACCCGCGGCCGGGCAGCTCCCGCAGGTGCGCGGTCGCGTTGACGTACCGCACGGACGTGTTGCCGTCGGCGTAGTGGTCCACCGCGCTCAGGGCGGCCGGGTCCAGCCGCATCCGGAAGAGCGCCTCGGGCGGGGCGCCGAGGGCCAGCCGGATCAGCGTCTTGATCGGCGTGACATGGCTGACCAGCAGGACCGTCCGGCCGCGGTGCGCGGCGAGCAGCGCCTCCCGGGCGGCCGCCACCCGCTCCGCGACCCGGGCGAAGCTCTCCCCGCCGGGCGGGGCGGCGGCCGGATCGCCGAGCCACGCGGTCATCGTCTCCGGGTCGCGCTGCCGCGCCTCGGCGAACGTCAGGCCGTCCCAAGCGCCGAAGTCCGTCTCGCGCAGGCCCTCCTCGACGGTGACGTCCAGGCCGAGCCGGTCCGCGACCGCGGCGGAGGTCTGCCGGCAGCGGGCGAGCGGCGAGCTGACCACGGCGTGCACGGCGCCAGGGCCGCCCGGCTCCTGAGCGCCCGGCTCCTTCGCGGCCAGGACCTGCGTGCCCAACTCCCGTGCGGCCAGCTCCGCCTGGGCCCGTCCCCGCGCCGACAGGCCCGGATCGGTCCCGCCGCTGCCGGAGAACCGCTGCTGCCCGGTGAGCGGTGTCTCCCCGTGCCGCAGCAGCACGAACGTGGTCGGGGTGCCCAGATCGGGCGCCCCCTGCCCCGTCGCGGCCACCGCCCTACAGCCCGGAGTCGGCCGTACGCACCAGAATCCGGCGGCAGTTCTCGCAGCGCACCACGGTGTCGGCCGGAGCGGCCCGCACTTCGTTCAGCTCGGTGATGTTCAGCTCCAGCCGGCAGCCCTCGCAGCGCTTCTGGTAGAGCCGGGCGGCGCCGATGCCGCCCTGCTGGGCGCGCAGCTTGTCGTAGAGCCCCAGCAGGTCGCCGGGGACGGCGTCGGCGAGCACCTCGCGCTCCTTGGCGACGGTGAAGCCCTCGGCGTCGATGCCCTCCAGCTCGGCGTTCTTGCGCTGCTCGGCCTCGGCCACCTTGGCCTCCAAGGCCGCGACCCGGTCGGCGAGTTCGGCGCCGCGCTCCTGCGCGTTCTCGCGGCGCTCCATCACCTCCAGGACGACGTCCTCCAGGTCGGACTGGCGCTTGGCGAGCGAGGCGATCTCGCGCTGGAGGTTCTCCAGGTCCTTCGGGGAGGTGACCGCCCCGGAGTCCAGCCGCTGCTGGTCGCGGACCGCGCGCTGCCGCACCTGGTCGACGTCCTGCTCCGCCTTGGTCTGCTCGCGGGCGGTGTCGCTCTCCTCGGTCCGGGCGGCGACGAGCAGGTCGCGCAGCTGGGCGAGGTCGGCGCCCAGCCGCTCCAGCTCGGCGTGCTCGGGGAGGTTGCGGCGCTTGTGGTCGAGCTGCGCGATACGCGCATCGAGGGCCTGGACTTCGAGAAGTCGGATCTGGTCGGCGGGCGCGGCGTTCAGCGGGGGGCTCCTGTGCTGCTGGAAGGGGAATTCGGGTTCGGCGACGAGCTGGTCGGGCCGGGCGGCCCGGTCACGTCCGAGGGGTCCGGCGCGGCGGACGGGTCCGTCATGGCGGCGGAGTCCGGCGTGGTGGAAGGCGCGTGGAGCGTCCAGGGGTCGGTGACCGCCCGCGAGACATGGGTCCGCAGATTCCAGCCGTGCCGGTCGGAGATCTCGTCGAGCTGGCCGGCGGCCTGCTCGCACCACGGCCACTCGGTGGCCCAGTGCGCGGCGTCCACCAGGGCGGGCGGCCCGGCCTGCCGGGCCTCGGAGGCGGGGTGGTGCCGCAGGTCGGCGGTGAGGAAGGCGTCCACCCCGGCCGCGCGGACCTCGGCGAAGAGGCTGTCGCCGGAGCCGCCGCAGACCGCGACCGTGCGGACCAGGGTGTCCGGGTCGCCGGCGACCCGCAGCCCGGTGGCGGTGTCCGGCAGGCCGCGCGCGGCCCGCGCCGCGAAGTCAGCCAGCCGCATCGGCACGTCGAGCGCGCACAGCCGGCCCAGGCCCCGGCGGCCGGCGGGGTCGGCCGGGTCGGGCACGAGCGGGCCGGTGACGCGCAGGTCCACGGCCGCGGCGAGCGCGTCGGAGACCCCGGGGTCGGCCCGGTCGGCGTTGGTGTGCGCCACCAGCAGGGCCACGCCGCCGCGGATCAGGTCGTGCACCACCCGGCCCTTGAAGCCGGCCGGGCCGACCGGCGCGACGGTGGTGGTGCCGCGCAGGTAGAGCGGGTGGTGGGTGACGAGCAGGTCCGCGCCGAGCCGGACCGCCTCGTCGACGACCTCCTGGACCGGGTCGACGGCGAACAGCACCCGGCCGACCGTCGCGGACGGGTCGCCGCAGACGAGGCCGACGGCGTCCCAGGACTCGGCCAGCTCCGGCGGCCAGAGGGCGTCCAGAGCGGCGAGCACGTCGGCAAGAGAGGGTGCGGGCACGTTACGAAGGTTACCCGCCGCGCCGGCCGGCCGGGATGCGAGCGGCCGACGCAGCACAACGGCTCGGGTGACAGCGTCGGTTCGCACGGGGCGACACCCTTACGTGTGAACTGTCCCGGCTCGCGTTGATCGTCGTGAAGTACGAAAACTACCGTCCTGAGCTGGAGGTGGAGAACCCACATGACCCTCGACACGACCGGTACCCGCCAGCTTTCGGACCCGACCCCGCCGGAGCGGGCGCCCGCCGCGGAACCGGCGGCCCGGCACCGTAGCGGCTTCACGATCAGCGCCGACGGGGCCTACGCGGCCTGCCTCGCGGCGGCGACCGTGCCGAGCGAGGAGGGCGAGGGGGGCGGCGGCTGGTACGTCGAGCGCTGGTCGCTGGACGGACCCGAGCCCTACGCGGTGGCGCTGCCCGGTCCGCGCCCGGAGGAGCCAGGCACACAGGTGCTCCCCCTCCCCGACGGCCGCGTGCTCGTACGGCGCGGTACGGCGGCCGGCACCGCCGCCGACGCCGCCCCCACCGGGACCCGCCACGACCTGTCCCTGCTCTACCCGTCCGGCACCGGCACCGGCAGCCAGGAGATCGGCGCGCTCACCGGCACCGACGTGCGGCTGCTCCCGCCGGCCCCGTTCGGCGCCTTCGCCACCTGCTACGACGCCGGCGGCGGCGTCACCTCGCTGTGGCAGCTGTGCGACGCGGGCGGCGGCAGCGGGGGCGGCCCGGTGCACCTGCTGACGCTGCCCGGCCGCTGCACCGGCGGCGCCTGGTTGGACCGCACCGGGCGGCTGCTCGCCCTGGACCGCGAACTGGACGGGCGGACCAAGACCGTGGCGGTCGACCTGTTCGCCGGCCAGGTCAACCCGCTGCTCCAGCTCACCGAGGACAGCGACGACCGGCTGCTGCTCGCCGAGCCGGACAGCGGGCTGCTGATCGTCCGCAGCGACGCCACCGGCGAGCCCCGGCTCGGCTGGGGCGTGCTCGGCAGCCGCCACCCGGTGCGCTTCCCCGACACCCTGCGGGTGGCCGGTGCGCTGCTCTCGCCCGTCGCCGCGCAGCCCGGGCAGAGCCTCGCCCCGGAGGCGTGCGTGGTCGCCTTCCGTTCGGCGGTGCCCGGCGGGCGGTCCTCGCTCGCGCTGTGGCGGCCGGGCGAGCGCCGGCTGCACTGGCGCCGTGCGCCCGCGGACTGGCTCGGCCCGGCCGCCCGCTGGCTGCCGCGCTCCCCGCTGCACCTGCCGACGCCCGCCGCCCTGCACCCGTACGACCCGCCGCCGCAGGTCGCCCCGGCGCCGCGCGCACTGCCCGCGCCGCGGGTGGTGCGGGCCCGCGCGCTGCCCCCGGCGCGCCGCACGCTCGCGGTGCTCCCGCTCCAGAACGCGCCGCTGACACAGCAGGCCCCCTGCCCCGGCGGCGGCATGATCCTCGGTAGACTCGCCCGCGTCACCGAGGGTGAACGCCCGCGCGTGAGCATGTAGTCAGGTGGGTACAGGGGGAGAGCAGAAAGATGGCGAACACGACCAGGGCCGATCAGGCGCGCGACCACGCGCACCAGGGAGCGGACGAGGACGTGGCCGGCCGGCACCGGGGCGAGGCCTCGGCGGAGGACGGCGAAGCGGCGGCGCCGCACGGCAAGCACCGTCGTGAGGGAACCGGCTGAGGCCGGACCGGCAGCGGCTCCGGCAGCGGAGCGGCGGACGACAGCGGAACGCGGTACCCGTCGGGTGCCGCGTTCCGGATTCCGGGGGGGAGTCGACGTCGATGGCGACACGGTGGGGTCTGATCGTCGAGGAGGCCAAGGGCGGGCGCTACGGCTTCGTGCACAACACCGTGCTGGAGGTGTTCACCGGCACCCGCGAGGAGGCCCTCGCCCGGCTGGAGGGCCACGCCACCACCTTCCAGCCGCGCCAGCTGCGGCATCCGCCCCGCACCCGGCTGTTCCGCTCGGCCGACGGCTTCCTGCTGGTCGGCAGCGACGTGCCCAGCGAGTACGCCACCGACTGGCACGTCCTGTGCCGGTTCAGCGTCGCGGAGCTGGTGCGCGACAGCGAGGACACCCGGCGCGAGGTCGAGGCGGAGTGGCGGGCCCGGGAGGAGCAGCGGGCCCGGGACCGGGCGGAGAAGAAGCGGCAGAAACGTCTCGGCTACTGACCTGCGTGCCCGATGTTCAGGCGGGATGTGTCAGGCGGGATGTTCAGGCGCGTTGTTCCGGTGCGGGGGGCAGCGGCTCGAGCACCGGGTTGGTGAGGTGCTGGTAGATGATCGAGGTGCGGAAGCCGACGATCTCGCGGCGGTTGGTGAACTGGTCCAGCAGGAAGGCGTGCAGGTGGTCGATGTCCTGGGCCGTGACATGGACGAGGAAGTCGTCGCTGCCGGCCATCGTGTAGACCGAGACGACCTCCGGCAACCGGGTCACCGACTGCTCGAAGGCGGCGACCACGTCCCGGCGCAGCGGCCGGACCTGCGTGGACACCATGGCCTGGACCGGGCGGTTGAGCGCGCGCAGGGAGACCTGGGCCCGGTACCCCTCGATGACGCCGCGCTTGTGCAGCAGCCGGGTGCGCTCCAGGCAGGTGGACGGTGCGATGCCGAGCTTCTCCGCGAGCGCGCGGTTGGAGAGCCGACCGTCCACCTGTAGATGGCGCACGATCGCCGAATCAATGTCGTCCATGACCACCCTCCACGGCCGCCGTCCGAATTTCGTTCGGCATAGCGCCAGTTCGTCCGAGCGTCACTCTAGCTTCAGGCGCATGAGCCACGCGTTCGCACATGAAGAGGTCCTTGTCCGTCGTGGCAGCCGCTCGGGGCTGCCGCTGGTCGTCGCTGTCCACTCCCGGGCGCTGGGCCCGGCGGTCGGCGGGTGCCGGCTGCGCCGCTACGACACGTGGCAGGACGGGCTGGCCGACGCGCTGCGCCTGTCGGAGGCCATGACGTACAAGGCCGCGGTGGCCGGTCTGGACTTCGGCGGCGGCAAGAGCGTGATCGCCCTCGGCCGGGACACCGAACTCACCGAGCGGCTGCGCGAGGCCGCGCTCGAGGACCTGGGCGAGCTGATCGCCGCCATGGAGGGGTCGTACCGGACCGGCCCCGACATCGGCACCGGCCCGGACGACATGGTGGTCCTGAAGCGCTTCTCGCCGTACGCCTACTGCGCGCCAGGCGAACACGGCGGCACCGGCGATTCCGGCGGTCCCACCGCCACCGGCGTCCTGGCCGCCCTCCGCGCGGGCGCCCGGCACGTGTTCGGCAGCGCCTCCAGCGCCGGCCGGACGGTGGTCATCAGCGGGTTCGGGTCGGTCGGCGGCGGCATCGCGGCGGGCCTGGCCGCCGAGGGCGCCCGCGTCCTGGTGTCGGACGTGGACCGGTCCCGCAAGGACACCGCCCTGGCGTACGGGTACGGATGGGTCGAGCCCGATGAGGCGCTGTCCGCGCCCGCCGACATCTTCGTCCCCGCGGCCGTCGGCGGCGTCCTCAGTGCGGCGACCGTGCCCAGGCTGACCGCACCCCTGGTCGTCGGCCCGGCCAACAACCAGCTCACCGAGGAGTCCGTCGCCGACGCCCTCGCCGCGCACGGCGTGGTCTGGGTCCCGGACTACGTGGCCGGCGCCGGGGGCATCGTCTACGCGCTGAGCCGGGAATCGGAGCACTACGGCCACGAAGCCGCCCAGCAGCGGGTGGAGCGCATCGGCGACACCGTCAGCCACGTGCTGGACCTGGCCCGTTCGACCGGCGTGACCCCGCAGCAGGCCGCCCGGCGGATCGCCGAGACCCGGCTCGCCTCCGCCGTCCGTCCGGAATAGGCCGGGGCCGACCGCGGGTTGTGCGGGTATGGAACCGGTGGAAGGTGTGTCCCAGGTGCGAGCCGCGGGGACGCCGCTCGCGGTCGGCGTGCTGGACCAGCAGTGTCCGCGAGCGGTGTTCGACCGGGTCACCAACCGGTGGGCGGTGCTGATCTTCGACGCCCTGTTCGACGGGCCGCGCCGGTTCTCCGAACTGACCGCCGAGGTCGCCGGTATCAGCGAGAAGATGCTGTCGCAGAACCTCAAGGTCCTGGTGCGCGCCGGACTGGTCGAACGCTCCGTGGCGCCGACCGTGCCGCCCCAGGTCACATACAGCCTGACCGCGCTCGGCGCGGACCTGACTGTGCGGCTGCACACCCTGGTGCGCTGGGTCGACGACCACATCGGCCCCATGGTGCAGGCGCGGGAGCGTTACGACGCGGAAGCGCCCTGACGGGAAAGCCCCAGCTTGGGACGCAGCCAGCGCGCGATGTTCGCGACGGTCCGGTCGGCCTCGGGGGCCCGGCCCGCCATCAACGGGTAGATGTGCTGCATCCCTTCGCCCACTTCGAGGGTGACGTCGACGCCCGCGTGCGTGGCCAGGCGCGCGAAGCGTTCGGCGTCGGCCCGCATCGTCTCGTACCCGCCGCAGGTCAGATAGACGGGTGGCAGTCCGGTGGCGTCCGCGTACAGGGGATTGGCCAGCGGGTCGGTGGGGGAGCCGTGCTCGCCGAGGAACATCGCGGCGAGCGCGAGCGTGGTCGGCCGGCTGGCGAAGACGTCGTGCGCGGCGTTGGTGTCGAAGGTCTCACCGGTGGCTTCCATGTCGTACCAGGGGGAGACCGCCACGATCCCCGCGGGCAGCGGGTCGTGGTCGTCGCGCAGTTTCAGGACGGTCGAGGTCGCTAGCCCGCCGCCGCCGGAATCGCCCGCGACGGCGATACGGCCGGGTTCGACGCCGGTGCGCAGGAGATCGCGGTAGACCGCCACCGCGTCCTCGAGTTGGGCCGGAAAGGGATGCTCCGGCGCCAGCCGGTAATCGATCACCAGGGCACGGCAACCGGTCGCTTTCGCGAGATGGGCGGCGAATTTGCGATGGGTGTCTTTCGAGTTCGCGACGAAAGCGCCGCCGTGGAGGAAGAGGATGACGCGGTCGGTCGCCGAGCCGAGCGGTGTGCACCACAGCGCCGGCCGCCCCCCGGCCTCGACCTCCTCGTACGTCACGCCGGTGGGCTCCGCGGACTGCGCCTGTAGTTCGTCCATCATGTCGCGCAGCGTCGGCAGATCCATGTCGGGCCGGTCGCGCATACGGTCGGCCATCGACTGGAGTGCGGCGCGGAGGGCGTCGGATTCGGGGCTCGGCATCACGGAATTCCGATCATTCGGGAAAGGCGCGGGTGGGGACGTGCACGGACGCGGGTATTCGCGTAAAGGTGCACATCGGTGCGGCGGAATCGCCGACTTCCGCAAAGCTATGCCTTTTCCCGATCGGACGTAAGAGCTTACTTTTTTGTCAGGGCCGGGCGCCGGCGAAAGGATCGAGGTCAAGCGGACCGCCGGGCCGGAAACTTCTGGTGTCAGCCCGCGGCCAGCAGCCGCTGGACCCAGGCGGCCCGGGTCGTCGAAGCGGTGCGCGAGAGCGCGGCGTGCGGGGCCATGGCGTCGAAGCCGTGGAAGCCGCCCGGCCAGACGTGCAGTTCGCACTGGACGCCGGCCTGGAGCAGCCGGGCGGCGTAGTCGATGGCCTCGTCGCGGAAGGTCTCCACCGAGCCGACGTCGATGAAGGCGGTGGGCAGGCCGGCAAGGTCGGTGGCCCGGGCCGGTGCCGCGTAGATGCTGACGTCGTCGGTGCCCCGGCGTTCGCCGAGCAGGGCGTGCCACCCGGTCGTGTTGCTGGTGCGGTCCCAGATGCCCTCGCCGTCGAGTTCCCGGCTGCTCGGTGTGACGAAGCGGTCGTCGAGCATCGGGCACATCAGCACCTGGGCGAGCGGCCGGGGGCCGCCCCGGTCGCGGGCCAGGAGTGCGACGCCGGCCGCGAGTCCGCCGCCGGCGCTCGTTCCGGCGAGCACGACACGGTCCCGGTCGCCGCCTATCCGCCCGGCGTGTTCGTGCACCCACAGCAGCCCCGCGTAGCAGTCCTCGACGGGTGCGGGGTCCGGGTGTTCCGGTGCGAGGCGGTAGCCGGCGGACACCACCACGGCGCCGTTGGCGACGGCCCAGTCGAGGACGGTGCCGACCCCGGTGCGCTGGTCGCCGATGATCATGCCGCCGCCGTGCAGGTAGTAGATGACGGGTGCTCCCGCCGCCAGACCGGCGGGCCGCAGGACGAGCAGCGGGACCTCGGGGGCGCCGTCGGGGCCGGGGACGGCGAGGTCTCGCACCTCGACGGTGCCGCCGCGGGTCAGGTCCTCGCCCGGGGCGGCGAAGAGCCCGGCCCGCAGGGCGCCGATGTCCTGGGCGGTGACGGTCGGGGAGAGCTGCTGGTGGACCAGCGCCAGGACGGCGCCGAGTTCCGGGTCGAGGGGCGGGTGGTTCGTCGTCATCGGCGGTTCCTCGGTTGCGGGGGTGGTGTCGGGGATCGGGGCGGGGTGCGTCAACGGGCCGTCAGCGCGTGCGGCCGGGAGGGCTTACGGCGTAGGCGGCTTCGAGCGGGTCGATGACGGTGTCGGCGATCCAGCGCGCGACCCCGGCCGGGTAGGGCGCGGACAGCGCGAGCACGATGTGGCCGAACCCGCCGTCGACCGCCGCGCGGATGGTGGCGCGGGTGTCCTGGGGCCGGTCGTAGGAGACCGGCAGCACGATGGACCGGGTGATCTCGGCCGGGTCGCGGCCGATCTCGGCGCACAGCCGGTCGAGTACGGCGCTGCGGGCGATCGCCTGCTCGATGCTGTCGGCGGGCGCGTTCCACAGGTCGGCGTGCTCGGCCACCACGCGCAGGGTGCGAGTCGCCTTCCCGCCGATCAGGATCGGCGGGTGGGGGCGCTGGACGGGTTTGGGACTGGCGAACGCGCCGGTCAGCCGGTGGTGGCGGCCCTGGAAGTCGAACGGTTCGGTCGCGGTCCAGAGCCTGCGGATGACCGTGCACGCCTCGGCGAGGCTTTCGACGGCGTGCGCGGCGTCGTGGAAGGGGAGGCCGTGCGCCGCGTACTCCCGCCGGGCGGTGGGCACGTCGGGCCGGGAGCCGGCGCCGATGCCGAACTCGAGCCGGCCGCCGGAGACGATGTCGACGGTGGCGGCGATCTTGGCCAGCACGGCCGGCGGCCGGAACCTGTTGCTGGTGACCATCACCCCGAGCCGCAGCCGCTCGGTGCGGGCCGCGAGGGCCGACAGCAGCGTCCAGCCCTCGAGGGCCGGGCCGTCCGGGTCGCCGCCGATCGGCATGAGGTGGTCGAAGAGCCAGGCGTGCTCGATCTGCGGGATGCCGTCCGCTTCCTGCCACACCCGCAGGATGTCGTCGTAGGCGACGTGGGTGGGAGCGGTCATGATGCCGAAGCTGGTCCGGCGGGGCGGCGCGAGAGGGAACCCGGTGTCGCGGGAGGACGCGGTGTCGATCACGGGGCGGACGCCTTTCGGAGGTTCGGCAGGCACGGCGGTGCCCGTGCGGCGAGGCGTCTGGCAGGATGGAAATGCGGAGCCCCGCTCCGAATCACGATATGGAACGTCGCTCCGCTTTGCAAGTGAAGTGAAAGGATGCCTCCGATGCCCACGCCCAGCACCTCGCCCCCGGGCGGCCGCAAGCGGTCCGACGTCCGCCGGAACGAGCAGACCCTGCTGGACGCCGCGGCGGCCGTGTTCGCCCGGGCGGGCGTCCACGCTCCCGTGCGGGAGATCGCCGCGGAGTCGGGGCTCGGCATGGGCACGATCTACCGCCACTTCCCGACCCGCTCGGAGCTGGTGGTCGCGGTCTTCAAGCACCAGGTCGACGCGCTCGCCACCGACGCGCACGCGCCGTCCGCGGAGGTCGGGCCGTACGAGGCCCTGCGGCTGTGGGTTCACCGGTTCGCCGACTTCCTCGTCACCAAACACGGCCTGGCCGAGGCCATGCGCTCGGACCCGACCGGGTTCGACTACCTGCACAACGAGTTCGTCGAACGCCTGCTGCCCGTGCTCGACCAGCTGCTGCGAGCGTCCGCCGCCGCCGGCGCCACCCGCGCGGACGTCCGCGCCTTCGACCTGATGCTCGCCGTCGGCAACCTGTGCATCGGGGTCGACACCTTCCCCGACTACCAGGCCCGCCGCATGATCGACCTGCTGCTCGCCGGCCTGGCGCAGCCCTCCCTGCCGCCCACGGCCCCCGACCCGCGCTGACGCCCGCGCCCGCCCACGCGCTCAGCCGGCGGTGGTGACGCCCAGGGAGAAGTCGTACGCCCCCACGCCATGGCGCCCCAGGCCCATCATCAGCACCCCGGCGCCCTCCAGCCACCGCGCCATCGCCAGGTCGCCGGTGTCCCACGGGCGCAGCCCGATGCTCTCGACGAACGCCGACGTGCGCGCCTTGGCCCGCGCGTCGTCGCCGGCGAGGAACACGTCCACCGGGCGCCCCTGGGCGAGGACGCCGCCGAAGACGGTGTTGAACGCCTTGACGACGTGAGTGCTCGCCGGAGCGGCCTTCGCGATCTCCTGTGCGACGGAGGTGCCCTCGGGCGTGACGACCCCGGTGGCGGCGGAGTTGAAGGGGTTCGAGATGTCGACGACGACCTTGCCGGCCAGCGCGTCCCCGTACCGGCTGACGACCGGCACGGCGCTGCCGGCGGGCACGGCGAGGATGACGATGTCCCCGGCCGGGGCCGCGTCCATGGTGCCCGCGGTGGCGCCGCGGCCCAGTGCGGCGGCCACGTCCGCGGCCTTGGCGGCGTCCCGGCCGACGACCTCGACGGCGTGGGCGCCGTCGAGCGCCCGGTTGGCGAGCACCCGGGCCATCTGCCCCAGGCCGATGATGCTGATGCTGCTCATGGTGAGCGCTCCTTCTCTGCGTCGGGCTCTTGCGTCGGGCTCTTGCGTCGGGCTCTTGCGCTGGGCTCTGCGTCGGGTGGTCCTCGACAGGTCCGGCTCCGCCGGATCAGGCCCGGCGCGCCGCTCCTCGTGGGTGTCCAACAGGCGGGGCGGGGGCCGTGCTTCCCGTCCGTCCATCGATAGAAGGAGGCGCTGCGATAGATTTTCTGCATGCCTGCACGCCCGCTGCCCTTGCGCGGAGCGGATTTCTAGACGACTGGTCTAATCTGCTGCTAGCGTGCCCGTATGGCAGGTACCAAGGTGGACACGGGGCAGAGCCTTCTGGAGACCGCGCGGCGGATCGTGGCCACGAAGGGCTACGCCGCGGTCGGCATCAATGAGGTCCTGGCCGCGGCCGGCGTCCCGAAGGGGTCCTTCTACCACTACTTCGCTTCGAAGGACGCCTTCGGCGAGGCGATGATGAAGAGCTACTTCGACGACTACCTGGCCGTCATGGACGGCATCGCCGCCGACCGCCGCAGGAGCCCCGCCGAGCGCCTGATGGCCTACTGGCAGAGGTTCCACGACACGCAGGCGGCGGACGACTGCCAGGGCGGATGCCTGGTCGTCAAGCTCGGCGCGGAGGTCGCCGACCTCTCCGAGGCGATGAGGGCGGCGACGAAGACCGGGACCACCGCGATCGTCGACCGCCTGGAGCGGATGATCGCCGACGGCGTCGCGGACGGCTCCGTGTCCGTCGAGGAGAGCCCCCGCATGGCGGCCGAGGCGCTCTACGACCTGTGGATCGGAGCGAGCATGATGGCGAAGATCCACCGCAGTGCGCGCCCGCTGGACCGTGCCATGGCCGTCACCCGCCAAGTCCTCCACATCTGACGAGCCCTTCGACGGGCCTTCCCCGCCCCCCGTACGCCGGACTAGTAGACCGGTCTAGTAGAAACGAGGTCACCATGACCACCGAGCTCATCCACCGCGACGCGAGCGGACTCGCCGAGCTGATCCGCGACCGGAAGGTCTCCTCCGTCGAGGTGGTGCGGGCGCACCTCGACCGCATCGAGGCGGCCGATCCCAAGGTCAACGCCATCGTCACGCTCGCCGACGGGGCTCTGGAGGCGGCGAAGGCCGCGGACGCGGCGGTGGCGGCCGGCGTGGCGGTCGGGCCGCTGCACGGTGTGCCGTTCACGGCCAAGGACTCGTTCGACACCGCCGGAGTGCTGACCCAGCGCGGTTCCCCGATCTTCGCGGGCCGCGTCCCGGACCGGGACGCCACCAGCGTGGCCCGCCTGAAGCGGGCCGGTGCGATCCTCCTGGCGAAGACCAACCTCCCGGAGTTCTCGTACTCGACCGAGTCCGACAACCTCCTGACGGGCCGCACGAACAACCCCTGGAACCTCGGCCGTACACCCGGCGGTTCGAGCGGCGGCGAGTCAGCGGCGATCGCGGCGGGCATGTCGCCCCTCGGGCTCGGCAGCGACCTGGCCATCTCGGTGCGCGGGCCGGCCGCGCACACCGGCATCGCCGCGCTCAAGCCGACGCACGGGCGCATCCCGATGACCGGGGTCTGGCCCCGGGCGCCCCGCCGTGACTGGCACGTGGGCCCGATGGCCCGCACCGTCCGCGACCTCGCCCTGGCCTACGCGCTGCTGTCCGGGCCGGACGGCGCCGACGGTCTTGCCAGCGTGCCGCGGGAGTTCGACGCCGGCCTGGGCACGTCGCCGGACCGGCCGGTGCGTGTCGGATGGCTGGTCGACTCCGGGCTCGGCCCGATCGACCCGGAGGTCGCCGCCACCGTGCGGGACGCCGCCGAAGCGCTGCGGAGCGCGGGGGCCGAGGTCGACGCGGTGGACATCCCGGCCCTGGAGCGGGACAACCCGCTCGACCTCTTCTACCGACAGCACGTCATGGAGGTCAGACCGGCCTTCCGGGAGGCCACCGCAGGCCACGAGGACCGGATGGGCAGGGTCTCGAAGCACATGCTCGCCGGCCCCGACACGCCCCTGCACGACTACGTCCTGGCCGAACAGGGCGTCGAACGCCTCCGGGACGCGTTCGCCGCGTACTTCCAGCGGTACGACATCCTCCTGCTCCCGGTCCTGCCCGTTCCCGCACACGGACACGGCGCCGCCCGGCTCACCGTCGACGGCCGTTCCGTGGACGCCGCGCACATCCAGACGGCGACCGTTCCGTTCAACCTGACCGGCCTCCCGGCGCTGTCCCTGCGGTTCGGCACCAGCGGCGAGGGCCTGCCGATCGGCGTGCAGCTGGCGGCGGGCTGGCACTGCGAGTCGACGGTGCTGCACACCGCCTCCCTGCTGGAGTCCCTCAGCCCGGTCCGCGACCAGCACCCCGCGATCTGACCCCGGGTTCCGTGAACGGCGGCCCGTCCGGCAGCCCGTCCTGCCGCGCCCCGGCTTCCGTCACGCCGCGGGCGGCTCGTCCGGTGGGCGGGGCCCGGCGAGTTGGTCGCGGACGTCGCGCGGCACGCTCATGCCGTGGTCGCGCAGGTCGGCGATGAAACGGGCGGCCAGCGGGTCTGGCCGCGTGGACGTCACCGCCACCAGTTGCCGGACCCACCGCGGGGAGAAGGAGCGCACCGCTCCCGGAAAGCCGTGGCTGACCGCGCTCACGGGGCACACCGCGACCCCCAGCCCGGCGGCCGCGAGCTGCGGCGCCGTCGCCGTCACCGAGGTGCGCATCACCGTCTCCGGATGGACCCCCTCGCGGGCGAAGGCCTGGTCGAGCCAGCCGCTGAGGCCGTTGTCCGGGGCGAAGTGGACGAGCGGCACCCCGTCGAGATCCGCGAGGCGTACGGCCGGCCGCCCGGCCAGCGGATGGTCGGCGGGCGCCGCCCACACGATCTCCTCCTCCGCGACGGCGGTGATCGTGAAGCGGCCCGCCGAGGGCGCGGTCAGCACGGCCACGTCGACCTCGTCGGACTCGACGAGACCGAGCGCCTCGTCCATCGCCGTGGACTCGCGCAGCGTGATCGCCACCTCCGGGTGGCGGCGGCGCCACTGGCGGATGACGGCCGCCAGCAGCGGCACCGTCAGGCTCTGCGCGCAGACCAGGCGCAGGACGCCGCCGGCTGCCTGACCGGCCGCGCGCGCCGACCGCACCGCGGCCGCGGCCGCCTCGATCGCGCGCCTGGCGTCCGCGACGGCGGCCCGCCCCGCGGAAGTGAGCTTGACCCCGCGGGCCTCGCGGCGCAGCAGGACCGTCCGCGTCTCCCGTTCCAGCGAAGCGAGCTGATGGGAGACGGCGGGCTGCGACGAGTGCAGCAGCAGCGCGGCCTGTGTGATCGACCCGGAGTCCGCGACGGCGACGAGGCACTCCAGTGCCCGCAGAGAAGCCATCCATGGATCTTATCGCAAGCCTTCGAAGTATGAGGATTGTGGAGGGAAGCCCGCAGGCCGCCCGGTTGCTCTCACCCATGGGACCGCTCGCCACGTCCGGCGAGGGGCTCACACGAAGCGAAGGAGAGAGACATGGCGCAGGTGTTCGTCACCGGCGGTTCCGGGTTCATCGGCCAGGTACTCGTACGCCGGCTCCTCGGCGCGGGGCACGCGGTACGGGTCCTGGTGCGAAGCGAGGCATCGGCCGCGAAGGTCTCGGCGCTGGGCGCGGAGCCCGTGCGGGGCGAGTTGACCGAGCCGCTGACGTGGCGGGAGGACGTGGCGGGCAGCGACGTGGTGTTCCACCTCGCCGCCGAGACCGATGTCACCGCCGACCGCGACCGCCACGAACTGGTGACGGTGCGCGGCACCCGGGCGGCCGTCGACGCCGCTCGCCACGCGGGGGTGCCGCGTTTCGTCCACTGCGGCAGCGAAGCCGCGCTGCTGGCCGGCGACCCGCTCGTGGACGTGGACGAGACCGCGCCGCTGCGGCCCGACTCGGCAGCCGCCTACAGCGCCACGAAGGCCGTGGCCGAGCGGATCGTGCTCGACGCGAACGCCCCGGGCCTCGCCACCGTGTCGATCCGCCCGCGGTTCGTCTGGGGACCCGGCAGCTTCCTCGTCGAGGGCCTGGCCGCGGCGGCGAAGGCGGGCCGGTTCGCCTGGATCGACGGCGGCCGGCACACGACCGACGTCACGTACGTCGACAACGCCGTCGAGGGACTCGTGCTCGGATGGCAGCGCGGCCGGCCGGGCCAGGCCTACTTCGTCACCGACCGGCACCGCGTCACCCTCCGCGCGTTCCTTGAGGCCCAGTTCGCGATCCTCGGCGTGGACGTCGCGGTACCCGACCTGGACGCCGAGACCGCGGCCGGTCAAGTCCCCGTCCCCGCCCGCTGGTTCCTCGGGCAGCAGTGCACCCTGCGCACGGACAGGGCGGTGGCCGACCTCGGATACGAGCCGATCGTCCAGCATGCCGCCGGCCTCGACGCGCTGCGCGACTCCGTGGCCGCCGGCGGGAACACGCCGTCCGTGCTCCCGCCCATCGTGTGACGGTCCCCGTCGAACGGAATCCCGTCGAAACGGAACACCGGCGGTGCGCAACCGTCGCCCGCCGTACATCACGGAACCGACCGCCAGGGAGCGGTCCGACGTTGGGAGAGGCCCATGTCCGAGACGTTCGAGGCGATCAACTGGCCGCAGGCCATGACGCCCAGTCGATCCCCCATCCACTTCACCAACGAGCTGGAGGTCGAGGCATCTCCGGAAACGGTCTGGTCCCTGCTCGTCGATCCCCGCACGTGGCCCTCCTTCTACCCGGGCGTGGGGGAGGTGCGGCTGCTCGACGGCCATGACGCGCTGCGCCTGGGCACGCGGTTCGAGACCAACCTGGCCGGCCAGGACGTGTTCGCCTCCGTACAGGAGTTCCGGCCCCGGACGCGGATCGCGTGGGGCGGCCACCCCAAGGCGTCCGAGGAGTCCAGGGCCTACCACGCCTGGATCATCACCCCCACGCCGACGGGGACCCATCTGTGGACCGAGGAGACGATGCAAGGTCCGCTCTGGGTCGAACTGGCGAAGCAGGACCCCGAGGTCTTCTGGCGCACGCACGAGAACCTGCTCGCGGCGCTCGCCAAGGTGGCGGCCGAGCGGGAGGAGCAGGCCGGTTGACGCGCCTTCGGCGCCTCGCGCCGCTGCCAACGGAACACCCGGAACGCCCAGAACACCCCGAACGGAAGGACGGACGATGTACGACAAGGTGATGTGGCCGGAACCGTACGACCCGAAGACGTCGGCGCTCTACGCCCTCAATGACATCGACGTGAAGGCGCCGCCCGAAGTGGTGTGGAAGCTGCTCGTCGACGCCGAGAACTGGTCGCGCTACCGGGTCTCATCGCAGTGCACCGGGCTTTAGGTGCCGGTACTTCGTCACGAAAACCAAGTGGGCGTGAAGAACGAAGGCACGGTGTCGGCCGGTACGGGATGTTCTGATACTCGGCC
>NZ_JBYIRL010000046.1:0-58776 GCF_057708125.1 Actinacidiphila sp. bgisy145
CAGCTCGGAACTGCTTGAGCCTGCTGAAGCATCGTTCGACCACGTTGCGGGCCTTGTACTGCTCTGGGTCGAAGGATGGCGGCCGACCGCCGGCCGCTCCTCGGCGTTGCCGGTTGGCGATCTGGTCGGATCGTTCGGGGATGACCGCCCGTATGGCCCGTGACGAGTACGCCCTGTCGGCGATGACCGTCTCTGGCTTGCGGCGGGGCCGTCCTGCAGACAGGCGAGGCACTCGCACTGCTTCCAGCACCGTGTCGAATACCGTGGAGTCGTTGACATTGCCTGGGGTCACGACGATGGCCAGAGGCAGGCCGCGGCCGTCGGCCGCGAGGTGCACCTTCGTGGTCAACCCGCCTCGTGACCTGCCGAGCGCCTGGCCAAGCATTGAATGCGATGCACCTCCCGGTTCGTCCGGTGCCGATACCCCCTTTTGCGGGCTCCGGCGGCATGCTGGTGGGCACGGTTGATGGTGGAGTCCACCGACACCGTCCACTCCAGCACTCCGGTCGAGTCGTCACGCGCCTGGACTGCTTCCAGCAGACGAGCCCATGTGCCGTCCGCTTCCCAGCGCGCGAACCGCTCGTACACCGTCTGCCACGGTCCGTAGCGTTCCGGCAGGTCGCGCCATGGAGCGCCGTCCGCAATCGCCACAGCACTCCGTTGATCACCTGTCGGTGATCACGCCATGGTCGGCCCCGCCCGTCGGCCTTCGGCAGCAGACACTCCAGCCGGTCCCAGGCCGCGTCTGGCAGCTCCCCGCGGCCCACCGCGCGATCTCTCATGGTCGAGTCCTCCCGGAATCGAGTCGCCGTCCGTCACCCCTCGGCAAGCCGCACGAACAACCATGAAGTGCCAGGTCAGCAGCGCGTTACGAAGAACACAGGCCCATAACTGTCGTCTTCGGGCAGCCCGACACCTGGGGCACCCCGGACACCGAAACGGTCGCCGACACACGTCGGCACTGCAGCGCCCGCGCGGCGATCTGCCTCTTGTCGGGGGAGACGGGGGTGAGCGTCGGCCGGCCGAACCGGCCGTCCTCGATGTCGTCGAGCCCGACGACCGCCAGGTCCTCCGGCACCCGCAGCCCCCGGACGTACGCCGTGTGCAGCGCGCCCAGCGCCAGTTCGTCGCTGAACGCGAACACCGCGTCGGGCGCGTCGCCGGAGTCGAGAAGTTCGAACATCGCCCGGGCGCCGTCGCCCCGGTGCAACGCCCTCACCGGACGCTCCCACGCGGGGCACGGGGTGATCCCGGCACGCCGCAGCGCCGTACGGTAACCCTCGGCGCGCAGCTCGGCCGTGCCGGTGCCCACGCGCAGATGCGGCAGCAGCTCATCCTCCTCGTCGCGGATGTCCTGCCGGGCGAGGGCGAACGCCTGCTGGAGCTACTCCGCGCGCCAGGGGTCGTCCAGGGACCGCTCGATCCTTGCGATCAGCTCGTTGATCTCCTGGTGCTCCTCCTCGACCTGACGCGTGAGCGCCTCCCCGGCCGGTGCCACGCGACGCAGCAGCGGCCACAGCACGGTCTCCTCGGCGAAGGCGTGGCTGAACACCAGCTGCACGATGTCGAGCCAGAGCGCGTCCAGCTCGTCGGCCGGGAGGTCCTCGGACTGGCAGCGGCTGATCATCGCGTCGAGCCGTGCGTGGTCCCGGCGCTGACGCATCAGGATGCTGTCGTCACCGCCGAGCGAGTCGGCGTCCTGGAGGGAGATCGAGGCGGCGCCCACGGTCATGGTCAAGAGCGGTTGCGTCGGGAGGCGATCGCGGACAGTGCAATCGCAATCGCCGACGTCGAGGGGCTGGAGGCGGTGACCATCCGCAGGCTGGCTAAGCAGCACAATGTCACCCCAACCGCCCTGTACTGGCATTTCAAGGAGAAGGACCAGCTACTCGACGGCATGGCGGAGCGCCTGTTCGCGAACGTGGAACTCCCCCCCGCCCGAGGACTCCTCGCCGTGGGCTCAACAACTGAGCGCGGTCCTGGCGGCGTTCCTGGCCTCCCTGCGCCCCCAACCCGCCGTCGCCCCTCTGCTGGTCGCCGCGGGTCCTCGCGTCCCCGGCGGGCCTCGCCCTTACCGAACGCACCCTTTCGCTGCGGCTCGGCAACCTGCCAGGGGACCGCACTGCAGAAGTGGGCGGGTATCTGCTCAGTGCCGTCATTGCCCTGGTCACCGCGGAGCCTGGACGCGAGCATCCGAGTGACGAAGTGGCGCGCGAAGATGCCGTTCGAGCAAAGAGAGCGTCGCTCACAGCCTTGTCCCCCGTCGGTACCCAACGGTGGTCTGGTGTGCGGACGCACTGGCCGATTGCGTGAGCCCTGATGAGTACTACGCCTTCAACCTCGACATGCTCGTCGGCGGTGTCACCTCCATGACACACCGGCCGGCGCCAAGTGAAGCGAGGACAGCCTCGACCCCCCACGCCGACTGAGGCTTGATCCTGGTTGGCTGATTTCCGCCCGCTCGTACGTGTGCTCCCACTCAGGCTTAAATCCGCGGAGCGGAATCAGTTACGTACCCGTTCGCGATACCGCCGGGAAAACAGGCCCACGCGCGAGTTTCTCCTTTTGCGGAAACGAGATTCTGCGAATCTGCGCGCTTCGGTGTTTGACCTGCTCGCTGACCGAAAGGGTGATCTCGGCCAGGGTATGGACATAGGAGGACACCTCGCTCAGTGACGGGATGGCGGGACCGCGGTTCAGGGCGCGCAGTTGGAAGTTGAGCCGGTCGACCTGATTGGCCGTGTCGTACAGGGCCAGAGCCTCGGTGATGCTGGACATGGCACGTTCCTCGGGAAGTTGGTGGTGCGGGGCGTGTTGGGCTGGGTGGTGGGTGTACGGCCGGGACTGTCTGGCGGATGGCCGGTGCGTCAGCGTCAGCGCCGGCGCGACGGGTTCGGTGGTACGTGCGTGCTGGAACTGGCGGCGGATGTGGCGGAGAGGCTGGCGCCGGTGGTGGCCCGGGGGCTGCGGGCGCGGGCGGCGTGCAGGAGTGGTGAGGCCGGGTTGGTGGCTGTCAGGTCTCGCAGATAGCTGTGGGCTTCGCTCAGGTTGTCGCGGGCGGTGGTGAGCGCGGTGGCGATGCGGGTGCGGGCGAAGGCGATGTTCACGTCGGCGTTGCCGTACAGGTCGGGGAAGTGGTCGATGAACAGGTGGGCGCTTTGGGCTTTGACCAGCTCGTTGACCGCCCGGCCGGCTGCGGCGACGGCGTGGCACAGCTGGTCCGCGGTGGCCGCGTGGAAGGACCGGTCGGCGGGGGCACAGGTGGTCAGCGCAGCGTGGGCGTCGTGGATTTCGGGGCCGAGGCGGGCTGTGAGGCCGACGACGGTGGTGAGGGCTTCGGACAGGTGCTGCGGGGCGGGGCCCGGTGTGCTGAGGGAGCGCAGTGCGGCATCGAACTCCGCTGCGAGCGCGTGGAGTTCGGTGTCCGGCTGGTGCGGCTGATTCATGCGTGGCTCCGGGAAGGCGGCCGTACCGGCGGCACGGCAGGGGGTTTGGCGGGTGCCCCGGGTGTGGGGGCGGGTGGGGTGCTGCGGGCGCGGGCGGCACGGACTTGCGCGGGCGGCGGGCCGGCGGCGGGGGGCTCATCGCGAGCCGGGGTCGGTGACAGCGACCCGGTGGCGGTGGTCCAGCGCTGGCGGATGTCGTCCAGGACGACGAGAGCGGCCAGGGCGTGGTTGATCAACGGGCCCGGGGCCAGGGCATCGGTCGAGGCGAGGTCGCGGAGCGTCTGGGCGGAGGCGGCGGCGGTCCGCAATAGCGCCGAGCGGACGACCTCCTCGCCGAGCCACTGCGCACTGCCGGGGCCGATGCCTTGGCAGATGGCGGTGATCTCCTCGCCGGTGACGGTGCCGTCGGCGAGCAGGCCGCGCCGCTGCGCCTCCCAGAGCAGCGTGACCTGGTCGATGGGTTCGCCGCGGTGGTGGAGCGCGCCCAGGCACCTGTACAGCTCGCCGTGCGCGCGGTCGGCGAAGTCGCCGGGTCGCAGCCAGTCGACGACCTCGTCCATGCCGGACGGCTGCTCGGTGAGCGTGGCCAGTAGGAGCCGTTCGTTGTCCGCGACCTCCGGGGCCTCGGTGGGGGCCGGGCTCGCGGGAGCGGGCGTCGGTGGAGGGGCGGCGGGCCGGGGTTCGGTTCCCCAGCGCCGGGCGAGGTCTTCCAGTACGGCGGCCAGTACGTCCGCGTGGTGCAGGGTGGTGTCGACCTCGCCGCGGATCGCGTCGTCGCGGGCGGTCTGGTGCAGGCGTACGGCGTGTTCGGTGACCGTGCGGTGGATGGCGCCTTCCAGGACCATCCGCCCGTAGACGGGGGCGTGTGCGGGGCGGGGGCAGGCCGACACCAGCACGTGCGCGTACACCGAGGTCACGCCGGGCAGGTGCTTGCCGGCCTCCGTGACGGCGTCGTTCACCCACGCCAGCGGCACCGTGCCGTCGGCGGCCAGGACCGGCTGGCCCTGGGAGCGCAGGTGGCGCAGGGCGGCGAACAGTGCCTGGTGGGCCGGCCGGTGGAAGTGCTCTGGTTCCAGCCAGCCGAGGTGGTCGAGCTGGTCGGGGTCGAGCAGGACCGCACCGAGGACGGCCTGCTCGGCCTGCAGCAGGGGCCTCACCGCCGCCCCCCGGGCTGCGGGGGCGGGGCGGCGACGGCCCGGTCGGCAGCGGCCATTGCTACGGCGTAGCGGTCCAGCTCGACGGCGAGCGCCCGGTCGGCGGGAACGGCTCCGGCGCCGGCGGTCAGCAGCCAGCGCCCGCCGTGCCGCGCAACCGGCAGATCACCGAAGGGCCGGGTGAGGGAGGAGGTAGCGGAGAAGGACATGGGTGCTCCAGCAGGCAGGAAAGGGGGTGGTCATGCGGTGGTGTCGAAGTCGTCACGGCCCAACGTGGCCTTGGCAAGCGCCCGTTCGGTGATCGCCTTCGTGGCGGCGGCCGACGCGGGGCCGATCGTCTTGGCGGCAGGCTCCTTGTACCAGGGCTTGAGGTTGAGCATCGCGGCCCGGATACCGGTGGCGAACAGCAGTGCCTTGCCCTTGGGCAGGGCGCGGATCGCGTCGGCGGGCAGGATCCGCTCGGCGCGCATACTGACGGAGGTGGACTTGCCGGAGTCGCTGGTGGAGACCGAGGTGGTCTGCACGTCGTGATCGCCGATCATCCGGCTCAACTTGTCCGCGAAGTCCGCGTCATCGATGCCCGATCCGATGATCTTGACGGTGGCGGCGGACCACAGGGCGTCCATCCCCTGTTCGCCCCAGCACTTCTGGCCCTGCCGATAGGACTGCAGGATCGTCATCGGGATGACGCCCCGGCTGCCCAGGTGCGAGTACAGGTCCGGGAGATCCGAGATCCGGCAGACGTTGGCGGCCTCGTCCAGGACGCACAGGGCGGGCGGGTCGAGCCGACCGCCGGAGCGTTCCGCGACGACGACGGCCGCGCGCATCACGGCGTCGGCGGCAGCGGCGATGATCGCCGAGGCGGAGCCGCCCCCGTCCTTGCTGAGCAGATACAGCGTGTCGCGGGAGGTGGCGAAGTCGGCCGGCTGGAACTGCGGCAACCCCTTGGCGGGGGTGACCCAGGCGGCGACGTCCGGGTCGAGCAGGCAGCTCGCGTACTGCCTCGCCGTCTCGTAGATGCCATCGCGGGTTTCGGTGGCGCCGGAGACGGTGCCCTGGAGTTGCGCGGCGACCGCGTCGTGGCCGGCGTCGGTGAGCAGGTCGACCGGGGTGCGGTCGGCCGGTGAGGCGAGCCACGCCAGGACGTCGGTGATCGGCCGCCGGTGCGAGGCGGCTGCCAGGAACAGGGCACCCAGCGTGTTGGATGCGGCGGTGGACCAGAAGTCCGAGCCGTTCGACTCGTCGACCGATGCGGCGACGAAGTGCCCGGCCAGGCGCTTGGCCCCGGCAAGGTCGCGGGCGTCGGCGAGGATGTCCCACCACATCTGCCGGGGGTGGTGGGCGATCTGCTGCGGGTCCAGCGTCCACACCGTGCCCACCCGGGATCGGGCGTCCACCGTGGTGGTGAAGGCGTCGTTCGCCGCCTTGTTGGACGTGAGCAGGACCGGCCCGGGAGCGGCGAGGATCGCGGGGATGGCCAGCCCGGACGTCTTCCCGGAACGCGGGGCCATGATCGCGACGAGCACGTCCTCCCACGACGCGCGCACCTCCGTCCGCCCGGGGGAGAGGGTGCCGAGCAGGATGCCGCGGTCAGCAGGCGCGACCTCTTTTACGCTCCCGGTCGGCCAGGCTCGGCCGCAGGGCCTGCGCCTTCGCGGTGATCTCTTTGTCCAGCAGCGGGGCGAGTTCCGCCTTGGGCGCCAGCCCGCTCCTCGCGCCGCCGCGTATCCGCAGGTACAGGACGCATCCCGTCACGACGAGGACGAGGGTGAGCAGGCCGGGGATGATCCGGGCACCGATCAGCACGGCAGTGGTGCTCAAGTGCGGCCACAGCACATCGGGGTGCAGGAGGGCGTCGGTTGCACGGAACGGTGCCCAAGGTCCGCTGCCGACAGCCGTGTTGGTGAGGTTGCCGGTGAGCCAGGCAAGGGAGCCGAAGGCGAGGGCGGCAGCCAGGGCGCCGAAGAGCAGGTAGAGGAGGGCATCGGTGCCGGTGGTGGTCGAGGGTGCGCTGGTACGTGGAGAGGGCATGACGGGGTCCGGGTGTGAGAGGTGAGCGGACGGATGGCTGCGGGGCGGTGGGTTCTTCTGCTGGTCATGGCGGGTTTCCTAGCGGGTGCGGCGGATGGCGGTCGAGGTGGTCGGCGGCAGGGGCAGCGAGGCAGCTGCCGTTCCGGGTGAGCGGATGCCGGCAGTCGGAGAGGTGCGCGTCGCGGCCTGCTGCCGGCGCAGGCGGTGAGTGTGGTCGGCGGCCAGGGCGTCTCGGGAGAGCAGCATCGGATCCAGGTTCGTGGTGAACCCGGCGCGGGTCAGCGCCTGTGCTGCCCGGGTGGCGCAGGCTTTGTCCTCGCTCCAGCCGTCGTCGCGGGCCAGGACACGGCTGTCGGGGCCGAGCCGCGCGTGGTCGAGGGTGAAGCCGTGCTCCCACAGGATCTGGTGGGCGATCGGGGATATGCCCGTGCGGACGTCGGCGAAGACCCTGTGCTCGTACCAGATCTCGACGTCGGTGCCGTACTGGTCAGCGCGGTTCGGCGTGGCTGGGAAGTCCTCTGCCGCGGCGGCGGGCCCGGCGGGCGGTTGGGCCGACGCCGCTCGGGTGTTCGCCGGCGCAGTCGTGGCCGGACGGGATTGCAAGGAGGCATTGTGGATGGCCTGGTCGACGGCCGCGTCGATGTCGTGGTGCGCCTGTTCGACGGCTTGGTGGATCATCCACAGTGCGGGGATCAGGTGATGTGCGGGCAGTTGGCCCCACGTCGGTGCGGACCCGTCGAGGGTGAACCGTGAGGCGATCGGCTCGTCGAGGATTCCGCCGAAGATCGGACCGTCGCTCAGGTCGTCGGCGATGAGGTCGTGAGCGAGGGTGATCGCTGCGTGCCGGATGTCCCCGCCGGTCGCCCAGCGGCCGACGTCCGGCGGCAGGAGGAAATCCAGCGACTCCGGGGCGCCGCCGGGGCGGCGAGGTCCGGTGCCGAGGGTGGCGAGCGAGGTGTGGTCGGCCGCGTCGAGGATGAGCAGGTGCAGGCGGCGGGTCACGGCGGTGAAGTCCTCTGCCTGCAGAACGGACCAGGTTGTCGACAGGCCGGCCGCGCGGGCGCTGGCGATGGCCTGATCCTGAAGGAAGTCGCCGGTACCGGAGGGGTGGTCGAGGCGGCTCAAGCTCTGTGCGCAGACGTGGGCAGCGGCGCGTTGGACGTCCTCGGCGGTGAAACCGAGGCCGGTACTCGGGTAGGACTCGGACACGGGTGCTCCCTGGGTGGCGCCCGGGCGGGGAGCACACGGTGGTGTGCGCTGCCCGCCGGGCTGAACGTGACGTGGACGTGGGGATCGGCTCTGCCACCAGGTCCGGCCGACTCGCGTGCCGCGGTCACGGGGCGACCGCCAGGGTCAGGCCCTCGACGAGAACAGCCAGCCGCTCGTGGGCGGTGGCGGGGCTGTCGGCGGTGACGATCAGGAACCCGATCCGCGCGTTCGCGCCACCCTTCGGCGGCAGTGCGACGCGATCGCCGACGTCCTGCAGCCAGGCCACCTGGTGCAGCCACGGGAACTGCCGACCGGGTTCGGCTGCCAGGCGACGGGCGGTGAGGATGCCATCGGCCGGGGGATACAGGATCTTGATCGCGGCCGTCCGGTGCGCGCTGGGTGTCAGCGAGGGATCGTTTCCGCAGGCGATGTCGGCGGCGATGCGGGGCAGGTCCAGGCCGGTGGCCAGGCGCACCAGCGTGCCGATCAGGTCCCCGCCGATGCGGGAGTTGACCTCGATGATGCGGGGCCCGGAGGCGGTCAGGCGCATCTCGACGTGCTGGACGCCGTCGGTGATTCCCAACGCCCGCACGGCCTGGGCGGCTGTGGGGGCGACGTGCGGCAGGAGCGGGTCGCCGGCGGTGACGGTGTGGCCGGTCTCCTCGAAGTACGGGGCGAAGCCGACCTCCTTGCGCGTCACCGCGACCGCGGTCGTCGTGCCGCCGACGGTCACGCATTCGACGCTGATCTCCGGTCCGACGAGGTACTCCTCGACCAGCACACCGTGGCCTTCCGGGCCCTGCTCGCCTGCGCCGGCGGCGGCGAACTCCCAAGCGGCGGGCAGCTCTTCGGGGGTGTCGACGCAGATCACGCCGATGCTGGCCGCGTGCGACGCGGGCTTGAGGACGACCGGGAAACCGGTACGGGACGCCGCCGTCGTCGCCTCTTCCAGCGTGTCGACGCGGGTGGACGTCGCGGAGGGCACGTGGTGCTCGGCGAACTTCGCGCGGCTGGCGGCCTTGTTGCGGCCGGCGTTCATCGACTCGACGCTGTTGCCGGGCAGGCCGAGGCGGGCGACGAGCTGCGCGGTCGGGACGAGGCAGTATTCGTCCCAGGTGACGACCCCCGCGATGGCGTGGCGCTTCGCTAGGGCCAGGCCGGCAGCGACGACGGCGGCCGGATCGTGGGTGTCGGCGACCTCGTGGTCGACGACCAGGTGCTGCTGCCGGCTCGGCGGCTTGGTGTCGATCAGCGCGATCGGGTACGCGGCAGCGGACTGCTCCAGGCAGTACCCCCGGTAAATCGGATCCGTTCCGCCGACGACGATGAGCACGGGGCTGGTGGATCGGGACATGAGAAACCTTCCAGAGGGCGGGAGTTGAACGGGAAGAAGGGAGAGCGGAAGAGGAGTCGGAGTCGGAACGACGGTGGTCATGGCGCGTCTACCGGCTGGACCGGCTCGCTGCGGTGGGCCGCGAGAACCCGCTCGGGCCGGGGTTCGCAGGCTTCGCGATGGCGGCGCAGGCCGTGGAAGCACGCGGCGAGCACCAGGCCCTGCAGGACGGCGCAGGCCAGCAGCAGGTGCGGAAGTCCCGCGGCGGGCACGGCCGCGACCAGGGCTCCGGCCACCGGCAGCGGCAGCAGCACCACGATGATCGTGACCGCCAGGGTCGAGCCGAACGCGGCGGCAGGGATGAGGCGGGCCCGCAGCGTGCGCAGAACCACGGTCAGCGCCCCTTCGGCCGCCATCAGAACCGCGACGGCGGCAGCGTAAGCGGCGAAGCCGGGGGCCAAGGCGATACCGAGGCAGGCGACGGTGGACACGGCGGCGGCCACAGCGCCGACCGGCCACACCGACCAGCGGTCGATGGCCTGCCGGGCGGCGATCACGGTGGGCAGGGAGGCGACGGCCGCCGCGCTCCACACCGCGCCGACGGAGGCGGTGGAATGGTGGAAGCGGTGGATGACGGTGATCGGGGCGGCGGCCTGCAGCACCCCGCTGGCCAGGTTGGACGCGGCCAGCCCGCCGATCAGCCAGGCCAGAGCCGGAGTTCGGCGCAAGGCCCGCCACCCGGTCAGCAGACTGCTCGGCGCCCGGCGGTGGCCCGCCGCAGCTTCAACTGCGTTGGGTGTGGTGACCGCTGCGGTCATCGCCAGTAGCGCGACCACGGCCAGCAGGACGCCGGGCCCGGCCAGCAGCAGCACGCCGCCCAGCAGCGGCCCGACGAGAACAGCGCCCTGGTCGATGCCGGTCTGCGCCGCCTGCAGACGGTGCGCCTGGTCGCCCAGGTCGCGGCCGGCTTCGGCGGCGAGGGTCTCCACCGCGACGAAGGAGACCTCCGCCAGCAGCCCGGACACCGAACCGAACGCCAGGACAACGGCGGTTGTCGCGGTCCCCGTGCTGGGCAGGGCCGTCAACAACCCGGCGGCCAGGGCGACCACGGTGGCGCGGACGACGTTCGTGGCGCGGAAGACGTGAGCGGCGCCGAAGCGGTCGGTCACGGTTCCGGCGAAGGTGAAGGCTGCCAGGCGCGGGGTCCACTCCAGCAGGAAGGCGATGCCGGTCAGGGCGGTGGAGCCGGTGGTGATCAGCACCAGCAGCGGGATGGCGTACGTCGCCGTGGTGCTGGCCAGGGCATCGGCGACCCGCATGAGATAGAGGGGCGCTTGGCCGTCGGAACGGAGGGCGGGCATCACGCGCATCGCCGGTCACCGGGTCCGGGGGGCGCAGTCGCGCGCCGGGCCGGCGGGCGGTGCCGCGGCCGGGGCAGAGGGGGCAGAGGGGGTGGTGTTCCGGGAGGCTGATGCCTGGGTCGCGACGGGCGAGGTGGCCAGCGCGGCGCTGCGGGCGTCGTGCACCGCAGCCGACCGCGCCGCTGCCTGCTCGTGCGCCGGGACCGCGATCCGGCGCAGTTCCTCATCGGCGCCGAGGAGTTCCCCCTCCGCGGCGGTGATGAACTCGGAGGCGAACCCGAACCGGTCGGCGAGCTGGTACGCCTCGTCGTCCAGATCGGTGATCTGCTCCCCGGCGGCCTCCAGCGCCTCCCGGACTCGTTCCAGGACACCGTGCTCGGCGTGAAGGAGCGGTCCGAGCGTGTCGGCCAACTCGGCACCGCTCTGGGCGCCCCGGATCTGGTCGGTCATCGCCAGGACCTGGCCGCCGAGGGACTGCGGTTCGGCGGGCGCGGTGTCGAGGACGGGGTCGAGTTCGACGGCGTAGCGGGCGGCGCGGAGCATCTCGGCGGCGTGGGAGGCGACAGCCGCCTGTTCTTCGCGCCCCATGGAGGTTGGCAGGCGGTGGCGGGGGCCGTGCCAGTCGTTGGCGTAGGCGAATCCCGCGTGGTTGAGGAGGGATTTGGCGAGGCTGTCGCCACCGCGGGCGACGACGCTGCCGCTCGGCTCGGCGGCGATGGTGACGGTGATAGGCATCGACTTCTCCGGTACGGGGGGCGTGGGTTGTGGGGAGACCGGCAGGTGGCCGAGTTCGCCGGCGATGCGGCGGCATTCGGTCTGCAGGTGGAAGGCGTCGCGGTAGGCGTTGTGGAGACGGCCGTCCTCACGGGCGAGGGTCGCCACGACGTGCACCTGGCGGGGCTGGTTGCGCAGGGCGATCCAGCGGCAGGCGTCCGGATCACCGCCGGACGCGACGGTGACCCCCGCGACCCGGCGGGCGACATCCGCCCACTGGGCGTCGCTCAGATCGCGATGGCGGGGATCGGAGCGGACCGAGCAGACCCACACCGGCCGCTCCGGCGCGCGGGTGCCAAGGCGTTCGACGGGCGCGTCCAGGGCGTGAGCCAGGTAGGGCAGGGTGTCGGCGTGGGTGAGCAGGTCGAGCGGGGCGCCGTGGCAGTCACCGCCCACCAGGCGGGGATTGCGCTGGTCGCCGCGCTCGCCCGGCCCGTAGAGGTAGGCGAGCAGACCGGCGGTGTTGCTGGCGCGCTGCAGGTAGGCGATCACGGCATGGACCTCGAAGGAGAGCGAAGGCGCGGAGCCCGTGGTCGGGCTTCCGGGTGATGAGGATCCGCACGATCCGCGATTTGGCCCGTCCGGAAACCGGTGGTAGAAGCCCGCACCTTCGTCACGCCGGCGCGTGGAGCCCGTGGTCGTGGGCGAAGTACGCGCAGGCCGAGCGGGCGAAGTCGGCGTCGCCGTGCAGCCGGGCCCAGCGGCCGTCCTGGCGGATGACGGTGGCGACGATGTCGAGCCCGCGGGCCTGGTTGCGCAGAGCCACCCCTTTTCTGCCTTCTGCGTCGTCTCAGCGTGTCCTGCGAATGGCGTTGGTGGCCGCCGTGGCGATGGCGGCGGGAGCGCTGGAGGGCTGGGTCAGGTGCAGCAAGGTGGTCCCCGGCAAGTGCTGGGACCTGGCGGTGAGGGTGAGTTGGAGTACGGCGCAGCCGGCGGTCGTGAGCTGCTTGACGCGGGTGACGGCTTGAGCGGTTTCGTCAGGGGTGTAGATGGCGTCGGTGACGATCACGAGGAGGCGGCCGGCGCCGGGGCGGCTGAGTTCGAGGCCGTGGTCGAGCGCGTCCAGGGCGTTGGCGAGGTTGTGACTGCGGCCGTTGGCGCCGACCGTTGTCACGCGCTCCGGTGCCCGGTGGGTGGGTCGGGTCAAGGCGGTCAGGTGCGTGTCGTAGGCGATGGTGGCGGTGCGGGAGTCGGGGTCGGTCAGGGCTGCTGCGCGTGCCACGATCCAGGCAGCGGAGGCGACGGGCGCGCAGGCGGCCCGCATGGACGCGGAGACGTCGACGGCGATCCCCACACGCAGGGGTGGGGTGGGGGAGCTGCGCCGCCGCGTGCGGGTGAACGGTTCCGCGGTGGGGACCGACCCGGCCGCGTGCTGAGCGTCGCGGGCGAGGGCGGCGCGCATGTTGAGGCGGCCGGGCGGGGTGGGGCTGGTGGCCTTCTCCTCGGTCCGCTCGCGGTAGGCGGCGGCACGCAGGGCGCGGCTCAGGCGCGCGGCGGCGCTCTGCTCGGCGGCGGTGGGCTTGCGGGTGCCGGTGACCGGTGTGCCGTAGGGCGCCGGTGTGCCGTCGGGACTGACGGTGGTGCCACGGGTGTTGAAGACCGACTTGGCGGTGGCAGCGGCCTTGCGTCGCTGGTCAGCTTGCTGGGCGCGGGTGGTGGCCTTTGCCCGGGACTGCGCGGCCACGGCGTTGTCCGCGGCAGCCCGTGCCGCGAGGTCGGCGGCGTCGTTGGCGTCCATGCTGTCCAGGACGACCGCGGCGGCGGCGGACAGCAGATCGCTGAGGTCCTCCGGCACGGGCAGGGCGGGGGCAGCGGCGTCCAGGGCGTCGCACCAGTCCTGGGCGTGCGCGAGCATGCTCTGGGCGTCGTGGTCGGCGCACTGGTGGGCTGCGGTCCAGATGCGGGTGAGGTTGGCCAGCAGGTCTGCGCCCAGCACTTGTTCGCACAGATCGGCGACGGCCTGGGTCTCGCCGGCGTCCAGGATGCCGACGTCCCGGCGGCTGAGGATCAGGGCCGCCACGCTGGCGGCGTGCTCGATGCCCTGGAGGGTGGGGTGGGCGATGTCGGGCATGACCAGGGTTCGGGCACTGGTGCGGAGGTACGTGCGGTCGGTGGGCCGCGTGATCAGGTGAGCACCTTCGATGCGGCTCTCCTCCAGTAGGAGCGCGGCCTGGAGGACACGGGGGTCTGCTCCGGCAGGCGGTGTCCAGACGGAGTGGGCCGCGTGGGCGGCCTCGTGGACGACCACGCCCCAGGCGGCGGGATACCGCTCCTCGTCGCCCACGATCCGTGGATGGATCTCGTGGGGCTTCAGCGGGGCGAACAGACGGGCGTCGAACTCGATCTCCGCCGAGCCCGGGAAGTAGGCGCCCGGTGCGCCGCTGCGGGTGCCGGGGCGGCAGGTGACGAGCAGGTCCTCGCGGCCGGACAGGGCGACCAGCCGATCGCCGAGCTCGGCTCCCACCCGCAGCCACGCGGCCGGGGAGGAACGGGGCTGTGCGGGCGGGGCGCCGTCGTCGTCCCAGCGCGCGAGATCGGCGTCGACGTCCGGCGTGATGGCGGGGGTCTGGACGTGGTGGTGGGCGCTCATCGCGAGCGGCCCCGCTGTGCGGAGCCGGTGCTGCCCGGGGGCTGCCGGACGGCCGAGGCGGGAAGCTGCTTGCCTAGGGTGAGGGGTGCGACCTCCTTGACGCCGGCGATCTTGCCGACGGCGGCGGCGACGACTTCGCGGTCCTCCACAGGGGCGATGCCGATCAAGTTCGCGAGCGCGGCCCTGGTGCCGAGGACGGCCTCGGCCTTCTGGTAGCTGAGCAGCTCCCGCAGCTGCGGGGCCCATCCCAGCTCACCCAGTTCGACCTGGCGGGCGAGATGTCGGGCGATCCGCACCACCCGGGCATCGATCTTCAGGGCCAGGGCGAGGTCGTAGTCCGTGCCGATCTGGATCTGCACGCTGAACCGGCTCGCGAGCGCTTCCGTCAACACCGCCCCGTGGACGCCGGGGTTGTGGCCCGCCACCACGTAGAAGCCCGGTTCGGCCTTGATGGTCTCGCCCTTGTGGGCCTTGACCTGGATCTGGCGGCGCCCGTCCATTGCGGGATACAGCGCCGCCAGAACCTTCGGCGAGATCAGGGTGGCATCGTCGATCAGCAGGGCGCGGCCCTCGGTCATCGCGGTGACCAGCGGACCGTACTGGAAGACGTAGGCTCCCGCGTCGTCCTGTGTGTACTCGCCGATCAGGTCTCCGACCGTGGTGTCGCCGTCACCGGCGACGGTGAGCAGGTCGGGGAACGCGGCCTCGACCAGACTGGTCTTGCCGGTTCCCGGAGGGCCGTAGAGCAGCACCGGCACGTCGGCGTCGCGCAGGCGGTTCAGAGCTTCGACGTCGGGCAGATCGGCCAGCTCCCGGGGGTGGTAGAGCTGGCCCCCGGTGCGACGGATCGGGCCGGTCTGCTTGGGCGTGGCTGCTGCGGGAATGGTCGTGCGGGCCGTGGCCGCCTGGACGCGGGGAGAGTGGGTGCCCGGCGGGCTGATCACAGCGGTCTGAGCGGCTGCGGCGGTCTTCGCATTCGCGCGGAACTTCGGCTGTCCGCTTCCGCTTTGGTCGGCCTCGCCGCGTCGCACCAGGGTGAGGGCGGCGTTGCGGACGGCGCCGTGCGAGTGGCCCAGTTGCCTGGCCATGCCCCCGATGGTGAGCGTGTCCGCCGACCGGTCGGACAGCAGTCGGGCCACCTTGGCCCGTAGTTCGCCGCCCTTGGTGCGCGCTGGACGGGTAGGCGGTCCGGGTGCGGTCACAACGAGGCTCCTTCAACAGGTAGGAGAGCGGGCGGGGTTGGCGTGGGTGGCTGGAGGGGCTGGCCGGTCTCGGAGCGGTTCACGGCCTGTGCCGACATCGGCGACCGGGCCAACCGGTGCGTACCGTCGGCGCTCACCGGCCGACCGAGGGCGCGGTCCAGGGGCAGGGGGTGGCCGGCGACGAGCAGTTCGTCGGCTGGCGAGCAGGCCCGTGCGTCCGCGTACCGGGTTCCGTCGCTCGGCAGGCGCAGCCGGGCGTCTCTTCGAAGCCGTCCTGGAGCAGGATGCGCCGGGCGGCGGCGTTGTAGCCGGTGGTGGTGATCTCGCCGGTGATGGTGTGCCGGATCGGAATGAACGGCTCTGCTGGTGTTTCGGGCACGGCGGATCTCCTATCGGTGGTGGCCAGAAAGCCGGTGGAGTGTTGGGTGAAGGCGAGGCGGGCCCGGAGCTTTTAGCGCGTGGCTGGACCACGAACGATGGGCAATGACGGCCGACGTGCTCGGGGCCTTACCGCCCCGCAGCTACCTGACTCGCCTTTCCGCACGTTCTGATGGCCGGGAGTACCGACAACGGCCATGAGCTGTTCCTTCGCAGGGGTTGGGGTGTCAGCGGGGGTGGGAGAACGCCACGCGCGGGTCCACCGGCCGGGGGCCCGGGGCGGGGGCCGCGGGTGCGGGGACCGGGGGCGTGGCGGGCAGGCCGGCGCGGGCGGGACTGGCGGCCAGCGCGGCAGCACTCAGGGAGGGAAACTGGCGCGCGGCGGCGTCCGGGCTGCGTTCCCGGGGCGCCGGCCTGGCCGGTGCGGGTCGGCGTCGTGCGGTGACGTCCCGGGCGAGGGAGGGCTGGACGGCCACCTGGAGGTCGGCGCGGTGCATCGCCGCGGTGGCCTGGGCGACCTGGCCGAGAGCCTGGTCGCGGCCGGTGGCCGGTGGAAGCGTGTAGATGTCCAGGCTGGGGTGGGGTTGCCAGCCGTGTTCTTCCAGGAGCTGTTCGCCGGCGAGTGCGCCGTCGGTGGTGGCGGCGACGATGCCGAGCCGGGGGTGGTCGGCGAACGCGACGTCGGGCTGGACGCGTTGCGGTGTGGCGGCGTGGACCGGCGAGGGGGCTTCGGGGAAGGTGTCGAACTCGGCGTCGACCTGGATCTGGTAGTTGGCTCGGCGCAGGAGGTCGACGGCGTGGGTGGCGCGGCCTGGTCCGTCGCGCTGTTGATCGGCCAGTGCGTACAGGTCGGGGTGGCCGGGGACGGGGTGGAAGTCGAAGCCGCGGAGCATCCAGGCGCTCGCGGCGAGGTGTTTGGGGTTGGTGGCGACGATGCCGAAGTCGGGGTGGCGGCCGACCGCGATATCGGGGAGCGGATTTTCGGAAGGAGGCATGACGGATCCGTTCAGGGCGGGTAGCGACAGCGGGGCGAGTGGGGGCGGATGGTCTGCGGGTGTGGATCATGAGCGGTGTTCCTCCAGGTGGGTCAGGGTGGTTGGCGGGAGTCGGTGTGGCGGTGGGTTCTGGTCAGCGCGTGCGCTCGGGCCGGGCCGCGGGTGGGGCGGCCGTGGCGGCGGGCCGGGCGGGGGTAGGGGTTGGACGGCTTCGCTGAGCGGACGGGGAGAACGCCAGCGCTGCGACGACACGGGGCTCCCGGGCGGGCCCCGGAGTGGGCTGGACCTGCCGAGGGTGCGGGGTGTGGCGGTCGGCCAGGGTGTCGCGCAGGTTCTTGATCTCCAGCACGGAGACGCTCATCTGCTGGTTGATGCGGCGCAGCCGGTCGGCGTAGAGGGGATCGGCCGCCTCGCCGAGCCCTTCCCACCAGTCAGCCGTGGCGTCAAGGATGTTGGTGACCTGGTCGAGGACGCCGTCGCCAGGCGCGGTCAGCTCGCTGAGCACGGCGACGGCCTGGCTGGTGTGACCGGCCTGGGACAGGGTTTGGGTGAGGTGAGCGAGACGGTCGCCGAGGTTCACCTCGTTGTCGGTGGGGACCGGGGTGCTGTTGTCGAGCAGGTCGGCCTCGACGGCGTAGGCGAAGCCCTCGGCGCTCAGCATGTCCACGGCCCGGGTCACCGCGCGGCGCTGCTCGACCGGGTCGGTCATCCCGAAGGGCAGGTGGTGGACACGCCCGTGGTGGGTCACTTCGGCCACGAAGCCGGCGCGGTGGAGGACGGCGTCTGCCGCGTTGAACGGCGCGGGTGAGGTCAGGCCGAGCTGGTCCAGGCGGGCAGACCCGTGCTCCCGGTCGGGGGCTTCGGTGGTGTCTTCCGGGCCGGGTGGGCTGCTGGTGCGGGCGGTGACCCGGGTGCCCTGCCGGGTGATGGTGACCGCGATCTGATCGGGCTGCATGTCGGCACCTCCTTTCTGGTCGGTCGTGTCCGGCGGTACGGCGCGAGGCCCGTGCCGGGTGGAGTGCCTGCGGGGATGGTGCGAAGTCGAGGATCCGTGGGATCTGCGGCTTGGCCTGTCCGGGATCCGGTGATAGGGCCGTCAGCGGATGCGGCGTTCAGCGGCCGGGCCGTTCGGCGGAGGGGCAGGTAGGGGAGCGGGTGTTGCGCTGGCCCAGTGGAGTTCCGCCACAGCTGTGTGGTGGACGTCCGCGGTGAGATCGTGCATCTCGGCGTTCCAGCCGGGCTGCCACCGCTTCGGCGAACTCCTGGAGACCAACGCCTGCCGGCTCGCCCGGATCGGGCTGTTGGCCGAGACGTTCAGCGGTGGGGCGCACGGCGTTCGGCTTTCGCGGTGGAAGGGGGCGGACGCAAAGGGAAGTCACCGGCCAGGCTTGTGCGGCGGTGAAGGGGGCCCGGGAGGCGGCATGGGTGCCTCGGGCGGCGGCAGCCGGTGGCCGGGCCTGGGCACCGTGGTGGTGGAGCGTGCCCGTGCGGCGGCGACGCGGGCAGCAGCGAGTTCGGCGCGCTCCGGTTCGACATCGGCGATGGCGTCCAGCACCGAGGCGTGGTCGATGAAGACGGTCATCGCGTACCAGCCCTCGGCGTTGCGCTCGTGGAGGGTGTCGTTGAAGGCGATCCAGCGGTCCGGGCCGGTCTGCTGGTCGAGTACCGCGGTCAGACGGGACTCCCAGTCGTCACGGATGCGGATGCCCTCGTCCAAGGCGTCGGCCAGTTCCCGCAGTCGGTAGCTCCACCGCTCGGCGGTGGAGGCGGGCAGCGGAAGTGTGGGCAGAGCGGCTGTCGCGTGGTCGATTGCGGCGGCGCCGTGGAAGAGGAACGTCTCGAAGGGCTCCCAGGCTTCGGCGTCGCGCTCGACCTGCCGGCTGCCGTAGGCGTCTCCGTCCAGGGGCACACCTGCCGCGTCGCAGAGGGAGTCCGAGACCGCATCCCAGTCCTGCAGGGCCTTCTGGGCGAGGCGGTGTGCTTCGCGCAGCGCGGGGAGACGTGCCGCTTCGACGGCGTTTCGGTAGCGGGGCAGTAGCCGGCGCTCGACGTCAGCCACGGCACGGAGCGGGTCGCCGGGTATGGCGATGCCGTGGGGCGTGTGGTTGGTGCGTAGCGCGCCGTCGATGCCGGGCGGTGCGAGGGCGGCCACGAGGAACTGCCCGCGGTGCTGGGGGCGGGCGAGGACGACGAAGCGTTCACCGCCGGGACCGTCGAGCAGGGCGGCCTGCTCGTGGACGAAGTCCTGAAGGGCCCACTCGGTATGGCCGTTGTCCCACAGCCTGTCCATCACGTGGACGTGGGTGGGGCTGTTGGGGAAGAAGTCGTCGGTTGCCGCGGACCATGAGCCGGGGAGCCGGTGGGCGAGGGCGTCGCTGAAGGCCCGCAGCCGGTCAGGCGTTTGGTCATCACGGGGAGGTGCGGAGTGGAGGGGCGCGTTCGGATCGGATGCGGGCATGGCGGGTCCAATGCGGGTGAGCGGGAGGGGGTGAGCGGGCGAGGGCGGGGAAGCGTCTGCGGGTCTGGGGCATGGGCGGGTTCCTTCTGATCTGTGGTTCAGCGGCTGCGGGGGTTGTCCGGACGGGGCTGATCCGGGGGCGTCGCAAGCGGAAGGTCCGAGGCCGGTGGGACAGGTGTTGCGGCCGAGCCGGCGGTGGTGCCGTGGTGTTGTACGGCGGGGGAAACCGCTTCGGCGGCGGTGCGGCGACTGTCGGATGCTGCCATAGTTGCTGCTGGGGATGTGGTGGAGAGCGCAGGGGTGGCGGAGCTGTGGGTGTTCGCCTCCATACGGGCGAGATGCTGTTAATGGGTGGCCCGCTACCGCATCACCACCGGCCGCCGTATCGGCTCGGCCGCGCTGGTCGCCGACGGCCTGCACGCCCGCACCGACGGCTTCACCTCCCTGGCCGTCCTGCTCGGCGCTGGCGGCGTCGCCATCGGCTGGCGCTGGGCCGACCCCGCCGTGGGCCTGCTGATCACCGCAGCGATCCTGCTCGTCCTCAAGGACGCCGCCCGCGAGGTCTACCGCCGCCTGATGGACTCTGTCGACCCCGACCTCGTCGCCAGGGCCGAGACCGCGTTGCGCGACACCGAAGGCGTGCTGGACATCGGGCACGTACGCATGCGATGGATCGGTCACGCGCTGCGCGCCGAAGCCGACATCGTCGTGGACCCCCACCACAGCGTCGTCCAGGCTCACGCCGTGGCCGTGGCCGCCGAACATGCCTTGGTCCACGCCGTCCCCCGGCTGACCGCCGCGACCGTCCACACCGACTACGCCCCCCACGGAAGCGACCCCCACGCACCCCTCGACCACCACGCTGCCGCCTGAACCGCACGCGACAAGCCGTCCACTACCGAATCGAGTTCGGTAACTCACGGCACCGAGTAGCCTCTTCACTGCGACTTCCCCCGTGAGTTCATCGGGATGAGCACTTCGGTATTCGTGAACTTCCGGACCTTTCAGCGCATCCGGGAGTCGGTATCGAACAACTGCCGCTCGGCGGGGTGCAGCAGGTGCTGGGTGATGAAGCTGCGGCCTGCGACTTTCCACAGGCCTCGGCCTTTGGTGAGGGCGGAGACGGCTTGGGTTTCGACGCCGGTCAGTCCGAGCAGGGAGGCTGCGGCGGCGAGTTGGTCGGGCTCCTGGCGGTAGATGATGCGGGTGGAGCAGTCGGCGAGTAGGCCCTCGGCGAGGACTCGGCCGCGTGAGCCGGCGTCACCTGCGGACAGCAGGTCGCTGAGGCGGTGGATGACCATGAGGTTGGCGATGCCCAGGCCGCGGGAGAGTTTCCACTGGGACTGCATGCGCTCCAGCAGGCCGACGTGCCGCATCACGCGCCATGCCTCGTCGTAGATGACCCATCGCCTGCCGCCGTCGGGGTCGGCGAGGGCGGCCTCCATCCACGCTGAGGCACAGGTCATGGCCAGGACCAGCGCGGTGTCGTCGCCGGAGCCGCCGAGCCGGGACAGGTCGATGGACAGCATCGGCGTGGCCGGGTCGAACGTGACCGTCGAGGGCGCGTCGAACATCCCCGACAGGTCGCCGTGCACGAGACGGCGCAGTGCGTGGGCGAGGTCCTGGGCCGCGGTGCCCAGGTGCCCGGGCTGGTCGCCGAGCGCGTGGTCGAGGCGGTCCGGGGAGCCGAGGGCGTGGGCGATGTCGCCGAGCAGCGGCACCGTGCCGGACGCCTCGGCTGCCGTGACGACCAGGTCGAGCGCGAGGTCGAGCGCGGTGTGCTCCATCGGCTGCAGATCCCGCTTGAGGACGGTGCGGGCCAGGCCCGCCAGCAGCAGCAATCGGCGCTTGCGGGTTTCGGTGGCCCAGTCCGTCTCGCTGACCGCGTCGGGCTTGGCGGGCGCGTCCAGCGGGTTCAGCCGGCCGGGTAGTCCCGGGCCGAGCGCGATGGTGTAGCCGCCGAGCGCCTGGGCGACGGGGCTCCATTCGCCCTTGGGGTCGCAGGGGACGTAGACCTTGTAGCCGTGGGCGATGGCTCGGGTGGCGATGGACTTGGCGAGCGCGGACTTGCCCATGCCGATGATCCCGGCGAGCACCGCGTTGGGGTTGGTGAAGCCCTCGATCCGGCCGGAGCTGTAGAGGGAGAACGGGTCGTAGCAGAACGCCGCCTCGGCGTGGACGTCGCGGCCGATGAAGATTCCCTCCGCGCCGAGGCCGCCTTCGGCGAGGAAGGGGTAGGCGCCGGAGACGGTGGCGGTGGTCATGCGGTGGGAGGGCAGGCGCAGTTTCCCGCCGCGGGCGGAGGAAGGACCGGGGCGCCCCGAAGGCGGGTAGGTGGGCCGCAGCTCCGGGTCGAGGCCCTCATCCTGCCGCTTGGGTGCGGTGTGGGCGCGGCGGGCCTTGTGGCGGGCTTCGGCGTATCCGGCGCGTGCGGCGCGCTGCTGGGCGCGGGAGGACTTGCGGGGCGCGAAGACCTGGGTCGCGCTGGCGCGGGTGCGGGGCATGAACGTATCTCCAGACGGGCGGCAGGGTCAGTGGCGGATCAAGCCGGTGAACGGTGCGTGCAGGTCCGCGGGTGTGCTGCGGCGGCGCACCAGCCGGGCGGCAATCTGGTGGCGGTGGCAGATCGTCAGGTCGGGAGCGCCTTCGGGCAGCCCGACACGGCACGCCTCACCGTCGGGAAAAGCCCCGGAGTCCGGCCGGGGGGCTGAGTGGTAGGCGGCGTGGAGGTGGTCGGCGGCCTGCCAGATCCGGGTGCGCGCGGCACCCAGGCAGTCGCCCTCGATCGGTACGAGCGGGCCGGTGCGCAGGGCGTGGGCGTCGAGCAGTTCGTAGAGGGCGACCAGGTGCTCGTGCAGCGCGTCCAGTTCCGCCCGGGAGGCGACGAGCGGAGCGGTGGGGAGGTTGAGGGCGCGGTGGAAGTCGAGGGCGGCGGTGGCGAAGGGCACGAAGTCCTGCGCGGTCGGCGTGCTGGCGGTGCGGGACATGGGGGTGCTCTTTCGGCGGGAAGGGAACAGGCCGGCATCAGGCCGAGAGGGCGAGGGGCAGGGCGGCGGCGGTGAACGCCTCGGCCTGCTGCCAGCGCAAGGCCCGCAGGTCGAGCTGCGCGCCGACCGCCGCGGTCTCCACGACCGCGCACGCGGAGCGCAGCTCCTCCTCGGAGTCGGCCGAGACGGTCAGCAGGCCGGTCAGCGCGACATCGGCGTGCCCGGCGATGAGCTGGCGCTCGCGGGCCTTGATGTCGGCGTATTCGATGGAGTCGGCTTCGGAGTCGACCTGGCCGCGCCGGGCCCGCTCGGCGGCGTCCGCGATCACCGACGCTTTCTTGCGCTGGACATCGCGCAGGGCTGCGTCCAGGCCCTTCGGCTCATACGACAGCGACAGGGTGCGGCGGACCCCGGCGGTGAACAGGAGCTGGTGCAGGAACCCGGCTGAGGTTTCGATCCTCGGCCAGTTCTCGATCCAGTAGGTGGTGTGGAAGGCCGTGTCAGTGGCGATGTGGTCGGCGGACTCCACCACCACGACCGGGCCGGCGGCAGCCGGGTCGGCAGCGGGGCGCCCGGAGTCCGACCAACGGTCCAGCGTCGCAAGGGCCTTGGGGTCGTATGCGGTGCGCACCACGGCCGCGATCTCCGTGGCCGTGAGCCAGCCCGACGGGTTGAGGCCGGCGGTGCGCGCGGCCTGGTCGAAGGTCGAGGTGAGCTGCGCCAGCACGGAAAAGGCTCCGGTCAGGCCGCCGCCGGCCTGGGTGATCAGCCGCCGGGCGCCCTTGGTGTCGAGCGAGACCGCGACGTATGCCTCGTGCGGGGCGGCGGCCGGACCGGCGCTTTGGATCAGCTCGCTGTAGACTTGCCCGGCCATGGGGGCGTTGGGGTTGCCGTGTTCTTCCCAGTAGCGGCGCAGCGCGTCACCGGAGTCGGGGACGGTGCGCTCGAGTACCTGGATGCGGGCGACCTGCCCGGTGCGGGCCAGCGCCGCCAGTGCCCGGCCCCATGCGGAGACGTTCGCGTGCTGGGTTCCGGGGTCGAGCAGCGCGTAGGCGCGCGCGGAGACCTTGACCACCGCGGTCAGCGCACCAGTCCCGGGGTGGTGCAGGGCGCCGTACCGCCGGTCGGGTGCGGTGACCACCCGCAGCGATGCGGCGGTGCCCGGCAGGTGCAGAAGTCCTTCGCGGACCGGGCGCCGGGAGGGGCGGGCCAGCCACAGGAGCTGGCCGCGGGCGCGGCGTAGGGCGTAGCGGGCGACGATCGGTGTCCAGTCGGCGAGAGAGCGGCCTCGGGAGCGGACGAAGACCAGCAGCAGGATCGCGGCCCACAGCGGGATGAGTTCGAGGGCGCCGACCACGCCGCGGGTGAGGATGACGGCCAGGAGCAGCAGCCCGGTGAGGGTGACGACGATCAGTTGCGGGGCGGTCAGGCCGAGCAGGATTCCGCGCTTGGAGCGGTGCGGGAACTTCACGGTGGCCGGGGCGACATCAGGAGTGCGGTTGTCAGGCATGGCGGGTCCAGAGGGTAGATGTGGGCGGAGGTGGGCGGGTGGGACGGGGCTCTTCTGGTCCTCACGGTGGGCATCCTCGCGGGGCGTAGGGGGAGGGGGCGGGCTGCGCCGGGCAGCCCGCCCCGGGTGGGGGCCGGTCAGGATCCGGCGGGCGGCTGCTCGGGGAAGACCCAGCGCGTCGGGCTCTGCGTTCCGTCGCCCGGCGGGCCGCTGGAGGGCTTCGGCAGAGGTTCGGTTCCGGAGCGGGCAGGAGCTGGAATTGCTGCTCCGGAGGTGCCCGCTTCGGAGCTGTCTGTGCCTCCGGAGGAAGGCCGGGTGATCAGCGGGGGGATACCGGGGCGCTGGATGAGCGCGCGGCCCTTGTCGCCGGTGGCGTTCTCGTTCTCGCCGTAGCGGAAGGTGGTCTTCGGCTGGGGCGGGCCGGGGTTGATGCCTTCCTTGCTGAGGTTGCTGCCGGCGGGGTTGATGCCCGAGGCGACGCCGTCCGGGCTGGCGCCGGGTACCTGGCTGGGGCCTTGCGGCGCGGGTGCGCCGGTGCGCATGCCGCTCTGCAGGGCGAGGCTGCCCGCGGTCTTCGCCGCACCGGCCGCGACCGCGAACCCCGCCACACCGGTGCGGTGCAGGTCGTCGTGGCCGCCGCCGTCGGAGGCCCAGTGCACGAAACGGTAGGTCGCGTAGGGGCAGAGCAGAACGAGGATCATCACGACGAGGCCGGCCATCGCGTCGGACAGCGCGGACAGCCCGTCGTGGGAGTCGGACTTGCCCATCGCGGACACGCCGATCAGGAACACCACGGTCATCAGCAGCTTGGACACGACGAGGGTCGCGGTGGCCTCGATCCACCCGCGCCTCCAGCGCTTGGCGACCTCCCAGCCGCCGCCGGCCCCGGCGAAGACCGCCAGCGCGACGAGGATCAGCACGCCGACCTTCCGGGCGACCATCACACCCCAGTACATGAACGCCCCCAGCGCCATGGCGACCGCGACCAGCGCGGGCACGCCCCAGCCCAGGCCGAACATCACCCCGAGTTCGTCGACCTGGATCACGCGGCGGACCGCGTCGGCGATGGAGGTGTGCGCGGCCTGGAACAACCCGTCGGACAGCGCGTCGACCACGGTGATGGCCACGGAGGTGAACGCGACGGCGCAGAAGGAGAACAGGACGCCGGTCATCGTGCCGACCACGGCCTGGGCGAGGGCGCGCTCGTCGCGCCGCCAGGCGGCCATCATCACCTGCAGGCAGAACGTGCCGACGATCAGCGCCAGTCCGATCGGCAGGAGCAGCTCGTAGTTGTCCCGGAACCACGGCGCGTTCAGGTCGATCGCGGTGGTCTCGTCAACGGCCTTGGCCGCGAGATCCGCCGCTGAGGCGGCGAGGTCGCCGGCGGACTGCGCCAGCCAGGCGCCGATGCCGTCGGTGACGGCTTTTCCGGTGGTGGACACCACCCCGCCGACGGCGTCGCACACCTTGTCCATCAAGGGGAGATCGCAAGCGGACATGATCAGGTACCTCCTTGCACGGGTGGCGGGGTCAGGGGGCGACGTTCGGCAGCACGCCGGCCAGCGCGCAGGGCCGGTCGGGGCGGCACTGGACGGCGAGGGTGATCGCGCGGGCCTCGGCCCCGGCGTGGGGAGAGCCCTTCCACGCGATCGCCTGGTGGCCGGTGACGGTCACGGCGTAGACGTACGCAGTGGTGAGCGCCCCGGGATCCGCCTGCAGGGCTTGGGTGAAGGCGGAGGGGATGTGTGCGTCGTCCGCGGTGGCGGTGGCGTGCTGGCCCTGGTCGGCCATCCGCTCCCACAGCACCGGCGCGGGCAGCAGCTGCTCGACTGAGGCGCGATCGGCGTACTTGGTCTCGCTGGTCATCCACCGGTCAACGGCAGCGAGGAACTCGGGCTGGGAGTAGGAGCGGGTGTCGTACGACCACAACGCGACCGCTGCCGCCTTCCCGAACACGATCGGGTCGTGCGTGGACGGCGGAACCGGCAACCCCCGCGGACTGCCACTCGCAGACGGCACCGGGGAGTTGGTGGCCGACGGCGACGGTACGGCTGAGGCTGACGAGGTGGGGCGCTCGGGGTGGGAAGAGGAGGTACGGCCGTCTCGGGTGAGGTAGGCGGCCAGGCCCGCGGTGGCGACGAGTACCACCAGGACGGCGGCGCCGACCAGTGACCGGCGGTGCCGGGCAGATGAGCGGTCCGGGTGCGTAGGCGCTGTGGACATCAGTGGACCTGCGTTCCGAGCGTGGAGAAGAACGCCACGATCCCGTTCGCCGCGCCCAGCAGCAGGGCCGCGCCTGCCGAGACCAGTACGCCGTTCTTGCCGTTGGTCTCGGCCTGGTGGCCGCCGGAGTGGTGGCCCCAGGCCCACACGCCGGCGCTGACCGCCAGGGCCCCCACCACAGCGATGATCCCGAACAGGTTGACGCTGCCCATCACCTCCTTGAGTACGGACAGGCCCGGCAGCCCGCCCTCGTTCGGCTTGATTCCCGGGTCGTAGGCGAGGTGGACGACCTTGTCGGCGAGGAACATAGGGAACTCCTGTTCGATTCATGGCGCGCAACAGCCCGCGGGGCGCGCAGCTATGGCGCGAAGGGGAAGAGGAAGAGAGGGAAGAGGGGAGAAGAGCCGGTCAGACGACGCGGCGGGCCGCGAGGAGCTGCGGCTTCCAGTCGGCGAGGGTGTTGATGTCCACCACGGCGCCGGTGTGCGGGGCGTTGACGATCAGGCCGGAGCCGATGTACATCCCGACATGCTCCGGAGCGGCGGCAGTGCCTTCGGTGAAGACGAGGTCACCGGGCTGGAGGGCATCGACCGAGACAGGCTTGCCCTCTTTGACCTGCGTGTACGTCGTCCGCGAGAGGGTGACCCCGGCGGCCTTGTAGGACTGCTGCATGAGACTGGAGCAGTCGCAGCGGCCCATCGGATCCGGCCCGTGCGCATCGGTACACGACCCGCCCCACTGGTAGTCCGTACCGAGCTGCCCCAGCGCCCACCTGATCGCGGTCTGCACCTTCGCCGGAGCGTCGGCCGGGATCGTGTAACCGGTCGGCACCGAGCCCGGCGGGATGACCCCGAAGTCGGTACCGTCCCCGCCCGGAGCGCAGCCGCCTCCGATACCGCCCCGCACGGTGCTCGTGGTGGCGGAGCCTGAGGGGGCGGGAGTTGGCGTGGCGCCGCCGCTCGGGGCGAGCAGCAGTTCGAGGGCCTTCTGCAGGGCGGTCGCCAGCGGCTCCCACTTCGCGTAGGCGTCGGGGAAGGCCGACTTCTGCACCGCCTGGGCGGCCTGGGCGACCGACAGCGACTGCCACCCGGAGACCTGCTCCAGCGCCTCGTAGAACCTGGTGGAGGCGTGGACCGGGTCAAGAATCTCGGTCGCAGTACCCCAACCCTGCGAAGGCCGCTGCTGGAACAAGCCGAGGCTGTCGCGGTCGCCATAGGTGAGGTTGCGCAGACCGCTCTCCTGCAGCGCGGTCGCCAGCGCCACGATCTGCCCCCGGGCCGGCACCCCCATGGCCAGGCCCGTGGCCTGGATCGTCTTGGCGTTGGACACCTGCTCGGCCGGGTTGTCCAGCCCCGCAACCGTGACGGTGCCAGTGCCCCCGCCGTCCAGAATGGCCTTCACCTGCGCGGCTACCGCCGCGGTATCCACAGCCTGTGTACCGCTGGTGGAACACGAGGCCGCAGCGCTCCCGGCGGTGATACCGAGCAGGGGAACGGCCAGCAGCAGCGGACCGGCAGTGGCCAGGCCGACGACGGCTCCGGCGGTCTTCTTCATCGTCGCCACCGCCCACCATGGCCAACGGCGCCAGCAGACAGCGGGGTTGGGGCGGGGCATGAGTGGATCAGGGCGTGCTGCATCGCAGCGGCTCCTCGGTGCTCGTAGGAGGCGCGGTGCCGGCCTCTCGTGCAAAGCCGCCGGCACCGCGCCGGTGTGAATCCGCCCCTGGGGCGGGCCCGGATCAAAGGAGTTGGTAGCTCCTGGACGCCGGTGTCAGGTCATGCGCGGCAGCCAGCCGCGCTCGTAATCTCAGGTGATACACAAAGAGCCCCCTGGTAGACGTGGGAAACGAGGCGAACGTGCCGATCCGGCGGCCTTATTGGATACGGCAACACGGAACAGCACAGGTCAACACGGGTGAAGTGGCGCTCCGCCGTGGTGACTTGGCGAGACAGTAGACCGGAAATCCGGACGCGCCAAATGGCCCCGGTCGAGGCCGTGAAGAGTACCCGGCCTCGTTAGGCCGGTCCGGAATTCTCGGCTACCCTCCGGCGCAACCCCTGCTCCGAATGCCGTCGCTCGGCATTCCCCGGAGCGTCCAGCTCGCGCCAGAAAGGCCCCGCGCATGACCTACACGCTGCACCGAGGCGACGCACTCACCGTGCTCAAGACCATCCCCGACGAGTCCGTCCATGCGGTCATCACCGACCCCCCGTACAACAGCGGAGGGCGCACCAGCTCCGACCGCACCGGCCGCACCGCCCGAGCCAAGTACGTCACCAGCAACAGCGCGCACGACCTGAAGACGTTCCCCGGCGAGAACCGCGACCAGCGCAGCTACCGGTCATGGCTGACCGAACTGCTCACCGAGGCGTACCGGGCTGCGGTCGAGCACGCGGTGGCCGTGGTGTTCTCCGACTGGCGTCAGGAACCCACCACCAGTGACGCGTTGCAGATGGCGGGCTGGACATGGTCGGGCACGATCCCGTGGATCAAGCCCGCCAGCCGGCCGAGGAAGGGCGGCTTCAAGCAGGCGTCGGAGTTCATCACCTGGGGTGTGAAGGGCAGCCTCGACCGCAGCCGAGACCTGTACCTGCCCGGCTACTTCATCGCCTCCCAACCTCGCAAGGACCGGGTCCACATCACCCAGAAGCCGGTCGAGGTCATGCAGCAGCTCGTCCGCATCTGCCCCGAGGACGGCACCGTCCTCGACCCGTTCACCGGCAGCGGCTCCACCGGAGTCGCAGCCCTGCGCGAAGGCCGCCACTTCATCGGCGTCGAACTGTCCGACCACTACGCTGCCGTCGCCGAGCGCAGGCTCCAGGCCGAGCTGACCCAGGACGACTTCGTCCTGGCCGGACCGGAGGAATGAGCATGAGAGCCACGAGACCTGACCGACGGACCCGCGGACACAAGATAGAGCGGCTGGTACACCGGAGAACCGGTGCGCCAGCCGCTCTTCCTCTTGCTGTCAGGCTGCCTCGAATGCCCGCCGGATCAGCGGGCCCGCCTTCCCCAGGTCGGCCGCCGACGAGATCCGGACCTCCAGGGCCCCGGTTCCGATATGCCCGATACCGCGCATATCGCGGGTGAAGCCCTCCTCCAGCACGACAGTGTCCGGGTCGAGGGAGAGGTAGACCAGGATGATCCCGTGCGACGGACGAAAGAGGACCGAGGCACGGTTCACCATCCGCCGGTAGGCGATGTAGTGGCGAAGCCGGACCACCTCCACCTCGCCCCACGCGGTCAACGCCTCGTCCAGCTCGCCGTACAGGTCCCGCAGGCACTCGGGAACGCTGGTTGGTGCCGCCCGGAGACCGTCGTCGGCACCGGCCGTCCCTCGGTTCCGCTGCGGCGCCGGACCCGGTCCGGCAGATGCGGGTGAAGACTCGACCAGCATCAGACTCAGCAGGCCATCGTCGAATACCCGGTAGCGCACCAGGTCGATGCGTCTGCGGTTGTCGTACACCGCGACCCGGTCGTGCCGGGAGAAGTCGCCAGCGATACAGACTGCCCGCGCGTTCCTCCAGTCGATCTCCTTGGCCGCCTCGGCGCCGAGCCGCTCCCGCACCAGCGCCTCGAACTCGTGACGGGCGGAACACAGCCACGACAGATAGGAGGAAGCCTGGGATAGCACCCCGCTGTCCACCGTCTTCTTGTACTCCACGACCACCGGAGCGCCGTTCTCGTCCAGACCCAGAGTGTCGATCCGGCCCCGGTGCCACGGACCCGTCGGGTACTCTGAGGCCAGGAACCGAATGCCGAGCATCGCCTCCATGCTGGCCTCGACCCGCCGCTGCAACTCCACCTCCAGTGCGACCGTCGAACCCCGCAGCTCCACGTCCCCGCTCGCAGCATCCAGCCGGAACAGCTTGAGGTCAGTCACCCGTGCCCCCTCCTGTGATCGATACATAGGGAGCAATCGGAAACAGCAGACGGCTATTCCAAAACGCCAGGTTAGGGAGACGGAAGGGTGGCGTGGCGCGGACAGCCGTTCAGCCGTGACGAGACGAGCGCAGAGCCCGCGCACTACGGCGAGGCTGCCAGTCCGCCCGGTCACTCTGCCTGGAGCTTGACGCCCGTAGGAGAGGTTGCCGCGGATGTCGGGACCAGAGTGCTCGGTGATCCCCTAAGAGCTCGTAACACGATCTTGTGGAAATTACCTGGCCGGGCGTGACCCAGGGCTTCGGCGTAGTCGGCTGACGTCCGCTTTGTGGTCATCCGAGGCCGAGGGGGGTGAGGGGTCGGCGGGTGTCGCGTGCGTTGCGGTGGAGGCCGGTCGCGATGTTCTTGGTGCCGCTCAGCCGTAGGGCCCTGACGGCGAGGTTGCGCCAGGTCGCCATCACGCGGGGTGCGTTGCTGGTCCGCAGTTGGGAGGAGTCCTCGGCGAAGGTGGTGTCGCGGACGTGGTGCAGGGCCTCGATCTTCCAGTGGTCCCGGATCAGCTGCGCGAGCTGGGCGGGTGTGGCCTGCTCGGCGGTCAGGCTGGTGACCGCGTAGACGGTGGTGATGGTGGTCTTCCCGGTCTTGCGGCAGGTGCGACGCCGCTTGATCTGGACGGCCTGCCGGGCTCCGGGGAAGAGCAGGTTGTTGGCCGTGGCGACCTTGATCCGGCGGATCTCGGAGCGGCCGTGGCCGGTGCCGCGGGTGCGGTCCTGGAGCGGGATCTCCTTCCAGGGAAGAGACTTGAGCTGCCTGCGCAGGTTCTTCTGATTGCCCTTGACGATGGCGATGTAGTGGGCGCGGCGGCCGAGGAGGTAGTCGGCGTGCTCGCGCTGGGTGTGCAGGGCATCGCTGGTGACCACGGTTCCGGCGAGGTCGGCGACGGTGTCCAGCAGCGGCTGGAAGCAGGTGGTCTCCCCGGTCTTCTCGCCCACGTCGAGCTGAGCCAGGACCAGCCCGGTGGTGTGCTCCGCCGCAGCGAGCAGGTGGATCTTCCGGCCCCGGGCCTTCGCCGCACCGCGCAATGTCTTGCCGTCCACGGCCAGACCGCGCTGCCCGGGGCGGGCAGGTTGCCGCTCGGCGAGCCAGCCTCCTACCGCCCGGTCCAAAGCGTCGCCATCGACGCGGGCGAGCAGCCGGCCCACCGTCGTCTCAGCCGGGACCCGCCGTCGTGGAAGCAACGGGTCGGGGCGCACGCCGAGCCGGTCCAACACCTGGGGCGGTGCGTCGGCGATCCACTCGCTCACTGCCAGCAACGAGGTCGCCCCGGCCAGCACCGCGCACGCCGTCAGGACCAGGACGACGGCCAACGCATGCCGCACACCGCGTGGATCGCGCGGGTCGGGCACCTGGGCCAGCCGCTCCAGCAGACCGGGCACCTCCCCGGGCGTGGCCACGGGCTGATTCCGGAGTTGGTCAAGGACGGGCGGGATCGGGGATGATGCGTCGGCAGGCACGGTCTTCCAAGCAAGTCACGGGGCGTAGAGAACTCCATGATCTTGGAAGCCGTGCCTGTCCTGGCTCATCGGCATCCGCCGGCCAACGCATCGCTACAAACCGGGCGTCAACCGACTACGCCGAAGCCCTGGGTGCGGCACCCGGTACGGCGGCAGGACGGAGACTTGGGCGCCCAGCTCCTCTCCGGCTGCGGCCAGTTCCCGGGTGAGGGCGTCGGTCTGTGCGGCCAGCAGGGACAGGCGGGCGGCGCTCTTGTGGCCTTGGTGGGTGTCGAGGGCGTCGGCGAACTCCGCGCACACGCGGAGGAAGTCGGCGAGTTGCGGGAGCGGTCCGCGCTGGTGGTCGCCGTCGTCCACGGCTGCGGCGATGGAGCGGGAGACGTCCCCGGTATGCGCGGAGGTGATGACGTCCTGGATGAGGGTGCCGAGTTCGCTGTCGGGCTGGGGCTGCTCGGTGCACCAGGGGGCTTCGGGTCGCAGCACTCCAGCAGCAACGGCGGGTGGGCTGGCCCGGACTGCTTCGTACTCGGTGCCGTATCGGCCCAGCGCCGTGATGTGGCCGTCGGGGTCTTCGGCCAGGACCAGGACGGTGGAGTCGTCGTGCTCGATGAGGTAGGCCAGGGTGATCCGGCGGCCGGCCGCGTCGTACCAGGACTCGAACGGCTCCAGCTCCCCGCGGTCGCGAACATCCAGCGCCAACGCGGTCAGGCGCTCCTTCTCGACCGCCGGCAGCACCGGAGCGGCAGCGGCGCCGTGCTGGCCGGCGAGGCCGCGGACGATCAGCGAGTGCTCGGCCCAGGTCGTCAGATACGGCCAGAGCTGCGCATCGGCGCGGCTGGCGGGGCTGGCGTCGAGGAGGTGGTGGATGCGGTCGGTGGCGTGGTCCAGGTCGTCCAGCAGCAGCCGCCACCCAGCGTGGTGCCGGGCGGGCGGCATCGCGTCGAGGCTGCTACGGGCGAGGCGGATCAGTTCGGCGGTGTGCGGAAGCAGGCAGGCGGTGAAGGCGTCGGCGACCTTGCGGTTGCGGTGCTCGACGGCCTGCCGGGCGGCCGACGGCTCGGTGATCTCCCCGTAGGCCCGGGGCAGTTGCCGCAGCGTGGTGGCGCAGGCCAGGTGTTCGACGTGATACCGCACGGCGAAGTCGGCGAGGTGGTCCAGCAGCTCGGGTGGCGGGGTCGGATCTGCGGGAATTAGGGCTCCTTTCATCGGTGGGTGGGCTGCTCAGGAAGTTGTGCCGCGGCGTTTGCCGGGCGGGTCGGCCGGAGCGGCCGGAGGAAGCGCGCGCGGTGCCGCCGGCCTTGCGCCGGCGGGTGGGTGCAGGCGGGCGAGGTCGACCAGGGCCGGGCCGTGTTCGAGCCAGGCGGCCAGCGCCGGCCGGGCGTCGGCGGTGCGCTGCGCGGCTGCCTGGGCGTAGGCCGTCCCGGCCAGGGTGCTGTCGGCGTCCCGCATGCGGCGCACAGTGTCCAGCCACTGGCTGTTGACGCGGCGGCCGTGCCGGAGTGCTTCCCGCAGAGCGGGCAGCACGGTCTGCACGGCTGGGCGAATGGGCTCGGCGACCATTTCCAGATGGTCCAGCAACGCCGGTCCGTGCTGGAGGAAGGATCGGAAGTCGTCCCACAGTGCCTCGTGGTGGGCGTGGTCGAGCTGGCCGAGGATGACCGCGCCGATCCCGGTCCCGTCGTCGGCGGGCCATGATCTGCGGACCAGGACGCGGGCGATCTGGGCAGACAGCGCATGGGCCAGGCGGTTCCCGACTTCCTGTACCTGGCGATCGTAGACGGCGTGCTGGTAGGCGGGCAGCAGAGATGCGGTGATCGCCTGCGCTGCCAGGACGGGATCGGCGGGCACGGTCAGGGAGGGCGGGGCGGTCGGGTCGTCGGCGAACGGCCCGTTCAGACCCTTGGGGGCGAGCACGCCGATCAGGAGTTCGTCCGCGGCGCCTGGCTTGTCCGCCACGAGAAGCTCCGTGCCGCGTTCGTCGGTGAGCACCGATCCGAAGGGGACGCGCTTGCTTCTCACCGCGTCGATGAGGTCGCCGGCGTCCCACACGCACTCGGCGAGGTCCTGCTGCCAGACGGGCATGGCGTAGACCTCGATCCGCGACCGCCAGGACCCCGGCAGCAAACCGGCGGTCCGGTCGGCGGTGTCGCCCAGCCAGCCCCGGCTGCGGGCGGTCAGCGTCATGTCCTGGTCGGCGGCCAGCCGGGTCAAAGCCGTCAATGCCCGCCGGGCTGCCGCCGCATCCGCGTTGGCCAGCGTACTGGTGCCGTCCTCACCGGGGAGGGGCTGCGCACAGTCGTGGAGGTCGCGCCGCGCCATGTCCGTACCGTTCGTCACCTGGTCGTGGACGTGCTCACCCCCGGGCAGCCGGCCCACCTGGGCGCCGCTGCACGAGGCGATCCTGCGGCGGCTGGACCCCGGCGCGCGGACCGACCGCGCTGTCTGGACCGCCCGGGTCCCTGACCGCGCCCGGCGCGGTTCTGGCGAGCGCGGCGACCGGGCGCGGCGGGGGACGTTGCGCACGCCGGCGAAGGCGCCGGCGCTGGTGGGTCCCGCGGGGCGGGGTCCGGTGGCCGCTCACGTCCCCGGCGGCCCACCGCTCGCCACCTGTCACTGGGGTTACGGGCGGCACCGGCCGGCACGCGCCGGGGGCTGGTGGTTCGCGTGGGTCGGGTCTTGGGCTTGCGGGCCTGCGGGGGGTCGCGGGTCCGCGTGGCTCGGGGGCGCGTAGGTTCGGGGGTATGGCCACAACAGTGCGGCTCAGTCCGCTGATTGAGGAGCATTCGAGGGCGCTCGGCGTGGACCTCGGGTATTTCGTCGTCGTGTATGCGGCGGTGGTGTTCCCCACGGGTACGGACGTGCGCGGCTGGTGGGCGTTCGCGGTGCTGGGGTCGGTGGTGGTGTTCCACTGGCTCCAAATGCGGTTCCTGGTGAAGCTCGTCTTCGACGAGCGGGGCGTCACCATCCAGCGGGTCCTGCGCCGCCGACGCTTCGCCTGGACGGACATCGCGGGCCTGGTCTACTCCGAGCGCGGATCAGGAATGCCCAACGCCCCTTCCACGTACAGCCTGCGCCTGGTTCTGCGCGGGCAGGAGCCCCCGCTGGGCCGGTTCCTGACCCAGGTGCAGCGCCAGGACTACTGCAGCGGACCGGTGCTGATGGCACTGGCGACCCTCGACGACGGCGAGAGCAAGGGCGGCCACCGGCGGCGCCGGGTGCTCGAGGAGTTGGCCAGGCACGGCTTTCCTGCTCCGGCGCCGAGGCCGTGGGAGTTCCGCACACCGCGGTTCAGTGCGCGGGCTGTGACCGCGGCGGTCGCGATGGACCTGCGCGGCACCCAGGCGGTGGCCGTACGGCACGGCGCGGAGGTCTCCGCGGAGGAAGAGCCGCTGCTGGCCCGTACGTTGCCGGAGTTGGCCGGGGCGAACGGCCGCGCGGACACCGTGTTGCGCGAAGCGGACTTCGTCAGCTTCTTCTTCGAGGGCCCGGCGGCGGCCGATCACGCGGCGGCGTTCCTGGCCGCGGCGCGCGAGGTGGTGCCCCCGCACTGGGGGGTGACGCCGGGGACGCTGCCGGCGGAGGACGGCCCGCCGCCGGGGCCGCCGGGGCCGCCGGGGTCGGTGGTGCCCGGTGCGGTGGGGCCCGCCGGGGCCGCGCCCGCGGTTGAGCCGCCCGCGCGTGAGCCCGACGCGCGGTGAACCGTCGCCTGCCGCGGGCCAGCGGTCCGGGGCCGGCGTCGGCCGGTCGGGGCCCGGACGGGCGGGCGTGGCAGATGCAGGGGGGTGCGGCAGCTGTGGGGGGTACGGGGGAGTGGTAGCTCGAGGCTGCGTACCTGACGCCGGCCGGGCCGCTGATCCCCGGCGCCGTGGTGCTGCTCGCCACGGGCCGGTTCGCGTTCGTGGAGCTGGACCGCGGCACGCCACGGCACGATGTCTGCGCCTGCACCTGTGTCCGCGCCTGCCTGCTGGCGAAGCTGGACCGCTGCGCCGCCTCCCGACCCGGCCCGCCCCGGACCGCGCCGCCGTCCGGGCGCGGCAACGCAGTCCGGGCGCTGCGCCCGGACGGGCAGGTATGGACCGTGTCCTGATCGCCTGCCGTGACTTTCAGGGCCTGCTGGGTGCGGGAGTGCCGATGCTGGCTTTCCTTGACCACGCGCAGTGGCGGCGCTTCGACCTGCCCACAGGTCACTGGCCGATGCTGTTGGCACCCGCCGGCCTTGCCGACGTTCTCCACGCGGCCGTCTCCTGACAAACACAGAAGCAGCTCAGTGCTCGACCACGAGAGCGCTCGCAAGGTGCGGGCCCGCGCGCCGGGTCCGGTCGAAAGCTGCTGAGAGGGCGGAGGAAGCCCGGGCCATGGCCCGGGGCCAGGTGCTGCGGGCCCAGCGGGACCCCAAGGCCGTCTTCGGCACGTGCGGAGCGCTATCCGCTGACGTCCGGATCACCGCGCAACGTGTGGCCCTGCGCCTTCTGGTCCACCCCGAGCCCGACCGCGCCTCGGCCCTGGACCCGCACGGTCCGGCGAACATCCTGCTGGTGCAGAACACCGCGGACCCCTCGACGGCCGCCTCCGGCGCCGAGCGGACCCGCGCCGCCTTCGGGCACCGCGCGGGCCTGGTCACCGTGGACGCCGCGCCACGGCGTCGGCACCTCCCAAGGCTGCGTCGGGGACGCCGTCCCCCGCTTCCTGCTGGGACGCGGGACACCGACCTCGGGTGCCTGCCCGGGCAGGACCCCGGGCCGGCCCCCGGTGCCGGCCGGTCCTGACGGGAGCGGTGGTCACCGGCGGGGCCCGTAGACGGTGGCCCGTTCGGGCCGGGCGGGGTCGTAGTAGACGGTCACCACGTCGCCCTCGGCCGTCTCGGGGCGCCCGATCTCCTCGAAGCGGACGACGCGGCCGTCGGGCGCGGTGAACTCGTAGGTCTGGTAGCGGGTCGTGCGCCGGACCTCGAACCCCTCGGGCTCCCGCACCACCTTCACCCGCACGCACCGCGCCTGGGCCGTCACTCCGCTGCCGCGCGCGGCCTCCAACTGCCGTCGGCGCCGCGCCATGCTCACCACCGCCGCGACGGCGGCGACCCCGACGACCACCCACAGCACCCCGAACGCCCCGCCCATTCCTTGCTCCCTTCCTCCGACGTACACCTGTGGAGACGCCGTCGCGGACGATACGGATGCGCCGCGGGCCCTGCTGATAAAGCGCTGCACGCCGGTGACTTCACTCCGCTGGGGGTGCCGGGGCCGCAAGGGCCATGGAGGCCGCCGGGATCCTTGGGGCCGCCGGTGGGAAAGCGGTGATCGCGTCGGCGAGGGCGGCCGGCGCCTCCAGGGGGATCAGGTGACCGGTGCTGGGCAGCACGGTCAGCCGGGCGTCGCCGAGGTGCGGCAGCAGGTGGGAGCGGAGCACGTCGGCCGGCTCGATGACGATGGGATCCCCTCCGTGGGCCTCACCCCCAGGCGGCTCCCGCCGTCGGCAAACACACCGTGCTGCCCGGCCAGCCACCGGCCCAGGCGATACCGGTGGTGCACGTGGGCGCGCTGCACCGCCAGGTGGCCCGCGGCGAGGGCGAAGGAGCGAGCGCTGGACATTTCCGGCCGCTCCGCCAGGCTCAGCGGCCGCTTTCCACCCTCTCTCCATTCCCGGGGGATCGCTGCGGAGCGCGTCGATCAGCATGGCGAGCTGCCGGGGAGGATTGCCGAGCACGCGCGGCTCGACGTGATTGTCTTTCAGGCGGCTCCCGGGCCCGTGCCGGGCTTGGGGGCCAGGGCGGAGGCCAGGTCGTTTCCTGATCTCCAGGCGAAGATCCGGGCCGCGTCTTCCAGCTCGTCGTAGTGCGGCTGGCTCGTGAGCTGGTGCGGGTGCTTGCGGTAGTGGTAGACGACTTGCGGGAGCAGTTCGCCTGCGGCGAGGCTGGTGATCTTCAGGGCGAGGTAGTCCTCGCCCTGGACGAGGCCGCCCATGCCGCCGATCGCGGACCACAGGCTGGTGCGGGCCAGGATGGTGGTCGGGCCGATCGGGATGGTGTGGTGCGGGCTGGGCCAGCAAGTCCACACCTGTCCGGGCTCGTGCCGTCCCGGTGGCGTCGGACACCGCCACACCTGCAGGGATCCGTCAGGGCTCAGGTCGGCGCTGTATCCGGCGACCCAGCCCAGTGCGGTGTTGCGCAGATGGCGCAACCGGCTACTCAGGCTGAACCGCGGGAGTACATCGTCGTCATCGGCCCACGTCATGAACTCGGTACGGACTTCGTTGACGGCGAAGTTTCGGGCGCAGGCCGCACCCACCGGGCGGGGCAGGACCAGCACGCGGACGCGGGGGTCGGCGGCCAGCGGTTCGGGCAGCTGCGCCGGGTCGGCGCCGTCGAGGGCGAGGACGGCTTCCCAGTCGGCGTCCTGCGCTTCCAGGCTGGCGTGGAGTTCGGTGAGATAGTCCAGGCGTTCGGGGCGCAGCCGGGTGGCGGTGACCACGGTGACGTCGGGATGCGGGAAACCTCCGTGCTGGCGGTAGCGGGTTCGTTCAGCGGCGCGGCCTCGGCGGTGGGGGGCGGGAGGGCGGTGCTATGGGCCGGGTGGGCGTGGAAAGCTGCTCGCGGGCGGCCTTGGTGCCTGGCTGCCGGGCGGTGATGAGGCTGTCCTCGGTGAGTATTTCGAGGTTGCCGGCCAGGGCGTCCAGGTCGTCGGCCAGAGCGCGGTAGCTGCGGCAGGCGGGGTCATCGCCGCGTTCGTCGTGCCAGTTGGCGGTGGCTTCGATGAACTGGTGCAGTCTGGCCAGCGCCCCGTGGTCATTGGTGAGGACCGCGGTGATGACGCCGTAGAGTTCGTGCACGCTGCGGGCGCGGCCCAGAAGGTCCGTCCACGCGGTGATGCCGTCTCCCGAGGGCGGCAGTGCGGCAGCGTCCAGGAACGGTCCGGCTTCCCGGTTGGCCCATCGGCGGAGGTTGTCTCGGGTGGGGCTGCCGGTGTTGTAAGCGTGGATCTGGCCGGTGGTGCGGCCGGCGTTGTCGTGCAGCTCGACGTCGGGGTTGGGGAACAGCGGAGGGTCCTTCGGATCGTTCGCGCGGGTCACATGGGGGTGTGCGGTCGACGGGCGTGCCGTCGGCTCCGGTGAGTTCGCAGGTGTAGCCCAGGAGTTGCGCCTTGGCGGCTGGCGCGGGGATGAGGGCGGCGTCGTTGCAGGTGAACGTGTCGGTGATGGACTGCCGGGGTGCCGCGTTGAGCCAGGTCCGGGCGTCCGGGCCGGGGGTGATCTGCCAGCCGGGGCGGACGGTGTCGGTCTGGGTGTGGGTGTGGGTGAACAACAGGAGCGCTCCGCCGCCGGTGGTCTTCAGGCCGTAGGCGGTGTTCCAGGCGTTGTTCGCTGCGGCGAAGGTGGTGATGCCCTTGGTGCCGAGCCGGTGGGTGTCCTTGTCGTGGATGCCGGTCTGCTGCTTGCTGGCGGGGGTGGGGGTGAAGAACTGGCTGCCGCTGTTCTTGCCGCCGGTGGCGAAGTTGTCGGTGATCCCTACCCGGAGCCGTCCGGCGTCGAATCCGGGCTGGCCGGTGCCGTCGGCTGCGACCGCGGTGGCGTATCCGTCGGCGTCCAGCGCGATCCGGGGCAGGGGCATCCGGTCCAGATCGGCGGCCAGGACCATCTGCCAGCTGTGGTCCGGCTGCTGCGCGACGACGATCAGCGTCTGGTACGCGGTGCCGGTGACGGTGACTGCGGCGGCGAACCACTTTGGGGTGCCGGGCAGGAAGGTGGGGATGTACAGGTGGGCGGTGGCCGCGTCGTAGGACCAGGGCTTGTAGGGCTTGCGGTTCTTGGCCGCAATGGCGGAGTCCTGCTGGTACCCGCCGAGTGACATCGCGTAGAGGGGGCCGTCCTCCACGGTGTCGAGCAGGGGTGCGTTGTCGTGGGCGTTGGCGCGGTTGTTGACCTGTGAGTAGTGCCGGATGAGGTCTCGGGCGCTGGTGGCGCTGAGTGCGGGGGCCGGCGTGGGTGCCGTGCTGGTGGTGGGGGCCTTCGTGGCGGCGTGAGTGGCGTCGCCGGTGTTGGTGCAGGCGGTCGCGGCCAGGGTGAGGCAGGCGGCGGAGACGATCAGCGGCAGGGCGTGTCGGGTGATGCGGATGGAGCGCTCCAGAGGTGTTGCGGACGGGTCAGCGGATCCGCGGGGCGGGGGAGGTGGCCGCGGCCGATGACTGGGGAATCGGGGCACCGGCCGGCGCCGGCGGTGATGGCGGGGTGGGATCGGGCGGCGGTGCGGGGAACCGGTTTGCGCAGTGGTGCAGATAGCGGCCGGCTTCGTTGAGGTCCCGGCGGGTGCGGTCGATCTGCTCGTTGACGGTGGTGTGCGTGGACCGCTGGGCTGCGCGCCGTTCCGCGGAGCTGGGTTGGGCATCGACCTGGTGCAGGTGGCCGGCCGAGGCGACGGCGTCGCCGAGGTGGGCCAGGGCCTGGGTCAAGGTGCCCACCGCGTGCGTGAGCACCGCGACTTTGTGGCGGGTGGTCCGGGCCGAGGGCGCCCGGTTGCCGTTCGCTGACCGGTCTGCGTCGGCGGCGCTCGTCATGTAGGTGACCAGCGCGGCGATGTCGCGGACACGGTCGTCGAGTTCGTCGAGGTCGTCGCTGCGCGTGTCCGGGGACGTGGTGAGGGGCAGTTCGTCGGCCACGCGGTGCTCCCGCTCGGCCAGCCAGTGGAGCTGGCCGGTGTCGTCGTAGGCGGCGGTCAGGGATCCTCCGGGGGACGGGTGTCTGGGAGGACGGTCGGTCAGCGGGGGTGCGCGCGCCCCCGCTGCCGCTGCTGGTGGTGTGGGCTGCGGCCATGGTGGTGCGGCCGGCAGGCGCGGGGGTGGTGGCGCTGTGAGCGGGGCGTCCTTCGGGGCGTGGTGCTGGAGGTGGGGCGGTCGGCCGATGCGGGGGCTGAGGTGGTCGGCGACGCGGGCCGGTGCGGCGGCGCTCCCGGCGAGGTGTGCGGCTTCGGGCCGGAGTTCCTCGGCACAGGTGGTCGGCCCGCTGCTTGTCGGCGTCGTGCTCGGCTGGCGTGGCGTCGGTGATGTCGGACGGAACTGACCAGCGGGTCACCGGCGGCGGGGTGAGGGCTGCTCAGGCGGCGCCGGCGCTGTCCCGGGCGCGGGCGGGGGTGCGGGCAGTGTCCTGGGTGCGGGTGGGCTTCGGTGTTCGCGATCGGGACCGGCGCTGGGCGCGGCGGGGGAGCGGGAGTTGGCCGCGGCTGTGCGCGGGGTGGCTCCGAGGGCGCGTGCTTGCGTGACGCGTTCGATGGCGGCCAGGGCCGGGTAGTAGTCGGAGAACCCGATGGCGGGCGGCCAGCCTGCTGCGTGGCGCAGGCGCAGGCCGGCGGCGAAGCGGTGTTGCCGCGCGGGGTCGCGGTCGGCGTCGGCGAGGTGGGCGAGGCCGGTGAGGTCGTGTTCCCAGGTGTCGCGGACGTGGGTGCCCTCGGCGATGGCGCCGGCGAGTTTCCACAGCCCGTGGCTGAGCCGGCCGGCGGTGGCGGGCGGCAGGGCGAGGTCGGTTCGGGCCTGGCGGAGCGCGGCGGGGCCGTGGAAGAGCACGGCTTCGAGAGCGGGCCAGGCGTCGGCGTCGCGTTGGGCCCGGCGCGCGTCGAGCGCGTTCTGGTCGAGGAGTACGCCGCCTTCGTCGAAGAGATCGTCCACCGCCGCCTCCCAGCCGGTGAGCGCGGTCCGGGCGGTGATGTATGCCTGGTGCAGCGCGGGCCCGCGGACCAGCACGACCGCTTCAAGGTAGCGGGGCAGCAGACGCGCGGTGATCTGGTAGGCGGCGCGTGCGGGGTCAGCGGGGACGGCGATGCCGCGCGGTGCGAAGGCACGGCCCTCCGAGGCGGGCGTCCCGGGCGGCGCCAGGGGAGCGATCAGGAACTGGCGCGGACGCAGGGGACGTTCGATCGCGATCAGGATGGTTTCGCCGGGGCCGGCCAAGAGCGCGGCGTGGTCGTGGACGAATTCCTCCATCGCCCAGGCGGTGTGGTGGGAGTCCCATAGCCGCTCCAGGACCTCTGTGCGCAGCAGGCTGTCGTGGAAGTCCTCCTCGATCGCGGTGCTCCACTGGCCGGGCAGGCGTGCGGCGATGCCGTCGCTGAACTCCCGCAGGCTCGGCCGCGGCGCCGGGCGGGCCCGGGCGGCAGGGCTGGGTGCGGAGGTTTGAGGTGAGGACGCTGCAGGTCTCCTTCAACGCTTGCGTTCGTGGGTGAGCGATGTGGGGGGTGTCTGTAGGGCTGTCAGTTCGTTTGCGGCCGTTTGGAGGCAGACGATACTGAACCGGAACTCCGGCCCTAACTCGGACTCATCGCTGCACGTGGCGGCACCGATGCGGCAAGTGGCTTTCAGCTTTCGTGAACTCGGCGGTTTTTCAGTGCATTCGGGCGTCCGTCCCGCTACGCCGCCCCGCCTGACCAGGCACAAGTCCTGGGCGCCTCCAGGATCACCAGCATCGACATCACCGTGCACTCGGCAATCGGGCTGGGCGCCGACGGACGTCGTGACCGCACGCTGCAGCTCCTGCGCGCAGACCCGGTCCGCACCTGGCGCGCATGTGAAATCGCCCGAGGCATCGGACTGGAGGATGCCCGCGGCCTGCGCGCTGAACTGGGACGCTGGGTCCGTGAGGGCATCCTCCGCCGCACAGGACGGGGGATCTATGCCCTCGAACACGACTGGATTGCCCGGTCCCTCAACGGACCTTTGGAACCAGCCCACTTGACAGTTGCGGTTAGGCCTTAACTCCGTGGTCTTGGGGTACTTCCGTGGTGCAGGCATCGGACCTGTGTTCTCCCATCTGCCGAGGCGATCATGCCTGGCTTCAGGGCCGCTACAAAATCCCGGTCAGCTCATGTCTCGGCGGAACCCCTGGCCTGCCCCGATGGGTGGCGGAAGCCGGTGAAAATTGAACGCGGCTACCACTTTTTCGGTGATGCTCATGGGAACTGAATACAGAGGATCGGGATTTTCAAGGTGGCGTCGCAGTTCGCGTGCGCCCTCTTCGATATTCTTGGCGAGCGGGAGCACCTCAGCCGCGCATGGCGCATCTACACCGACGGGGGCAGTCGGAAGGCCGACGAGATCCGAGCGCGGCTGGATGAACTGGGCGGCCCGCTGGCGGAGTAGCGGGCGGGCCGGGTCAGGACGGGGTATGGTGCGCATGGACACGTCCTGCCCGGGCCCGGCGCCGACACTCCCGCCTCGGACACCGAAGCCGGATCGCCTACGAAGCAGCCACCACGACATCACCGACTACGCTGGCAACAGCTGCATAACCCGTGTCCAGGATTCCGGGTCTAGGCCCTTCCGAGGCTCCCCGTGCTGCCGGTCTCCCCGCCTACGCCGGGTCTTCGCGGACTACCGCGACGCCTCCGGGCGGCACGGTCAGTTCGCCCTCCACCGGTCGCCCGGCCAGCAGTTCGTAGCCGGTGGCGGGCAGGAGGGCCGGCGTGACGGTGTGGTTGACGGCGAACAGCCACGAGCCGGTGGGGCCCGTGCGCCGGGTGACCTCCACGCCGTCGCCGGAACCCGGCAGTGCCGGGGCGCATCCGGCCGCCGTAGCCCATCGGGGCAGTAGGCAGCGCAGTGAGGCGTCGTTGAGGCGTGTGGCGGCGTAGCGGACGGTGCCGAGGCCGAGGCTGCGGCTGAGCAGTGCGGGTCCGCCCGCCGCCGGGCCGTCGGTGAACCGCGCGTCTACCGCGGTGTCGGCTGCGGGAACCACCCGTTCGGCCCACGTACGGCCGGTCGAGCCGTCGTCCAGGCTGGTCCGCTCGTCGGCGGCCAGCGGCAGGAACTCGTCGACGGTCAGCCCCAGCACCTCGCGTAGGGCGCCCGGGTAGGGGCCGGGGAAGATCCGGTCGTCCAGGTCGGTGACGCCGCTGAAGGGTCCCACCACCACGTGTCCGCCGGCGGCGGCGAACGCGGCCAGTGCTTCGGCCGTACCGGGAGCCACCGCGTAGAGCGATGGCACGAGCAGCAAGCGGTACGGGGCTTCGGCGTCCTTCGGTCGGTCGTCCGCCTCGCTGTTGTCCGTGTCAGCGGCCTCCCGCGGCAGCACGCTCGGTTCGAGGCCGCGCCCTGGGGCGGGGACGATGTCGCACCGCAGGCCCGCCGTCCACAGCGCGCGGTGCCAGCCGCGCAGTTCCTCCCGGTAGACCATGTCACGACTGGGGCGGTCGGGCAGTTCCAGCGCCCACCAGGCGTCGTAGTCCCAGGCCAGGGCGATTTGGGCCGGCTCGCACACACTGCCGGCGACTTCGGCGACGCGGGCCACCGACGCACCGAGGGCGGCGGCCTCGCGCCAGATCCGGGTCTTGGTCCCGCCGTGCGGGAGCATCGCCGAGTGCCACTGCTCGGCGCCGAACGCGGACTGGCGCCACTGGAAGAACAGCACGCCGTCGGCGCCCCTGGCCACGTGGGTGAGGCTGTTGCGGGCCATCTCACCGGCTGCCTTGGCGAGGTTGCGCGGCTGCCACTGGACGGCCGAGGTGGAGTGCTCCATCAGCAGCCAGGGGCGGCCACCGGCCAGGCCGCGCGTGAGGTCCGCGGCGAAGGCGAGTTCGGCGGTGCGGTGTTCGTCCTCGGCGTTGAGGTAGTGGTCGTTGGCGACGATGTCGACCTCGCGTGACCAGCGCCAGTAGTCGGCCTCGGCGAAGTTGCCGGTCATCAGGTTCGTGGTGATCGGGCGGCCGGGGGAGTGCGGGCGGATGGCGTCGCGTTCGGCGCGGTAGCAGGACAGGTGCTCGGCGTCGCTGAAGCGGCGGAAGTCCAGCCACTGGGCGGGCGGCAGGCTTCCGGTGGAGGTGCGCGGTGGGCCCACCTGGTCCCAGGCGGAGTAGCGCATGCCCCAGAAGGAGGTGCCCCAGCGGTCGTTGAGGGCGGTCAGGTCGCGCCCGTACTCGGTGTGCAGCCAGGTGCGGAAGGCGGCGGCCGAAGTGTCGCAGAAGCAGTGCGCGTTGGCGTTGCCGTACTCGTTGCCGACGTGCCACATCACCACCGCCGGATGGTCTCCGTAGCGTTCGGCCAGGGCGCTCGTGATGCGCACGGCGTGCTCCCGGTACGCGGGCGAGGACGGGCAGTAGGTTTGCCGGGAGCCGGGCGCCAGCCGGACGTTCTCGGCGGTGACCGGGAGGGAGTCCGGGTGTGCGTGGGAGAACCACCGCGGCGGCGCCGCCGTCGGGGTGGCCAGATCCACGGAGATGCCGCTGTCGTGGAGCAGGCCGATCACGGCATCCATGCCGGTGAAGTCCAGGCGGCCGGGTTCTGGTTCGAGCCAGGACCAGGCGAAGATGCCCAGCGATACGAGGTTGACGCCGGCCTCGCGCATCAGCGCTGTGTCCTCGCGCCAGGTCGCGGGGTCCCACTGCTCGGGGTTGTAGTCAGCCCCGTAGGCGAGCCGGGGAACGCGCCCCCAGACGCGATCGAAGCGGGTGGTCGACGGGTGCGGCATGAGAGGTCCTCGTAGGAAGTCGCGGATGAGCGGGGCCGGGGGAGGCACCTCCCGGCCCCGCTCGGTCGGCGGCGTGTCAGCAGGTGGTGCTGCTCGTGCTGGTGCAGGTGGACTGCGGGTCCTGTCCGGTCGCGGACTGGTAGGTGGAGAAGGGTGTGTACGGGTCGGACGCGCTGCCGGTGCCGGTGGACTGGTAGGGGGCGACGACGAAGGTCACTGCTCCGGTGCCGGTCACCTTGTAGGTGTTGAGGTTGAGCTTCGGCTGCGTCGCGTCGCAGCCCCAGCCGGCACTCGCGCTCTGGCACTGCTCGATGTACACCAGCCGGTCGGGCACGGCGTGGGTCACGGTGTTGTCCCAGAAGGAGACCTCGCCCGGCAGGTAGTTCGACTGCGACATCAGCCATGGCCCCGGCGTGGTGCGGGTGATGGTGTTGTGGTTGACCGTGAGGTCCTGGATGGAGGACGGGTCGGTGGTGTTGCGGCCCGCGGTCCAGGTGAAGATGTCACCCTGCGACTGCGACGAGGTGTTCTGCCCGTTGTCCGTGCAGGTGTTGTCGGTGACCGTGACGTCGGAGGTGATCAGGTCGCGGCCGCCGAAGACCGCCACGCAGTAGGCGTCGTTGTCCTCGATGGTGTTGTGGTCGATGAGGCTCTTGGTGGAGTAGGTGTCGGCGTCGATGCCGCCGCCGTCGCCTCCGCCGCGCTTGTTGGCGTAGGAGTGGTTGTACGTGGCCTGCACGTTGTAGGAGTTGGACCACCAGGCGCCCTCACCGTTGAGCAGGGAGGGGGTGCTGCCGTCCGCCGAGGTGCCGTTGCCGTTGTCGTGCAGTTCGTTCTTGTACAGCTTCAGGTCGGTGACACCCGAACCCCACACGCCTGACTCGTCGTTGAACGCCGAGCTGGAGTTCTCCACCGTCACGTCGGAGACACCGTCCCTGGCCGGGAGGGCGGTGCCGGTCAGGCCCATGTGGCAGTCGGGGGTGTTGTACCCGCCGGGCGCGGTGGCGCTGTACGGGCTCTTCTCGGCGTGGCCGATCTGGAAGCCCACCTCGTGCGCATGCTGGACGTCCACGTGGTCGATGGTCACGTCGGCGATCTTCGCGGTGGCCTGGCACGGCTCGACGACCACGCCGCCGGTGGAGGAGATCCAGTCGGAGGCGACGACCTTGCCGCTGGAGTCGAGCGTCACGCGCGGGCGGTTGGCCTGGTCGTGCACCTTTAGGCCGGAGAGGTCGAAGCCCTGCTGGGTGATGCCCGGCTGGTCGGCCTCGATCCACAGGCCGCGCCAGTACCCGCCGGTGATGTCGAGGTTCTCGACGTTCCAGTAGGAGACGTTCTTCAGTGCGACCGCGCTCGGGTTGGACATGTCGTCGATGTCCTGGCCGGCGTTGACGACCGGCAGCGCCTTGGTGGCGTCGCCGTAGGCGCCGACGGTGTTCCAGGCCGAGGAGGTGCCGGAGCCCTGGAGGGTCAGTGCCCCGTCGCAGACGGTGCCGTACTTCAGCAGCAGGCTCTCGCCGGCCAGGAAGTGGTGGCTGGATGCCTTGGCCAGGGTGGTGAACGGTTCGGCTTGGCTGCCGGTCTGGGTGCTGCCGGTGGCCTGGCAGTCGACGTAGTAGGTGGCGGGGGTCGCGGCGGAGGCGGTCGGTGCGCCGGCGAGTGCGAAGGCGCCGGTGAGCAGCGCGGTCGCACTGACTGCCGCCGCGGCTGTCCGCGCTCTGGTGCGGCCCGGACGGGTGTTTTCAGGCATGGCGGATCAGTGTCCCTTCGTCCGAGGAGACGTCGTTCGGTCCTGAATGGTGGGGTGACGCACGGTCGTGCGGGTGGTGCGGCGGGCGCGGACGCGGGGTTCAGCCCTTGACCGCGCCGACCATGACCCCCTTCGAGAAGTGCTTCTGCAGGAAGGGGTAGACCAGGAGGATCGGCACCAGACTGATCACGAGCACCGCCATCTGGAGCGACTGCTGAGGCGGCGGGGAGGTGCCGAGGGAGGCGATGTTGTCGGCGCCCAGCGGCGCGTTGTTGACCACGTAGGTGCGCAGCACCAGTTGCAGCGGCCATTTCGAGGTGTCGTTGATGTAGAGCATCGCGGTGAAGAAGCTGTTCCAGAAGCCGACCGCGTAGAACAGGCCGACGACCGCCAGCACCGCTTTGGACAGCGGCAGTACGATCCGGGTCAGCACCACGAACTCGCCGGCGCCGTCGATCCGGGCGGAGTCGAGCAGGTCCTGCGGCAGGTCCATGAAGAACGACCGCATCACCACGACGTTGAAGCCGTTGATCATGACCGGCACGATCAGCGACCAGTAGGAGTCGAGCAGCCCGAGCTCCTTGACCACCAGGTAGCTGGGGATGATGCCGGGGCTGAACATCAGTGTGAACAGCACGGTCAGCAGCAGTGGTTTGCCGGCGAAGATGCCCGGGCGGGCCAGCGCGTACGCCAGCGCGGTGGTGCAGGCCAGCGCCAGCAGGGTGCCGACCACGGTGATGCCGATCGACACGATCAGCGACCGGGTGACCACGCCTCCTGACAGCACCGCCCGATAGGCGTACAGCGACGGGTGGTCGGGCCACAGGACGAACCCACCGGCCTTGGTGACCTGGTTCTTGTCGGCGAGCGAGGTGGAGATCACCGCGACGAACGGGACCACCACCACCGCGCAGCACAGCAGCAGGACCAGGCCCTTGAGGGCGCGCACGGGCAGTGAGGCCGTGCCGCCGCCCGGTCCCGCGCCCGCCCCGCGGCGCGGCGGCGGCGCCGAGCGGCGTCCTGCGGCCCGGGTGATCGGACTGCGCCTGCGCGCTGGACGGTTGGTGACAGCGGTGCTCACGACTCGTACACCCCGCGCTCTCCGAAGATGTGGGCGACCTTGTTGGCGCCCAGGACCAGGGCGACGCTGACCACGCCCTTGACCAGGCCGACCGCCGCCGACACGCCCCAGTCGCCGTTGATCACGCCGTGGTTGTAGACGTAGGTGTCCAGGACCTCCGAGGCGTCGGTGCCCACCGGCGCCTGCTGGAGCAGGATCTGCTCGAAGCCGGTGTTCAGCGAGTCCCCCAGTTTGAGGATGAACATCAGCACGATGACGCCCCTGATGCCCGGCAGCGTGACGTGCCACAACTGCCGCATCCGGCTGGCGCCGTCGACCGCTGCGGCCTCGTACAGGCTGGTGTCGATCCGGGACAGCGCGGCCAGGAAGAGGATGGTGCCCCAGCCGGAGTCCTTCCAGACGACCTGGGAGGTGATCAGTACTTTGAACAGGCCCGGGTCGCCGATGATGTGGAAGCCGCCGGAACCGTGGTGCAGCAGCCAGGTGTTGAGCATGCCGGCGTTGCCCAGCATGGACTGGAACAGGGCGACCACGATCACCCAGGACATGAAGTGCGGCAGGTACAGCACCGACTGCACAACACGCTTGATCCGCTCCGACACCAGCGAGTTGAGCAGCAGCGCGACGGCGATCGGCACCGGGAAGACGAAGACCACCTGTGCGACCGCCACGATCAGCGTGTTCTTCAGCGCCGTGATGAACTCCGGGTCGCCGTTGAAGATCACGTCGAAGTTCGACAGGCCCACCCACGGCGAACCCCAGATGCCCAGGAAGGGCTGGTAGTCCTTGAAGGCGATGACGTTGCCGAGCAGCGGCAGGTAGGAGAAGAGCAGCACCGCCGCGATGCCGGGCAGCGCCAGCAGCAGCAGGAACCGGTCCCGGCGCATGCGGGCGAACCAGTTCTCGCCGGCGCGCGGCTGGACCCCGCCGTCACCGCGCGGCTCCGGCCCGCCGTCGCGTCGCGGCCGAAGCCGCCGCGTCGACTCGACAGCCATCTTTCCTCCTGGGCGTCGTGTGCGGGTCCTGCCCGCGGTTCGTGAGGGACCGGTGGGGGCCGGGCGGCGCGGGGGCGCCGGTCGGCCCGTGCGGTCAGGTGGCGGATTCGGCGTACTCGGCGGACATCTTGTCGCCGCCCGCCGACCGCCACTGCTTGATCACGTCGTCCCAGTCGGACAGCGGACGGCGGCCAAAGGCGATGTCCAGTTGCGCGTCGTCGGTGATCTTCTTCAACTGGGCGCCCTTGCGACTGTTGGTGTCGGAGTAGCGGCCGACCGCCGGGTTGGCGATCAGGTTGTTGGTGACCCGCACGTGCCAGGTGTGCTGCGCGGTGACCTCCGCCTTCGCGCCGGGGCCGATAATGGTGGGCGCGTCGGTGATGTACTGCACGTCCACCAGTTCGCGGGCGCCGCGCGAGGTCGGTGTCGGCAGCCCGTCCTTCCAGGTGTAGTCGACGCCCTCGACGCCGAACTTGCGCTGCAGGTGCTCGGCCGTGCCGATCGGCGCGCACAGCCAGTTCAGCAGGTTGACCAGTGCCCGGGTCTTCTTCTCGCCCAGGCCCTTGCGGATCACCGTCAGCCCCTGGCTGCCGGTGCCGGCGTAGTGCTTCGCGTCACCGCCGCCGGCGTACTTCGGCTCCACCAGTGCGGTCACCTTGTCGTAGCCGATCTGCCGGCCGAAGATGTCCCAGGCCGCGTAGCCGTCGCTGGTCATCACCGTCCGGCCACTGGTGAAGTAGTCCCGTAGCGGGGTGAACTGGGCGGTGGCGGAGGCCGCGTCGGGGTGGAACAGGCCCTGCTTGACCATGGACCGCACCAGGCCGACGGCCTGCTTGGTGCGCTCGTCGGTCCAGAAGCTGACGAACTTGCCGCCGCGGTCGTCCCAGGTGTTCGGCACGCCCAGCATCATCTGCAGGTGGGTGACCATGCCCCACACGTCCGCGAACGCCCAGCGGCTCTTCTTCGCGTCCGTGACGTCCTTCATCAGCTGGAGGAAATCCTGGTAGCTCTTCGGCTCGGGGTTCGCGCCGAGTTGCTTGATGATGTCGATCCGGGCGAAGAGCGGGTTGAGGGGCAGCGCGCGCGGCTGCGGCACCGCGTAGATCGTGCCGTTGGCCACCGCGGACTTCCACGAGTCGGTGGGGATGTTCGCCAGGTACGGGAACTCCTTGGCGGCGTCCCCCGAGAGGTACGGGCCCAGGTCGGCGAAGAGCTTCTCCATCACCTGCGGCTGGTCCGGGGTCGGCACGGGGAACCCGACGATGTCCGGCAGGTCGCCGCCGGCGATCAGCGTCTGGAACTTCGTGGGGTAGTCGCCGCCGGTGGCCAGCGTGATGTCCAGCTTCGCGCCCGCGCCCTTGTCGAGCTGCTGCCAGAACGCGTTGTTCCCCGGACGCGGCGGCACCGCGCTGTAGGTCGGGTAGATGATGCTGACGTCCCCGACTCCGGCCAGCGGCGGCGTGCTGAAGGCGGGCTTGGGGTGTCTGGGGTAGCTGAAGTAGCCGGCCATGGCGCCTCTCGTGGTGCCGGGCAGGTCCGGGCGAACCACGTCGACCGGCGCGTACGTCGGCAGCTTCGCCTTGGCGTTCGCCGCCGCGGTGTTCTTGGCCACCGTGGCGGTGGAACAGGAGGACAGCAGCGGCACCGCGGCGCCCGCCGCGGCCACCGCGCCGGCAGCGAGGAACGTACGGCGGGAGGGACCTGAGGAACCTGTGTGTGCGGGCATTGCGGCGGACCTTCCGTGCGGGTGGGGGCCTGCGGGTGTGGGAACTGCTGGTGGAACGCGGCGAGTGGGGCGCTGAAGGCTGCGGGCCGTGGTGCTGCGGGCGGTCGGGGCAGGTCAGCGTTCGGAGGTGCGGAGGTGCTCGGGCCAGGACAGGTCGAAGCCGAGCGAGCCGGTGAGCAGCCGCTGGAAGCCGGCCAGCAGCGCGGGGTCGTTGCGGACCTTGCGCGGGGTGGTGGAGGTGTTGAGGCAGTGCGCGGCCAGCGCGCCGGCAGCCTCGCCGATGTTCCACTCCACCGGGTGCAGCCGGTAGCAGCCATTGGTGATGTGCGTGGTGCCGATGTTCTTGTTGGCCGGCAGCAGGTTCTCCACCCGCTGCGGGATGAGCGCGCCCAGTGGTATCTGGAACGGGTGGTCGGCGATGTCGATGTAGGTGCTCGGGCCGCCCTCGCCGCCGGAGCAGGGGTGCAGGTCGATCCGGTAGGAGCCGACGCCGACGGAGTCGGTGAAGATCTCCGAGCCCGGCGGGAGCCCGGCCTCGGCCCGCGCCTGGACGCCGACATGCTGCTCCAGCACCGTGAACTCGGCCTTGATCCGGCGTGATTCGCGGACGTACGGGCGCATGGCCAAGCCGTCGGACGTGCCCAGCACGTCGCCGCGCAGCCGCAGGCCCCGGTAGCCGGTGCCGCCGTCCAGCCGCGGTGCTTCGGTCTGCATCCAGTACAGGAAGGACAGGCTCTGCTCTCGGGAGGCGGCCAGGTGCCGCTGCTTGGTCTGCTCGTCCACGCCGAGCAGGGGGCCGGCCATGTAGTCGATCTGCGGCCAGTTCACGAGGGTGACGTCGCTGCCGTAGCGGCCGCGCGGGTAGTTGGCCGCGGAAAAGATCCGGCGGAAGTTCCAGCGGTCGGCGGCCACATGGCCGCGCGGGGAGTCCGGGTGTTCGAAGATCGCCTCGCGGCGCGGAGTGAGGGTCTGCGGGATCACGTCCTCCCACGACAGCAGCGGAGCCGGCCAGAAGTCCGGTCGGTAGGCGCGCCAGAAGTCGTAGTCGACCGGTCGGTCGATGGTGAAGTCGCCGTCGGGGTGGTAGTCCACAGCGAAGCACCAGGTGAACGACTGCTGCACCAGCGGGTCGGCCGGGCCGTCCAGCGCGTGCGGCTCGCCCGTCTGCGCCTGGCTCTCCGCGCCGATCACGTGCTCCACGCCGCCCAGTTCGAGCAGGTCGCCCAGTTCGGTGGCGTCCAGTACGTAGGCGGCGGAGATGGTGGTCTCCTCGCCGGTCTCCCGCGAGCGCAGGGTGACAGCGGTGACGGTGTCGCCGCTGGTCTCGGCGGAGACCGGCTCATACGGGCACAAAACGGTCAGTTGGGCGTCGGCCCGGTAGGGGGCCAGCAGTTCGCCGATCGCGGCGACCCCGACCACCGGTTCGTGGCAGATCGGGCTGACGCCGCCGCCGCCCGGGTTGAGCACGGCGGTGGCGAGGGCGTCCGCGCTGAGGTCGTAGTTGCGCCGGTAGTAGTCGCGGATGTTCTGGCGCAGCTTCCGGTAGGTGCGGGTGGCGCCCCGCGACTCGATCCAGGGGTGCTCGTCCGGTGGCACGGCCTGAGACGTCATCTGGCCGCCGAGCCACGGCGACTCCTCCGTCAGGACGACGCGGCGCCCCAGTCGGGCCGAGGACAGTGCGGCGGCCACACCGCCGAGGCCGCCGCCGACCACGAGAACGTCCGTCTCCTGCACCGTCATGGGGAACCTTTCCGCCAGGGGACCGTGGCCGGGGCCGCCGGGAAAGCGTGCGACCGGCCTGTCCGCAGAACGCGATATGAGGGTCGGGCACAGCGGCCGGGGAACACCGGCGCGCCAACACATGGCGGGACCGGGGGGTGGCCGCTGACATGCCCTTTTGGCTGATAAAGCGCTTCAACCAATGCGGTTAACCTAGGCTCGTTGCGCTAGGGTGTCAACGAGTGGTCCGGAAAATTTCGACCTGCCCCTGTCCGTCCTGCGGACGCCGCCGGGCGCGCCGGGCGCTGTGGCTTCGTCGGCGGTCCGAGCCCGGGCAGGGGCCCGTCGGCCGCGGAACGCGGTCGGACGGCGGGCGGCCGATTCCCCGGAGGCGCGGTGCGGCACGCAGGTCGTCGGGTCCTGTGGGAGCGGACACGGTGCGGGGCCGGTCCCGGAGCGTGGGCGCTCCGGTGGTGGCGGATCGCGGTTTCCTCGGACCGGTGTATCGCGGCGACCCCGCGGGGCCGGGACAATGCCGGGGCGGTACGGGACTTGGCGGCCGTTCGGACGGGCGGAGCGCGGCACAGTGACGCCGAAGGCGAGGGAGCGGGCATGGTGAGGAAGACGGCCGGGGACGGCGCCGGTGAGGATACGGGCGGCCGGGGTCCGGCGCGCGGTCCCGGTACGCGCCGGACGAGCGCAGGCGGCCGGAGCGGTGCGGACAGCACCCGCCGGAAGATCACTCAGGTGGACGTGGCCCGGCACGCGGGTGTGTCCACCGGCATCGTCTCGTCCGTGATCAACGGTCGTGACTACGGCTCGATCCGGGTCAGCGACGCCACTCGCGAGCGGGTCAGGGACGCCGTCCGCGAACTCGGCTACGTGCCCAACATCGCGGCCCGCAACCTGGCCCGCGGCAGCAACCGGCTCCTCGGCGTGTTCACGTACCAGCCGATCTTTCCGCTGGAGAGCCGGGACTTCTACTACGAGTTCTTGATCGGCATCGAGGAGGAGGCTGAGCGGGCGGGCTACAACCTGCTCCTGATGACCGGCTCCAAGGACCGCAGGAACGAGCGCTCCATCTACGCCGACGGCGTCAACAGCCTCCAGTTGGCGGACGGTTCGGTGCTGATCGGCGTCAACGAGTCCGCCGAGGAACTGTCCCGGCTCGCCGACGAGTCCTACCCCTTCGTCTTCGTCGGCCACCGCGAGATCCCCGGTCTCGACCTCTCCTTCGTGGCCGCGGACTATTTCGGCGGCACCGCGCGGATCGTCCGCGAACTCACGGCCCGGGGGCACCGCAGGATCGCCCTGGTACAGAGCGCGCGGGGTTTTGAGGGCATCCCCGGCCGCAGGGCCGGATTCCGGTTCGCTCGGGAGGAGTTGGGACTGACCGCGGACGATGCGCCGGTCGTCACGCTCGGCATCCCGGAGCCGGGCGCGGAGCAGGAGGCGGAGGCGGCGGTGGACGACGTGCCCGAACTGCTGCGCTGGATCGAGCGGCACGGCACCACCGCCCTGGTGGTCGAGGTGAGCACCGACGCCGCGGCGATCCGGGCGGCCGCACTCGCGGCCGGCCGGTCGGTGCCCGGTGGCCTCGCCCTGGTGGGACTGAGTGGCACCCCGGAGCAGCCGCAGGTCTCCGACCTCGCCGAACTCCACATCCCGCGAAGGGAGATGGGGCAGGAGGCGGTCCGCCTGCTGCTGCGTCTGCTGGAGTCCCCGCGGTCCGCGCCGCTGCGCTCCACGCTGGACACCGGCCTGCGCGCCGGAGCCACGCTCGGCGAGTGACGGCGGCCCGTTCGGCGCATCGCGCCGGACGGGTCTTCACCTCGCGCCGCGCCGTCAGCAGGCGGCCGTCACCGTGGACACGTCTCACAACTCCGCGGCCTCCCCAGACCTCACGGGCTCCACATGCGGGGCTGCCACGGCAGGGCCACGGCGGCCTCGTCGAGCGGTGCCACGGCGAAGTCCGGGGCGAAGACCAGCGGGAGCCAGACGTAGCCGGAGTCGTTGACCGGGACTCCGCGGTGCGGGCCCCAACGGTCGCCGACGTAGACGTGCTGCCGCGGCCCGCCGTCGGCGGCCGGCGGCCAGCTCACCACGCAGGCGGTCTGGGAGCCGTAGCAGGTGCGGTCGCCGAGGTCGTGCAGCGGTCCCCACGGCCCCGCCGGCGCCTCGGCGACGGCGTACCGCTGCTGGTTGGGCGCCCAGCCGCTGCACCCCGAGGTCAGCAGTACGTAGCGGCCCTCGTGCCGGAAGAGCGCCGGGGCCTCGCGGTAGGCGCCGGGCCAGAGCACGGCGACGAGTTCGGCCGGGGCCGTCAGGTCCTCGGTGAGCCGGTAGACGTGCAGATCGGCGTTGTCGTTCGCCGCCGACAGCAGGTAGCCGGTGCCGTCGGTGTCCTGGAAGAGCGTCAGGTCACGGGACATGTGGCCCAGTCGGCGGAAGTCGCCGAAATAGCGGTAGGGGCCCTGCGGACGGTCCGCGACCGCGACCGCTGCCCGCGCCTGCCGGTAGTTGCCGGCCTCCTCCTTGTGCGCCCACATCACGAAACGGCCGGTGGTGCGGTCGTGGAGAACCTTGGGCCGTTCGAGGTTGGCACGGGCCAGGTGCGGATGGGAACGCTGGGTGAGCGCCGCGCCGAGCGGTTCCCACCGCACGAGGTCCGTGGAGCGGTGGACCTCGACCGAGCGGAACGTCCGGTCCGGGTGCCGGTCCTCGCCGAACCAGTAGTAGGCACTGTCGTGTTCGAGGATGCCGCCGCCGTGCGCGTGCACCGGAAGGCCGGTGCTGCCCGTCAGGCCCGAGCCGTTGAGCGGACGCGGGTCTCCTGGCGTCATCGCAGCACACGCTCCAGGAAGCGGATCTGCTCGGCGGTCTGGTACGCCCCACCGCCCTCATGGCCGTTGTACTTCCACACGTTGATGTCCTTCTCGCCGCCCCATCGGTGATAGGCGGCGAACACCGTGGAGGGCGGACAGGTGCTGTCCATCAGGGCCGCGGAGAACAAGGCGGGGGCGCTTGCGCGGGCGGCGAGGTTGACGCAGTCGAAGTAGTCCAGCGTCTTGAACGCCTGCTCCTCGCGGTGGCGCTGCGTGCGAACGAGAGTGACCAACTCCCTGTACGGAGAGGAGTCGGTGATCTCCGTCGCGCGCCGGAAGTGGCACAGGAACGGCACGTCCGCGACGGTCGCGCTCACCGCATCGTTCAGGCCGGACGCCGCGATCGCGATGCCGCCGCCTTGGCTGCCGCCGTATACCGCGATCCTGCTCCGGTCGATGCGCGGGTGGGACAGCGCGGTGTCCACGGCAAGCGCGGCATCGGTGAACACCCGCCGGTAGTAGTACGTCTGCGGTGACTCGATGCCCCGGGTGAGGTACCCGGGCGTGTGCGGCGCGCCGCCCGGTGCCGGGTCCGGGGTCACCGCGTGGGTGTAACCGCCGCTGCCCTGGCCTCGGGTGTCCATCACCAGGTTCGCGTACCCGGCCGCCGACCAGGTCAGGTACTCGTGCGGCAGGCCGCGGCCGCCGTTGTAGCCGATGAACTCCACCACGCACGGCAGCGGGCCGTCGATGTGTCGAGGCAGGAGCAGCCAGCCGCGTATGTCGTGGCCGCCGTATCCGGAGAAGGTGACGTCCAGCACGTCCACGGTCCGCAGCCCGCTGTCGTAGGGCTCGAAACGGGCCGGCCGCGCGAGCGCGCGGGACTCGGCGAGGGTCTGCCGCCAGAAGTCGTCGAAGTCGGCAGGTTCGCTGATCTCGGGCCGGTAGGCGCGCAGGTCGGCCAAGGGCATGTCCACGAGCATCGGTGGGTGAGCCTTTCATGCGAGGGAACACAGGACGGGGGAAGGGATGGAAGGGCGCGGAGGATCCGGCGAAACCGCAGCTCACCCGGCGGCACGGCGGTCAGCCGGTGAGGGTCAGGGACAGGTGGGCCGTGGCGTGGGCGTCGTTGCCGACGTACACGTCGATCAGACCGGGCTCGACCACGAGGGCGCCGTCGTCCGCGGCGAGGAAGCCCAACTCCTCGGCGCCGAGGGAGAACAGCACCGGAGCACTCTCACGCGGCTTCAGCGTGACGCGCTCGAAGCCGCACAGCCTCCGGACTGGTTGGACGACGGAGGCCACCGGGTCGCGTACGTAGAGCTGCACCACCTCGTCGCCGGTGCGCTCGCCGACATTGGTGACGGTGGCGGTGACCTCGATCCGTCGGCCTGCGGCCAGTTCGGCAACCGGCGTCTCGCGTGTCGCGCACGTGGGCCCGCTGATGGTGAACTCGGTGTAGCTCAGACCGTGTCCGAACGGGAAGCGCGGACCGTGCTCGGTGTCGAGGTAGCCGGAGACGAAGGGCTGGTGGGGACGGTCGGGGGCGGCGGGGCGCCCGGTGTTCTCGTGCGCGTAGTACAGCGGCAGCTGGCCGACCGATCGGGGGACGGTCACCGGAAGCTTGCCACCCGGAGGGACGTCACCGAGCAGCAGGTCGGCCAGCGCGGGGCCAGCCTCGATGCCGCCGTGCCAGGCCAGCAGCACCGCCGGCACTCGGTCGATCCACTCCTCGACGACCAGTGGCCGTCCCGCCGCCACCACCACCGCGAACGGGCGGCCGGTAGCCGCCACCGCGGTGATCAGCTCTGCCTGACCGGCGGGAAGGCGGAGGTCGCTGCGGGAGGACGCCTCACCGCTGAGCGAGGACGCCTCGCCGACGACGACCAGCGTCACCTCCGCCGCCCGCGCCGCCGCCACCGCGTCGGGCCCGTCGAACGCGTGCCGGAACCGCACCGACGGTGCGGCGGCCCGCAGCGCGTCCAGCACGCTCGTCGCCGGGAAGCGCGTCCCGCCGGGACCGGACCATGTACCGTGCAGATCGTTCGAGTCCGCGTAGGGGCCGACCACCGCGACCGTACCCGTGCCGCGGTCGAGCGGCAGCACACTGCCATCGTTCTTCAGCAGCACCGCGCACCGGGCGGCCGCGTGCCGGGCCATCGCCCGGGTCCGCGTGGTCGGCTCGTACGGCGTCGCCGCCTCGTCCGTGTACGGCCGGTCGAATAGCCCCAGGCGGTACTTCAGCCGAAGGACGCGTGCTACCGCGTCGTCAAGGCGATTGCCCGTTACCGCCCCGTCGGCGAGCAACCGCGGTCCGTGCGCGGCGAGATGGGTGCTCGCCATCTCCATGTCCAGGCCCGCTGCGAGGGCTTGGCGGCCCGCGTCCGCGCCATCGGCCGCGAAGCCGTGTACGACCAGTTCGTGCACCCCGTTCCAGTCGCTGACCACCACACCTTCGAAACCCCACTCGTCCTTCAACACCCCAGTCAGCAGCCCCGGATGGGCATGCGCCGGGATGCCGGAGACCGTGTTGAACGCGGCCATCACAGTGGCGGCGCCAGCCTCGACCGCCGCCCGGAACGGCGGCAGGTAGACGTTGCGCAGCCGCTGCCATGAACTGTCCACCGTGTTGTAGTCCCGTCCGCCCTCCACCGCACCGTAGGCAGCGAAGTGTTTGGCGCACGCCGCCAGCCGATCCGGCCCCGACAGGTCATACGGGTCGGGGCCCTGATAACCGCGGACCTTCGCGGCCGCGAACCGGGCGGTCACACAGGGGTCCTCGCCGCTACTCTCGGCGACCCGGCCCCAGCGCGGCTCACGGGTGACATCGACCATGGGAGAGAACGTCCAGTGAACACCGTTGCGCCGGGCCTCACTCGCGGAAACCCGCGCATCGGCGACAGCCACGTCCGGGTCGAAACTCGCCGCCTGCGCCAGCGGGATCGGAAAGGTGGTCCAGAAGCCGTGGATGACGTCGAAGCCGAACAGCAGAGGTATGCCCAGCCGGGACTCCTCGACCGCCGACCGCTGGAGCGCGTTGGTATGAGCGGCCCCGTAGAGGTTCAGCACCGAGCCCAGCCGACCGTCGCGGGCCGCCCGCTCGGCCAGGTCGTTCTGCCCACCGCCCGGACCGGTGGCGCCGGTCCAGGCGAGCTGCTGGAGCTGGCCGAACTTCTCCTCGACGGACATGCGCGCGAGTAGCCCAGCGACAAGCGCGCTCTCCTCCGGTTCCCCGAACCGGCCGACCGAGCCGTTCCTTCCCGGCCCGTCGGGTCCCCCTCCGCAAGCCCCCGATCCACCGCTTCCACCGGCCCCGTCCGTTCCGCCGGAGGCACTGGTCGTTGGGTGGCACATGGGCTCGGTCTCCCAGAAGGCATGGGCGGGAACATGAACGGGCACAGTCGTACGGCCGCGCACCATGGGGCAGGACGCGGACGAGGACGCGCCACACGGCTGACGATAATGCGCTTTATTGCCGGAAGCAATGCCGGTCCGACCGCGACGGGGCACTTGGGCAACGCCGAGACTGCGACCCGCACGGTGCGGGCTGCGGCCGGGGAGAGCTCCTGACCGCCTACGGGGAGAACTTCAAGGCCATTGAGCGATCGCGTCCCTTGGTGTGGTGTAGCCGATCAGTCAGCGGTGGTGTTGGGTAGCGCGGGGGCGCTTTCGGGGGTCTGGGCGGGATAGAGCTCTTCCATGCTGCCTTCGGGCAGGTAGCGGCGGGGGAAGGCGATCCACTCGTCGTGCAGTTCGAAGAGCACGGCGGTGACGAGCCTGAGCAGGGCGTCGTCGTTGGGGAAGACCTGGACGACGTCGGTGCGTCGTTTGACCTCGCGGTTGATGCGTTCCAGCGGGTTGGTCGACTGGATCTTCTTCCAGTGGCGTTCGGGGAAGCTGGAGAACGCGGTCAGGGCGTCCTTGGCCTCCAGCAGCATCTCTTTGACCTTGGGGAACTGCGTGCCGAGCATGTCGGCCACGGTGTCCAGCTGGCTGCGGACTGCGGCGGCGGTGGGCTGGGCGAAGACTGTGCGGATCGTGGCGGCCACCATCTCGGCCGCATCCTTGCTGATCACGTTGAAGACGTTGCGCAGGAAGTGAACCTTGCACCGCTGGTAGCCGGCGCCGAGCATGACCTTGCGGATCGCGGCGACCGGCCCGAGGTGATGGTCGCCGATGACCAGGCGCACCCT
>NZ_JBYIRL010000047.1:0-58168 GCF_057708125.1 Actinacidiphila sp. bgisy145
TGCCACGCTGAGCTCCTCGTCATTTGCGGACCGGGAGCGTTCCTGGCCGTGTCTGTGGAGGGTAGGGCCGAACCGGGGAGGGCCCCGACCGCTCCATGGAGCGGCCGGGGCCGCGCAGGCGGCGTGGGACCGACGGGCTGCCCGCGCACCGTGCGGGTCGCCCGCCGTGCGCTGATGGAAGGGCCGTCAGTCCTCCTGGCGCCAGGTGACCGGGAAGGACCCCCCGGACAGGCTGCCAGGAACGGCGGTGATGTCACGGCTGTCGTTGTTGCGCATGGTGATGCCGAAGGGCGAAGAGCCCGCGATGCCCTTGTCGTTGACGGTGGCATCGGTGAAGGTCACCGTCCGGAAGTCCGGAAGCGGCTGTATGACGCCGTAGTTGGAGGTGGCTTCGGCGATGATCTCGGCCGAGTTGTCCTGGCGGTTCGACGAGCCGGCCGCTGTCTTGGTACGGGTCCACCCGCGCGTTGCGTCGGCGAGGGTCATCGTGAACGTTCCGTTCCCGTTGTCGACCACGTCCGCGCTGAGACGGTCGCCGGGAGCCACGGTGACGCCGCTGAAGAGACTCTGGTTCGCGGGCAGCACCTCCCACCAAGCGTAGTAGCTGGCCTGGCCGTTGACGCAGTCGGCCTCGGTGCCGGTCTGCTCCAGCGCGTCGTTCGTCCACCCGTCGAGCCCGACCCAGAACGAGGACATGCCCGAGGGGGTGACAGTACAGTCGACGGCCGGTTGGACCCAGGACGAGGACACCTGCGTGTCGCCGCCGTTGCCGTTGGCGGCCGCGTAACCGGACCAGTTGCCGGAGTAGGAGGTACTGCGGCTGCCGCGGTGGACCTGTACGGCGTGGTCACCGCCGACCTGCGAGGCCGCGGCGGCGGTGCGGCTGCCCTGGACGGTGGTCGCAGACGCGGCGGGTGCTGCCAGTGCGAGCACTGCCGGTACGGCCAGGACGCTCAGCAAGAGGGGGACGCGGGAAGTTCGCATGGACGCTCTCCAGTCGTGAGGGGGAGGGGGCTGCGTGCGGTGATCCCGGCGCCGGGAGGGAGAGTCGGCGGCTTCGACGCCGACGTGGATAGGCTGCTGCAGGCGCCATGGCCATGGCAATATCAACAGCCCGTTAAGGGTTAGGCGTTGCCGACACCGGCGGTCTGCCGCACCGTTTCCGCTCGCGGCGCCGCTCCGCCTACGGCGGGTAGCCGTCGCGCGGACGCTCTTGACACGTCTCGTGCCGGTGAGTTCGGTGGGTGCCAAGCCGTCGGAGCGATGCCCTCGGCCGGCCAGTGGGGTTCAGCAGACCGCGAACTGCAAGCGCAGCCCTCGGGGAAAGGTGGTAGGCATGCCGGAGAACGACGCTCTATCGCTGACCGCCCTACTGCGTGACGGGCCGTTCGCCGCTGCCCTGGGAGCGGCGATGGAGTCCAGTGGGCTGACCCTGGACCGTATCCGCCAGCGCCTCGAACTCGCCGGTACGCCGGTGTCCACCGCGACTCTCAGTTGCTGGCGCTCGGGCCGGTACCAGCCTTCTCAGACCGCCGCGCTCGCCGCGCTCGGCTCACTGGAACGGGTCCTGGAGGTGCCGTCGGGCGCGCTGAGCGCCCTGTTGGGTCCGCCGAGGTCCCGGAAGCGGTGGCTGGGCATGGCAGCCGGCGCCCCGGGGCTCATCGAGGTCTGGCCCGAGCCACGGCGCAGAGAACTCGACGAGGCGTTCTGCGTGGTGGATACCCGCTGGATCTCCTCGCTGCGGTGCCTCAGCCGCCACGCGCGTCTGGAACTCGATGCCCACGGACGGGAGCATCGCATCTGGCTCCGGCAGGTCGTGCGGGCCGAGCGCGACGGCCCGGACCGGGCGATCCTCACCCACGTTCCGGATACGCCCGGCTCCGTACCGCGGGTCGAGGTGCGCCCGCCGTGCCGTCGAGGCGCCGCATTCGAGAACACCGCGACCGGCATGATCGTCCAGGAACTGCTGTTCGATCGTGCGCTGCGGCGTGGGGAGACCGCCATCTTCGATGTCACCCTGATCCACGGCGAACCCCGCCCCCTGAGCCGCGAGTTCATTGTCCACCATCAGTCTCCGGCCGGGAACTGCGTGATGGAGGTGCAGTTCGACCCTTCTGCGCTTCCCGTGGAAGTCGTCTCCCATGGCGGCACCGCTGGTCAGGGCCGTCAACAGCACCGTAGGCTGACGCTCTCCGGGGGCAGCGCCCACGTCATCAGCACCCAGGCGGGTCCAGGACGAACAGGCATCTCCTGGCGATGGCAACTTGCCGCCGAAGACCAGCACCAGCATGCCGAGTAACGTTTTCTCAACGCTCCTCAATTCCAGATCCCGTTGACGACGAGGGGGACCCGGGCGAAGTCGTCCATCCGGCTGGGCTGATGGCGGCGTGCTGCAATGTGCGCCAGCGCCTTTCGAGCGGCAGGGACGCTGCCGAGTTCAGGTCAGAGCCCACAGCGGGGTCGCGTCCGGCGCCCGGACAGGTCCTGCTCGATGGCCGCGGGCGGCCTGGCCGAGGCTCTGGGCCGGTATGCCCGAGCAGGTGGAGAACGCCCCCGAGACCGGCATGGAGCACAACACGGCCCTGACCTACGACCCGTCCGGCCTGGTGCAGATCCCGTACATCGAGCGCAACGGCATGGCCGCGGTCAAGACGGTCACCGCCGCCCGGATGGCGATGCGCCGCGATGGCCGCCACCACGTCTCCCTCGATAAGGTCATCAGGACCATGAACGAGACCGGCGCGGACATGAAGATCGAGTACGAGGAGAGCGTTTGCGGCGGCCGGGGTTTCCCGTCGGGTTCGACGCCAAGTGTCGGTTTTCGAGGCGGAGCTGGAACTCTTATCCGGCATCGGACCGATGGAGAACGACGAGTGCCAGATCGCCCCGGCCGTCTTCGAGATCCTCGTCAACGCCCTACTGGTGCAGCACCGAAGAACAAGCCACGCCGTAGTGCTTGCGCCCTCCGAGGGGTTCACCGCCACCGTGCTGGTTCTCGCCGAGCGCGCCGGGATCAGGGCGGACTGGGCACAGTTCCGATCCCTGCCGGAGGGCGTACTCGAAGATGCCCAGATTTCCGTAGCCGCAGGGATATCCGCTCCGGCCGAAGGACGTGCCTGGGGCGCGGGGCTGCGAGAGAAGACACGGGAGCTCGGGCAGCGCATGCCTCGCTGACCGGAACGACCGAGTCCGAAGAGGTAGTCGAGCAGCTCCGCGAAGGTGCGCTCATGTCTGTCGGCTATGTCAGGGCCTGCTTGCCCGTGCCCGATCATATCCACTCCAGTGGACGACTGGAGCGGCTGGCCGCTGGATGGCGCCACCGCACTTGACGAACGTCGGAGAGTTAGGTGTACGGTTCGATGTGTAACCATCCACCGTGGTGTTGCACCGCAGGTGGATGGGCCGACGGTCAACCGCGCCCCGGCGAACTCGACCACGCGCTCGCCGTACTGACCCGTGTCCTGGCCCGCGTCGACGACGCGGCGGACCACCTCGTCAGGAGGCGGACGTGATGGTCCCCGACGTAGGGCGCGGCGCCCGTACCTACGGCCTGCTCGTCTACCTCTACGGACCGGGCAGGCGTGAAGAGCACGTCGACCCCCACCTCGTCGGCTCCTGGGACGGCTTCGCTCCCGACCCCGGCCGCGACACCAGCCCCGTCCCCGACCCGAGGGCCACCCTCGCCCGGCTGGCCAACGCACTGGACCTGCGCGTCAAGCAGGCCGGTGCCCGGGCGCCGGCCGAGCACGTGTGGCACTGCTCGGTCCGTACCGCCCCTGGGGACCGGCCCCTGAGCGACGCCGAGTGGAACAGCGTCGCCCGCCGCCTCGTCCAGGCCGTGGGACTCGTACCCGACGGTGACCCGGACGGCTGCCGCTGGGTCGCCGTACGCCACGCCGAGGACCACATCCACATCCTCGCCACCATGGTCCGAGGCGACCTGCGCCGCCCCCGCATGAACTACGACTTCAAGAAGGCCCAGGCCGAATGCCGCCGCATCGAGCAGGAGCTGGGGCTGCGCCGGCTGAAGGCGGGTGATGGCACCGCCGCGAAGAACCCCACCAGCGCCGAACGGTTCAAGGCCGAGCGCACCGGCCGCGACGAGACTCCGCGCGACACGCTGCGGGAGGCCGTCCGCCACGCAGTGGCCGGCGCCGCGGACGAGGCCGAGTTCTTCACCCGGCTGCGGGACAAGGGCGTACGGATCAAGCTGCGCGAGGCGCCCTCCGGAGACACCATCGGGTACGCGGTCGCGCTGCCGGGCGACCGTAACCGGGCGGGCGAGCCGGTATGGTTCCCCGGCTCCAAGCTCGCCCCCGACCTGTCCCTGCCCAAGATCCGCCTCCGCCTGACCGGCACCGTCTCCGACGGCGCTGCGGGTGAGCGGGCCACGGCCACCGGTCGGACCGACTGGTCGCCGACCGCCCGCGGCCGCCGTATCGCCACCGGCGCAGCCGAACACGCCGCCCTCGCCCTGGACAACGGCAACGACGAAGCCGCCGCCCAACTCGTCGGCACCGGCGAACTCCTCGACGCCGTCGCCCAGACCTCCCCAGCCGCCACCCGCGCCGAACTGGCTGCCGCCGTCCGCACCTTCGAACGCGCCACCCGTAGCCACATCCGCGCCGAACACGCCGACGCGCGCGCTCTTCGATCGGCTGCCCGCGGCATCATCCACGCGGGCAGCGCACTCGGTCGCGGCGAAGACGGAGCCACCACCGCCATGCTCCTGTCCACCCTCGTCCTGCTCACCCTCGCCGCCGCCCACTGGCGCTCCGCCCGCGGCCACGCCCAACAGGCCGAAGCGTCCCGCCAGACCGCCCAGCACCTCCGTGCCGCTTATCGGCAGGCCGCGACCGCACCCCTGCGTACCCTCCACGCCCAAGGCCGCGCGATGCCCGCGGCCGAACGCCAAAAGTACGAGGCCAACATCCGCGCAGCCCTACCCGAAAGCGCTTCGCCGCGGCCGGACGGCGAACGGCACCACGACGCCCTGGCCGCCACCCTCGCCCAGGCCCGAGCAGCCGGCCACGACCCCGACACCCTGCTCCAACAAGCCATCGACATGCGCGAACTCGACTCCGCCGACAACGTGAACGACGTCCTCGTCTGGCGGCTGAGCCGCCTCACCGCCCTCCCCGCACACCCCACCGCCGCACCCTCCAAGCCGCAGGGTTGGCCCGACGATCCGAAGGCCGCCGTGTCCTCACACTCCCCAAACCGAAAACGCAAGCGGACGGCAGCGCTCATTTCCCGCAGCGCTGAACAATCAGTTGCGAGTTCGCCGGCCTTCCAGCGAAAGCGGGGTGTGTCAATTTAACGGCTGATCTTGGTTGTTGGGGTTCAGTTGTTGGCCGGGGTTAGACGGCCTTCGAAGGCGATCTGGAAGGCGTTCAGGGGTGCCTTCCAGCGCATGGTCCAGCGCTTGCGGCCCTTGCCGGTCGGATCCAGGCTCATCAGCGCCATGTAGACGCACTTCAGGGCGGCGGTCTCGGTGGGGAAGTGCCCGCGGGCACGGACAGCCTTGCGTATCCGCGCGTTGACGGACTCGATGGCGTTCGTCGAGCAGATGACGGTGCGGATCTCGACGTCGAAGGAAAGGAAGGGCACGAACTCCGCCCACGCGCTCTCCCACAGCCTGATGATCGCCGGGTACTTCTTCCCCCAGGCGTCCTGGAACTCTCCGAAGCGCTCGGCTGCCGCGCTCTCGTTCGGCGCCGCGTAGACAGGCTTGAGCGCCTTGGCGATCTTGTCCCAGTCCGCGCGCGAGGCGTATCGGAAGCTGTTGCGCAGGAGATGAACAATGCACGTCTGAACGATTGTTCGGGGCCGGACCGTCTCGACCGCATCGGGCAGGCCCTTGAGGCCGTCGCAGACCAGCATCAGCACGTCGTCCAGGCCGCGGTTCTTCAGCTCGGTGAACACCTGCAGCCAGTATTTCGCGCCCTCGCCCCCGTCTCCGGCCCAGATGCCCAGGATGTCGCGGGTGCCCTCGACGGTGACGGCCATGACGACGTAGACGGGCCGGTTGGCGACCTTCCCGTCCCTGATCTTCACGTTGATGGCGTCCACGAACAAAACGGGATAAACACGGTCGAGCGGCCGGTTCTGCCACTCGGCCATGCCGTCCATCACCTGGTCGGTGATGGTGGAGATGGTCTGCTTGGAGACCTCGGCGCCGTAAATCTCGGCCAGATGAGCGGAGATCTCCCCATGGGTCAGGCCCTTCGCGGACAGCGACAACACCATCTCGTCCACGCCCGTCAACCGACGCTGCCGCTTCTTGACGATCTGCGGCTCGAAGCTGCCCTCCACATCCCGGGGCACCTTGACCTCGACCGGACCGACATCCGTCAGCACGGTCTTCGCCCGGGTGCCGTTGCGGCTGTTGCCGCTGTTCCGGCCAGCTGCATCGTGCTTGTCATAGCCGAGGTGATCGGTGATCTCGCCCTCCAGGGCGGACTCCAGCACCCGCTTGGTCAACTGCTGCAGCAGCCCGCCGGCACCGGTCAGCTGCATGCCCTCACTCCGGGCCCGCTCGACCAGCATCGCGATCAACTGCTCGTCCGACGTGGCCGCACCGGCCAGTTCAGGCACGGACTCCGGCTCGATCGTCATCTCACTCACTTGGCGTCTCCATGATCAACAGATCCGCCGTTTATTAGGGGACTGTAAGACGTTCGGTGTAACTCCCGATCATGGAAGATGCATCGATGACCAGTGAGAACGTGTCCGCGTCGGAAGCCGTCGAGCCCACGAAGGCCGCGTCGGCGAGGGCCGTGGATGACCAGTTGATCGACGAGCTGGTGGGTCGGGCCCAGGCCGAGGGCCTGCAGTTGACCGGTGAGGGCGGGCTGCTGCAGCAGCTGACCAAGCGACTGCTGGAGTCTGCCCTGGAGGGCGAGATCACCGACCACCTCGGCTATGACAAGCACGACGCGGCCGGTAAGAACGGCGGCAACTCCCGCAACGGCACACGCTCCAAGACGGTGCTGACCGATGTCGGTCCGGTGGAGATAACCGTGCCCCGTGACCGTGATGGCTCCTTCGAACCGAAGATCGTCAAGAAGCGGCAGAAGCGTCTGTCCGGCGTCGACGAGATGGTCATCTCGCTGGCCGCGAAGGGCCTGACCACCGGCGAGGTCCAGGCCCACCTGGTCGAGGTCTATGGCGCCGAGGTTTCCCGGCAGACCATCTCCACCATCACCGACAAGGTCCTCGAGGGCATGGCCGAATGGCAGAGCCGACCGCTCGACGCCGTCTATCCGGTGCTCTTCATCGACGCCATCCACGTGAAGATCCGCGACGGTGCGGTCGCCAACCGGCCCATCTATGTGGCCCTGGCAGTCACCGCCGAGGGCCGGCGGGAGATTCTAGGGTTGTGGGCCGGCGACGGCGGTGAGGGTGCCAAGCACTGGATGCACATCCTCACCGAGATTAAGAACCGCGGCGTCGGCGACGTGCTCATGCTCGTCTGCGACGGGCTCAGGGGGCTGCCCGAGGCGGTGGAGACGGTCTGGCCCCGCACGATCGTGCAGACCTGCGTGGTGCACCTGCTGCGGAACTCCTTCCGCTATGCCGCCCGCCAGGACTCGGACAAGATCGCCCGTCTCCTCAAGCCCGTCTATATCGCTGCCACCGAGGAGGCCGCGCTGGACCGGTTCGCGGAGTTCGCCGATGCCTGGGGTCGGAAGTACCCGGCGATCGTGAAGCTGTGGGAGAACGCGTGGGAGGAGTTCACCCCGTTCCTGCGGTTCGACACCGAGATCCGCCGCATCGTCTGCACCACGAACGCGATCGAGTCCGTGAACGCCCGGATCCGTCGGGCGGTCAAGGCCCGCGGACACTTCCCCAACGAGCAAGCCGCCCTGAAGTGCGTCTACATGGCGATCATGTCTCTCGATCCCACCGGCAAGGGACAGGCCCGCTGGACCATGCGCTGGAAGACCGCGCTGAACGCCTTCGACATCACCTTCGACGGCCGCCTGACGGCGGCTCGCCAGTAAGTACAACAACCCCAGTTACACCGCTCGTTTGACAGTCCCTTTATTAGACACTCCCGGCCAATCTGCTGCGGCAGAGTTCAGTCATGTTCTGAGCTGGGGCGATGCTCCGTGAGCTCGGCCGTGCGGCCTCGTGGGGACTCGTTGAGGACGCGTTGGGGACAGGGCACTGGATGGGTTGGCGATCTGGCTGCCGTAGGTGCCGTCGGCTCCGTACCACCAATCTGCGGCTGCTCCAAGCGGGGGTGTGGGGTGATCGTGGTGACGGTGCTATTCGTGAGCTGATGGGTGAGGTGATTCGTGGTGCGTCGTTGTCGGACGGTGACGAATTTCGGGGGCGAGGACTTGTCTCGGGTTCGCCCGGGGACTGGGGAGGACTTGAGTGCGGGCGAGCGGGAGTGGGTGGAGGAGTTCTTGAGCGGGGCACCGACGGTGGGGGAGTTGGAGGGGGTGTGGCTGTGCAAGGTGTTGGTCCAGTTGGCTGCATGAGGTTGACGGGGGTGGGCTCCGGTCGGCAGGACGCCGGAGTCCACCCTCCGTCAGGTTCAGGCGGCGAGTTCCTCTGCGGTTCGCCAGTGGGGTTGGAGACGTTCGTGGACGATGTGGGTGCGGTTGAAGACGTGTGCCTTGGGGGCTGGCTGGACGGTGATGCCGTGGAGGTAGCGGCGGATGAGAGTGCGGCGCTGGTTGACGGTCCCGTGCAGCCACTGGTCGGCGTCGGGAGGGGGGCGCCGTGGTGGGGGTGGAGGCTTCGGCGGCGGCGAGGAAGTCCTGGAGTGTGGCGATCTTCTTGTTGATGGCGTGGATGAGCTGGAAGAAGTCGTCTTCGGTGAGGGCCGTTTGAGAGAGGGTGTTGTCGGCCCACCGGCGCATCAGGTCCTGCTTACGGGCGTGTTCGGCCGCGAGGGCGCTGCGCGTGTTGGTCAGCTGTGTGTCCTGGGCCGTGTCGTCGTGCCGGTGCTGGTGCCGCATCGTGGCGAGGAGCTGTTCGAAGTACGTGGTGAGGGCTCGCTCGACGGCCTTCTCGGTGGTGTCGGCGGCGATGTGGATGCCTCCGCAGCCGCCGTGAGCGGAGGGAGGGCAGCGGTAGGTGCGGTATTTCTTTTTGCGGTCCAGGTTGCTGACCAGGCCGCGGCCGCATTTTCCGCAGCGCAGGATTCCGGAGAGCAGGTACTTCGGCGTGACGGGCGGGCGGCTGCTGCCGGCAGGGATGCCGGAGGCTTGGCGGCGGAGTTGGAGTTCGAACTGGACGCGGGACCAGTCCTTGGGGTCGATGATCGGGTCCCAGTTGCCGAGCAGGGGGTGGCCGTCGTCGTCGAAGAGGACGTGTGACCAGCCGTCCCATTCGAGGGCGGGTTCGATGCGGTGTTTGCCGCCGTAGGAGGCCATGCCGGCGTAGCGGGGGTTGCGGAGCATCTTGTTGACGGTCGTGGAGGACCAGCGGTCGGCTTGCGGTGCCGGGATGCCACGTGCGTTGAGGCCGGCGGCGAGGGAGTAGGCGGTCTCGCCGATGAGGCAGCCGGCGAAGAGGGCGCGCACCACGCTGGCTTCCTCGGGGAGGTGGCGGCCCTTGTCGGGCCCCGAGCGGATCCATCCGTAGGCGATCCGGCCTTGGACCTTGCCCTGCTGGGCGGCGGCGAGGTGCATGCGGGCGACGCGGCGGGCAGTGTCCTCGGAGGACTTCAGCGCCATCACGCACATCATGCGGGCCATGTGGCGGGTCGTTGTCGTTGATGAGGTTCATGCGTCCGCCGGTGGCGCCGACGACCGGGTGCTGGACGTACTCGACGATGTCGATGAGGTCTTCGAGGTCGCGAGGCTGACGGACGAGGCGGTCGAGGTCGTAGAAGATGACGCCGTCGATCACCCCGTCGGCCAGATCGGCCAGGAGTTGCCGGAACTTCGGGCGCAGGACGACCCAGTCGATGGAGCCGTCCGGGCGGATGACCTTGCGCTTCTTGAAAGCCGAGGTGTCGTTCTCGCGGTAGACCTTCGCGAACGGGGCCCAGCCGAGCCGGGCGCGGGTGTCTTCGGCGTCGTCGTTCTGGCGGTCCACGCCTGCTTCCAGGCCGAAGCGGTCGCTGGAGATCCGAAGGTAGGCGCCGGGGCGTTTCGGGACGTAGGCGGAGAGCTGGTCGTACAGGTTGAGGGTGACGCCGCGCTTGCGGGCATGGGGCGGGATGGTGAGATCGTCCCAAGGGGACGGTGGGGTGGTGGTCACGGGCTCGGCTTTCGGTCCAGTAGTCGTCCGATACCGGGCACTGTCCGGAGAACCGAAGGTTTGGTCGCGGCGCGATCCCCTGGTAGGGGAGACGTCGAACGAACGCGTGGATACTGGCCCCATGCGCATCGACTTCGACCCTGCCCAGACGGACCGTAACGCCTTCTACAAGCTGCTGACCTCGGTGGTTGTGCCCCGGCCGATCGCCTGGGTGTCGACGACCGACCGAGACGGGGTTTCTGACAACCTCGCACCGCACAGCTTCTTCACGGTGGCGTGCGTCAGCCCGCCGATCGTGCAGTTCACGTCGGTGGGGCGGAAGGACTCGGTGCGCAACGTCGAGCAGACCGGGCAGTTCGTGGTGAACCTCGCGCCGGAGCACCTCTTCGAGGAGATCAACGCCACGGGGACCGCCTTTCCGCACGGGGTGAGCGAGTTCGACGAGGTGGGGATCGCCCGCGAGCCCAGTGCGCGGGTGAAGCCGCCGCGGGTGGCGGCGTCGCCGGTGGCGCTGGAGTGCGAACTGCACAGCACGGTCCGGCTGGGCGACTCGACCGTGGTGTTCGGGCGCGTGGTCTACGCGGCGGTCTCGGAAGCGGTGATGGCCGACGGGCTGCCGGACATCCGCGCGCTGCGGCCGCTCGCCCGGCTCGGCAAGGACGAGTGGGGCGCCCTCGGCGACATCCTGGAGATCAAGCGGATTCCGCTGGAGGAGTGGCAGCGTCCGCAGGGCCGCTGACCTCGGCGGACCCGTCGCCGGGCGCCTCGTCCGGCCACTTGCTGAGCCCGTCGCCGAGCGCATCGCCGAGCCCGTCCGCGGGCGCGGGGGCGCCGCGCGTGCGGCGCCGGGCGAAGGTGGTGGCCGCGACCGCGGTCACCCCGAGGAAGCCCAGCGCGAGCAGGAACGCCGGGGAGGTCGGCGACGCGGCCCGGGCGCCCGCGACGACGTAGGCGGCGGTGTTCGCGGCGCTGCCCGCGGCCGTGGCGGTGAGGAAGGGCGCCAGCCGGATACGGGACAGCGCCGCCGCGTAGTTCGCGGCGGCGAACGGCACCCCGGGGAAGAGTCGCAGCGCGAGGGTGCTGCGGAAGCCGTGCCGGCTGAGCTGCCGGTCCAGCGACAGCACGAACCGGCCGCGCAGCAGCGGCCGTACGGCGTCGCGCCCGAGGAACCGGCCGAGCAGGAAGGCGAGCCCGGCGCCGAGCACGGTGCCGCCGATCGCCGCCGGGAGCCCCGCGTGGATGCCGTAGAGCGCCCCGGCCGCGGCGTTGAGCAGGGGGCGCGGCACGAACACGACGGTCGCGACGCCGTACGCCACCGCGAAGACCAGGACAGCGGTGGCGCCCGAGGTCCGCGGCGGCCAGCCGTGGGTGAGCAGTTGCTGCGGGTGCCAGGCGAGTACCAGGGCGATCCCGGCGGCGAGGACCGCGACGAGCAGCCCGAAGCGCGTCCAGGGCGCCATCATCCCGCGCGAGCAGCGTACGAGGGTGCGCGCCGCGGCCCGGCGCAGGCCCCGCAGGTCCCGCAGGTCGCGGACGTCACGGATGCCACGGGCGCGCGGCCCCGGCGGTTCGGGCGTCAGGTCGGCCCCGGGCTTCGCCATCCGCCGAGCCTAACCGAGCCGGCCGGCAGGCCGCGCAGCGCGGCCGCCGCGCGTCAACTGCCGCGCACGCGCAGGCGGCTGTCAGGTGTCCGTGCGGCGCCCGATCTTCATACCCGGCCGGCGGCGGTGGACGGTCAGGTACGACAGGCCCGCCGCGCCCGCCGCCAGGGAGCGCGCGGCGCCGTGCGGCAGCCACACCAGGCTGCCGGGCGCGAGCGGCTGCGGGTCGGGCGCGCCGCCGAGGGTGCCGCCGCCGGCGACGACCGCCAGCAGGACATCGAGGTCGCCCTCGGTGTGGGCCTCGACCCGCGCGTCCGGCGGGAGACGGACGAGGTTCGCGTCGAGCTGGCGGCCCGGCTCGGTCAGCCGCCACAGCGCCCCGGCCGGTGCGGCCGCGCCCTCGTCGGCCCCGTCGGCCCCGGCGGACTCGGCCGCGGCGGACAGCGCGCCGAGGTCGCACAGCACCCGGGGCACGTCGGTGCCGTGCGGGTCGCCGGAACTGCGGGGGTCCGTGGTCGGGTCCGCCATGGAGTGCTCGTCCGTCCGATGCGTGGGTAGGTGCGCTGCCGCGGCGCCTGAGGGTCCGGGCCGGGCCGGTTCCGACCCCCCTGAATACGAACCTTACATGCGTCTTTGATAGCTTCGGGTCATGCGGCTGACGAAGTTCACGGACCTGGCACTGCGCGCCGTCATGCGGCTGGCCGCCGCCGGACCGGCCGAGAACCTCACCACCCGCGAGGTGGCCGAGGCCGTGGACGTACCCCACGCCCACATGGCGAAGGCCATCACGCGGCTGCGGCACCTGGGCGTGCTGGACACTCGGCGCGGGCGCGGCGGGGGGCTGGAGCTGACCGCCCTCGGCCGCCGCGCCTCGGTGGGATGGCTGGTCAGGGAGCTGGAGGGCGAGGAGGAGGTGGTCTCCTGCGACGGCGGCCCGTCCGGCCCGCCCTGCCCGCTGCGGGCCGCGTGCCTGCTCCGGCAGGCGCTGCGCGCGGCCCAGCAGGCCTTCTACGCCACGCTCGACCCGCTCACGGTGGACGACCTGGTGGAGTCGCCCACCGGACCGGTCCTCATCGGACTGGTCGGCCACCGGACCCCGTGAGGCGCCGCCGCCGCAGGCGGCATCCGTCCACCTGAAACGCGCACAGCAGATACGTATTCTCCTGAGGAGTCGCCGTGCTCTCCGAGCAGTCCACCCCCGTCATACGCGCCACCCTCCCCGTGGTCGGCGCCGCCATCGGCGAGATCACCGAACGCTTCTACGTCCGGCTCTTCGCCGACCATCCGGAGCTGCTGCGCGACCTGTTCAACCGCGGCAACCAGGCCAACGGCGAGCAGCAGAAGGCGCTGGCGGGCTCCATCGCCGCCTTCGCGGGCATGCTGCTGGAGCGCCCCGACGCCCGGCCCGACGCGATGCTCGGCCGGATCGCCCACAAGCACGCCTCGCTCGGCATCACCGCCGACCAGTACAAGCTGGTCCACCAGCACCTGTTCGCGGCGATCGTGGAGGTGCTCGGCGACGCGGTCACCGAGGAGGTGGCCGCCGCCTGGGACGAGGTGTACTGGCTGATGGCCAACGCGCTGATCGCCGTCGAGGCCCGCCTCTACCGCGAGGCCGGCGTGCCCGAGGGCGGCACCTGGCGGCCGATGGAGGTCGTCGAGCGCCGCGAGGAGACCGCCGACACCGCCTCCTTCACCCTGCGCCGTACCGACGGCGCGCCCGCCGGCGACTTCCGCCCCGGGCAGTACGTCAGCGTGCGGGTCGAACTGGCCGACGGCGCCCACCAGATACGCCAGTACAGCCTGTCCGGCGCGCCCGGCGGCCAGGAGTGGCGGATCACCGTCAAGCGCGTGCGGGGCGGCGCCGCGCCGGAGGGCGAGGTCTCCTCCTGGCTGCACGCACACGCGGCTGCCGGTGATGTGCTCACCGTCTCCGCGCCGTTCGGCGACCTCGAACTGACCGGCGGCGACGGGCCGTTGCTGCTGGCGTCCGCCGGGATCGGCAGCGCCCCGATGCTGTCCCTGCTCGGCCGGCTCGCCGCCCAGGACAGCAAGCGCCAGGTCACCGTCGTGCACGCCGACCGCGGCCCGGCCGACCACGCCCACCGCGAGGAGCACCGGCAGCTGGTCGGCGCGCTGCCGAACGCCGCTTTCCACGTCTGGTACGAGCAGCCGGGCGACCAGGCACCTGAGGCGGCGGCCGGGCGCGCCGACCTGACCGCGCTGGACCTGCCCGCGGGGCTGACCGCCTACCTGTGCGGGCCGCTGCCGTTCATGCGCGCGATCCGCGGCGACCTGCTGCGCGCGGGGGTTGCGGCCAGGGACGTCCACTACGAGGTCTTCGGCCCGGACCTCTGGCTCGGCCAGGAGTAACCGGCACGGCGGCGGAAGACGAAGCCGAGGTAAGCCGAGGTAAGCAGAGGAAAGCAGAGGAAAGTCCGTACGATGAACGCCACTTCGGCGGCGGTGGCCGCCGCGCTCACCTTCACCTGGTGCGGGATGGTCCTGGGGATCTCGTTCCTGGAAGCGCCGCTGAAGTTCCGCGCCCCGGGTGTGACGGTGCCCGTCGGGCTGGGCATCGGGCGGATCGTCTTCCGGGTGCTCAACCGGATCGAGGCGGTGCTCGCCGCCGGGGTGGTCGCGGCCGTCGCCGCCGGCGGCCCGCCGGTCGCGGTCGCGGTGCCCACCGCGGTCGCGGCGGCGATGATGGCCGCACAGCTCCTCGCGATCCGGCCGGGCCTGAACCGGCGCTCCGACCGCGTCCTGGCGGGCGAGGAGCTGCCCCGCTCCCGCGCCCACCACGTCTACGTGGCCACCGAGTCGGTGAAGGTCCTCGCGCTGCTCGCGCTGGGCGCGGCGGCGCTGCACACCCTCGCGGCCTGACCCGCGGCCCCGGCCGGGCCCCTTCCGTACCTGCGCCCCTGCACGTACGGGCGCGCCCTTGGACGTACCGGCGCACCGCTCAGATCGACGCCCTGATCAGCTCGAAGACCTCCTCGGCCAGGTCCGTGGGGCGGGCGCGGCTGCGGCGCAGGATGCCGACCGGCTCCGCGTTCTGCGGCACCGGGACGTCCAGCGCCGTCAGCCACCCCTGCTCCACGTCGAGTCGTACCGCGTGCCGGGAGGTGATCCACACCGCGTCGGACTGCACCGCTACCGCGCGGGCGACCGTGAGCGACTGCGTCTCGGTGCAGCGCGTCGCGGTGCCGGGGCCGATCGACCGCAGCAGCGCGTCGGCCTGGAGCCGCGGCGCGGTGCCGGATTCGGGTACCAGCAGCGGGTAGCCGCGCAGTGCGGCCGGGTCGGTCGGCCGGTCGGCGCCGGCCGCGGCCAGCGGGTGCCCCGGGCGGGCGACGACGGCCAGCGACTCGGTGTAGAGCAGTTCGAAGGAGATCCCGCGCATGGTGCTCGGCTCGGCCATGCGGCCGATCGCGCAGTCGATCCGCCCGGCGGTCAGGGCGGCCACCAGCTCCGGATTCGCCGCGGACACCACCTGCACCCAGGCGTGCGGACGATCCCGGTGCAGCCGGGCGAGCGCCCGGGCCAGCACCCCGCCGGCGACGGTCGGCAGCGCGCCGATCCGCAGCGGCGCCACGCCCGGGGCGCTCTCGCGGACCAGTGCCTGGGAGGCCGAGGCCATCGCCCCCGTCACCTCCAGGGCGTGCCGCAGGAAGCGCGTCCCGGCGTCGGTGAGCGCGGCGCCCGAGCGGCCCCGGTCGACCAGGCGGCGCCCGGCGACGAGTTCGAGCTCGGCGAGCGTCTTGGACACGGCCGGCTGGCTGAGCCCCAGCCGTACCGCCGCACCGGCGAGCGTGCGCTCCTCGGCGATGGCGACGAAGCAGGTCAGATGCCGCAGCCGGAGCCGGGAGAGCGCGGGGTCCGGGAGCGCATCGGTACCGGGCAGCTCTTCCATAACGGGAAGTTATTCAACCGGGCCAATTTCGTCAATTCACATGACCTGCGGTCATCCATAGGCTCGGCTCCACCCCAGCTCCAGCGGAGGAGATCGCCTTGGCCCGCATCATCGGCGGCATCGCCACGTCGCACACGCCGACCATCGGCTTCGCCCACGACCGCGGTGTCGAGGACGGGGCACCGCACCAGCTGCTGGACGCCTTCGCCCCGGTCCGGCAGTGGCTCGAGGACAAGCGGCCCGACGCGGTCGTCTACGTCTTCAACGACCACATGACCTCGTTCTTCTTCGACCACTACTCGGCCTTCACGCTCGGGGTCGGCGCCCGGTACGCGGTCGCCGACGAGGGCGGCGGCGCGCGCCGGCTGCCCCCGGTGCCGGGCGAGCCGGCGCTGGCCCGGCACATGGCCTCCAGCCTGGTCACCGACGAGTTCGACATGGCCTTCTTCCAGGACAAGCCGCTCGACCACGGGTTCTTCTCACCGATGTCCGTGCTCTTCGACCGGCCCGGCGGCGCGTGGCCGGTGCCCGTGGTGCCGCTCCAGATCGGCGTGCTGCAGTTCCCGATCCCCACGGCGGCGCGCTGCTACAAGCTCGGGCAGGCGATCCGGCGGGCCGTCGAGAGCTACCCGCAGGACATGTCGGTCGCGGTGATCTCGACCGGGGGGCTGTCCCACCAGGTCCACGGCGAGCGCGCGGGCTTCAACAACCCGGAGTGGGACCGCCGCTTCCTCGACGCCGTCACCTCCGACCCGCAGGCGCTCGCCGGGATGACGCACGCCGAGTACGCCACCCTGGGCGGGCTCGAAGGCGCCGAGGTGATCATGTGGCTGGTCATGCGCGGCGCCCTGTCCGCCGACGTGCGCCGGGTGTACAGCTCCTACGACCTGCCCTCGATGACCGGCGTCGCGACGCTCGTCCTGGAGAACGGGGACATCGGGCTGCAAAGCGCCGCCGCCGAGCGCCACCGGGCGCGGATGGCCGAGCAACTGGCCGGGATCGAGCGGCTGCCGGGCACCTACCCCTACGACATCGCCGCCGGCGTCAAGGCGTACCGGCTCAACAAGTTCCTGCACGGCATGGTGGACCGGGAGTACCGCGAACGGTTCCTCGCCGACGAGGAGGCGGCGTTCGAGGCGGCGGCCCTCACCGAAGAGGAGCGCGACCTCGTCCGCCGCCGGGACTGGAGCGGCCTGATCCACTACGGCGTCATCTTCTTCATGCTGGAAAAGCTCGGCGCGGTCGTCGGCGTCTCCAACCCCGAGATCTACGCGGCGATGCGCGGGGAGTCCCTGGAGGCCTTCCTCGCCTCCCGCAACACCCCGCTGCTGTACTCCGTCCGCCCCGACTAGCGCCGGTCGCCCGCCGCGCACCGCGGCCGTACCGCGTCCGCACCGCGTGCCGACCGCGTGCGGCTCTCGACGTGTGCTCACGGGCCGGGCGGGGCCGAGGCGGGCCCGTGCGGGGGAGCCGGGTGCCGGCTCCCCCGTCGAGGACACGCCTTACGCGTGCTCCTGCACGTCCTGCCGCACCCTCGGCCCGCCGCCGGCGACCACCGAGGACGCCGAGGACGTCGAGTACGCTGCCGCCCCGGCCCGGCGGTCGAGCAGCCCGGCGGTCACCGCGATCCCGAGTCCCGCCACGGCCAGCACCGCGCCCACCAGCGTCGGCGAGGTCCAGCCCCAGCCCGCCGAGATCGCCACGCCGCCGAGCCAGGCGCCGCCGGCGTTCGCGAGGTTGAACGCGGAGTGGTTGGAGGCGGAGGCGATGGTCGGGGCGTGCCGGGCCTTGTTCATGACGAGCATCTGGAGCGGCGTGGTGGTCATGAAGCCCACCCCGCCCAGCACCACCACCGCGATCGGCGCGGCGATCCTGGAGTGCGCGGCGAAGTGGAAGCCGACCAGCACCACGGCGAGCGCGGCGAGCGAACCGTAGAGGGTCGGACGCAGCGCGCGGTCGGTGAGCGGACCGGCGGCGAGCGCCCCGAGCGTCATGCCGATGCCGAAGAGCGCCAGCAGCAGCGTCACCGAGGAGTCCGCGAAACCGGTGACCTCGGTCATCATCGAGGCCAGATAGCTGTAGACGGCGAAGACCCCGGCGAACCCGAACACCGCGGTGAGCAGGCCGAGTACGACCTGCGGCTCGCGCAGCGCCCGGATCTCCTGGCCCACACCGACGTGCTCCTCGACGGGAAGCCGCGGCACCAGCAGCGCGAGCGAGGCGAGGCCGACCAGGCCGACCGCGGAGACCACCACGAACGTCGCGCGCCAGCCGAGGTGCTGGCCGAGCGCGGTGGCGGCGGGCACTCCGACGATGTTGGCGACGGTCAGCCCGAGGAACATCGCGGCCACCGCGCGCGCCCGCCGCTCCTCGGCGACCAGCCGCGAGGCGACGACCGCGCCGACGCCGAAGAACGCGCCGTGCGGCAGCCCGGACAGGAACCGGCCGCCCAGCAGCGTCCAGTACCCCGGCGCGAAGGCCGAGGCGAGGTTGCCGACGGTGAACAGCCCCATCAGCAGGAGCAGCATGCGCTTGCGGGGGACACGGGAGCCGAGCGCGGTGAGCAGCGGCGCACCGACGACGACGCCGAGCGCGTAGGCGGAGACGAGGTAACCGGCGGTGGGCACGGAGGTACCGAGGTCGCCCGCGACGTTGGGCAGCAGGCCCATCATCACGAACTCCGTGGTGCCGATGCCGAAGGCGCTCACCGCGAGGGCGAGGATGGCCAGGGGCATGGAGGGGTCCTTTACGGAACGGGGGTGGGGACGGACTTTAAGTTTACCAACGGAACAAAGTCTCCCACGTGCTGAATTCCCGTACGTCACCAGAGGATGAAGAACCGTCGACGGTTGCGTCACCCGACGGAGAGCGGGGAGAGCGGGGAGAGCGGGGGAGCGGGTGAGCAACGGACGGGGGAGCGCGGCGGGGCGGGGCGGGGTGGTCGGTGCGCGGGCGCGGGGTGCGGGAGGATGGCGGGGTGGAAGGCGAAGCTGTGGCGGTGATGCGGACCGTCGACTTCGGGGTGGCGAAGCTGCTGCCGGACGTGGACCGCGCGGACGCGTGGCTGCTGACGGTGGACGGCGCCCCGCAGTCGTACGTGGACCTGGCCGACCCCGAGCACCTGGAGTTCGAGTACGTACGGCGTGTCGCGTACGTCGTCGAGGCGGTGTGCGACACGCGGGCCGCGCCGGTGGACGTGGTCCACCTCGGCGGCGGCGCGCTGACCCTGCCGCGCCGCTTCGCCCGGACCGTGCCGGGCGCGGCGCAGGACGTCATCGAGGCGGACCGGGGCCTTGCCGGGCTGGTCGCGGAGCACCTGCCGCTGGACGCGCCCGGCGTCCGCACCCATGTCGCGGACGCGCGGGAGTGGCTGGCCGCGCGCCCGGACGCGAGCGCCGACGTGCTCGTGGCGGACGTCTTCGGCGGCTCGCGGGTCCCCGCGCACCTGACGACGCTCGAGTACGCCGCGCAGGCGGCCCGGGTGCTGCGCGGCGGCGGGCTGTACGTGTCGAACCTCGCCGACGCCGCGCCGTTCACCTTCCTCGGCTCCCAACTGGCCACCCTGCGGGCGGTGTTCGGCGCGGACGCGGAGGTGTGCGTGCTGCTGGAGCCGGGGGTGCTGCGCGGGCGGCGGTACGGCAACGCGGTACTCGCGGCCACCCGCGGGGATCTGCCGCTGGTCGCTGTGGCGCGGCGGTGCGCCGCCGATGCGTTCCCGGCGCGGGTGCTGGGGACGGCGGAGGCGGTGCGGGCGTTCCCGGGCACGCCGGTGCGGGACGCGGCGGCGGCCGACTCGCCCGAGCCGCCGGGCGGGGCGTTCACGGTCGGCTGAGCGGAGGCCGACACGGCGAGGTCGCCGACGACGGTGTGCGCGCCGTCGAACTCCTCGGCGAGCTGCCGGGCCCGGCCGGCGTCGCGGGTCGGCGGCGCGCGGACACCGGCTCAGCTCGCACCGGGCGCCCCTGCGGGGCCGTCCGCGACAGGTGCGGCGGCCTGCCCGGCCGGTACCGGCGCGGCGTCGGCGGGCCCGACCGGCACCGTGACCGTCTTCGGGCGGTGCTCCAGCCGCCGTACGTCCGGCACCAGCAGCACCGCGCCGGTCAGCAGCAGCACCATGGCCGCGCAGCCCCACAGCGCGTTCGTACGGCCGAAGGCGTTCGCGGCCGGACCGGACAGCGCGGTGGCGATCGGGGTCAGCGAGATCGAGCCCAGCCAGTCGTACGCCGACACCCGCGACATCTTGTCCTCGGGGATCTCCTGGTGCAGCGCCAGCATCCAGCCGACCGCGAAGACCTCCACGCCGACCCCGGCGACGAAGGTCGCGGTCGACAGCGGCAGCACCGACACGGCGCCGGCGAGCGCGGCCGCGGGCAGCGCCATCGGGAAGATGCCGAGGGTGCCGGCGAGCAGCATCCGGCGCGGACGCCAGCGGACCATCAGCAGGCCGCCGCAGAAGGTGCCGACCCCGCCCGCGGCGACCGCGAGCCCCCAGGGCGCGGCGCCGCCCAGGTGCTCCCGGGCGACCAGCGGGCCGTAGACGGTCTCCGCTGCGGTGACCACGGCGTTGACGATGCCGAACTGGATCACGATGCCCCACAGCCAGGGGCGGGCGGCGAACTCCCGCCAGCCCTCGCGCAGTTCGCCGACGATGCTGCTGCCCGACCCGGCGGCCCGCGGGGCGGCCGGGACACGCAGCCGGCCGCGCAGCGCCGCGGCGCACAGGAACCCCGCGGAGTCGACCGCGAGCACCCAGCCCGGGCCGATCGCGGCGATCAGCGCGCCGCCCAGGGCCGAGCCGCCGATGATCGCGCCGTTCATGGTCAGCCGGTAGACGGAGAACGCCTTGCCCGCGTGGGCGGAGTCCACCGTGGACAGCACCATGCCCTCGGAGGCGGGCGAGAAGAACGCCTGCCCGGTGCCGCCCACCGCGGCCAGCGCGGCCATCGTCCACAGCGCGGGCGAGCCGGTGAGCACCAGGACCGCGAACGCGGCCTGCGAGGTGGCGTTGAGCAGGTTGGCGCCGACCATCACCCGCTGCCGGGGCAGCCGGTCGGCCATGGCGCCGCCCAGCAGCAGGAAGACCACCAGCGCCAGAGTGCGGGCGGCCACCACCAGGCCCACGTCGGTGGCGCTGCCGCCCTGGTCGATGACCGCGTACGCGGCGGCGATCGTGGCGCCGGCGTTGCCGATGTTGGCGACCAGGGACGCGCTGACCAGCAGGCGGAAGTCCCGCCCGGCCCACGCGGGCGGCTCGGGCAGGGCCGGCAGCCGGCCGAGCAGCTTCCGGGCGGTGCCGGGGCGGGGACGGGAGCCGGGGGCGGTGCGCTTCACCCGGGCACTATCCAGGAAGGACCGGGTGAAGCGCCAACCGTTATCGGCTCTCGCGGCCGCGCCGCGCTACTTCTTGATCGGCCGGATGGTGCTCTTGATCTTGTCCACGGTGGCCTTGGTGAGCGCGTCGGAGACGCCCGTGTCGGCGTACAGGACCCACACCACCGGGGTCGGCTTCGTCTGGGAGGGGTCGGTCCAGGCCACGGTGTAGGCGACACCGCTCGGCGGCTCGCACTTGTTGGCCTTGACGACGTTGGTGGCCGTGGCCTCGGCCTGCCAGCCGGTGATGCCGTAGCTGTTGGAGAACGCCTTGCTGTCCTGGGCCTTGGAGAAGGTGCCCTTGCCCTTGACCTGGTAGGCCCAGTACGCCCACGCCTCGGCCTCGTTGTCGGCGGCGTCCTTCAGGCTCTTCGCGCCGCTGCCGCCCTTGGTGCCGACGGCCGCGCGGTCCGCCTCGCCGTCGGAGGACTTGCACCACGCGTGCTTGTAGTACGCGGGGGCGCTCATGATGACCTCGGGGTCGCCCTTGTCGTTGCTGAAGCCGACGCTCATGCCCTCGCTGTCGACCGTCCAGCCCGGCGGGACATCGAAGGCGACGTTGCGCTGGTCGCGGCGGACCACCTGCCAGCCGGGGATCACCGCCTTGATCTCGGTGCCGCCGTTGCGCGGGTTGTCGTTGTCGTCCGCGCCGCCGGTCGAGGTGTCGGTGGGGGACGGGGTGGCGGTGGGCTTCGCGGGCGTCGTCGCGGTGGGCGTGGCGGGCCCCTTCGCGTCGTCCTTCTTGCCGTGGTCGCCGGTGAGGTAGACCGCGCCGACCGCCACGGCCGCGATGACCGCGAGCGAGGCGGTGATCGCTATCGCGATGGTCAGCCTGCGGTTGTCCTTCTCCGGCGGCAGGCCGGGGCCGCCGGGTCCACCAGGGCCGCCGGGCACCGCCGGGCCCCAGCTCTGGGGAGTGGGGTAGCCGCCGGCCGGAGCCTGCCCGGGCTGGTAGCCGGACTGCGGATAGGGGCCGCCGGGCGCGGGCTGCCCGTACGGAGCTGTAGGCGGCTGCTGCGGCTGGCCGTAGGGCGGCGCCGGCGGCTGCTGCGGCTGCCCGTAGGGCGGGGCGGGCGGCTGCTGGTAACCGGGCTGCGCGTACGGGTTGGGCGGATACCCGTACGGGGCCTGCGGGGACTGCGGCGGTTGCTGCCCCTGCTGCGGTTGCTGCTGCGTGTTCGGCTGTTGCGGGTGCTGCGGGGGGCCGCCCTGCGGGTTCTGCTCTCCCCCGTGCTGCTGGTCTCCTGGCCACATGGCTCGAAACACTAGGGGAGAGGCCGGTCGGGTTCCACGCCGGACCAGGATACTGACTGGTAACATGCGGCCATGTCAGACACGTTGCCCCCCATAGGCGAAATCCTCAGCTCCACCGTGCCCATGGTCCGCACCCTCGGCCTGGAGTACCTGGAGACCACCGCCGAGCGCGCGGTCGTCGCGCTGCCCGACCGGCCCGAGTACCGCAACCACGTCGGCGGCCCGCACGCGGGCGCGATGTTCACCGCCGGGGAGTCCGCCTCCGGCGCCGTGGTGATCGGCGCGTTCGGCGACCAGCTCTCCCGCGCCGTCCCGCTGCCGGTGCGGGTCGAGGTCACTTACACCAAGATCGCCCGGGGGCAGGTGCGCGCGACCGCTACCCTCGGCCGCCCCGCCGCCGACGTCGTCGCCGAACTCGACACCGGGCGGCGCCCGGAGTTCCCGGTCGAGGTCGTCCTCACCCGCGAGGACGGTGCCGAGACCGGCCGGATGACCGTCGTCTGGACGCTGCGCCCCAACAGCTGACGTCCCCGCCGCGGCGGGGGAGCGGCCGGCCGACCGGAAGCGCACCGCTGAGCGGACAGGACGTGCGCCCGGTCGGTTAGGCTTCCAGGAAGCGCGCTGCGGGCGCGCGTTCGACCGCCACCCCGGGGAGGGACCTGCTGTGCACGTGCAGGACTGGCTGGACGGCATTCCGCCGGTCGCCGTCTATCTGATGGTCGGTCTCGTGGTGGGGGTGGAGAGCCTCGGCATCCCGCTGCCCGGCGAGATCGTGCTGATGACGGCGGCACTGCTGTCCTCCCAGGGCCACGTCAGCCCCTGGATCGTCGGCGCGTGCGCGATCTTCGGCGCGGTGGTCGGCGACTCGATCGGCTACGCCATCGGGCACAAGGGCGGCCGACCCCTGCTGGACTGGCTCGGCCGCCGCTTCCCCAGCCACTTCTCACCCGGCCACATCGCCACCGCCGAAAGCTCCTTCCAGCGCTGGGGCATGTGGGCGGTCTTCTTCGGCCGTTTCGTGGCCCTGCTGCGGATCTTCGCCGGGCCGCTCGCCGGCGTCCTGAAGATGCCCTACCACAAGTTCCTCATCGCCAACGCGCTCGGCGGCCTGGTCTGGGCCGGCGGCATCACCGCGATCATCTACTACGTGGGCGTCGTCGCCGAGCCCTGGCTGACCCGCTTCGGCTACGTGGGCCTTGCCATCGCGGTCCTGGTCGGCCTCGGCTCCTTCCTCTACGTACGGCGCCGCGCCGCCAAGGTGCAGGCCGAGCACGAGGCGGCCGCCGAACGCGAAGTGGCCGTCGCCCCCTCCGGCGAGTGACCCCCTCCCGCGGGTGACCCCGCCCGGCCCACCGGTCAGCCCAGCGCCGCCCGGTGGGCCCGGGCCAACTCCACGTAGTGCGCCGCGTTCAGCCGCAGCACCTCCCGCTCCTCCTCGGTCAGCTCCCGCCTGACCTTCGCCGGCACCCCCGCGACCAGGCAGTTCGGCGGCACCACCATGCCCTGCGGCACCAGCGCGGCCGCCGCCACCAGCGAACCGGCGCCGATCCGCGCTCCGTTGAGCACCGTGGCCCCCATCCCCACCAGCGTCCCGTCCTCCACCACGCACCCGTGCAGCACCGTGTTGTGCCCGACCGTGACATCCGCGCCGACGACCGCCGGGAACCCCGGATCGGCGTGCACCGTGCAGTTGTCCTGGACGTTGGAGCCCGCGCCGATCCGGATCTGCTCGCAGTCGCCGCGCAGCACCGCGTGGTACCAGACACTCGCCCGCTCGCCCAGCACCACGTCACCGAGCACCACGGACGTCGGCGCCGCATACGCCTCCGGGTCCAGCCGCGGCTGCCGGCCCGCCACCCCCGCGACCAGCGCCCCGGGCGCCCCGGCCGCCGAACCCGCGTGCTCCACCGACTCCGACGCCGACTGCGACTCCGCCATGCCCGCTCCCGTCCGATCCCGCGCCGCTCCACCACGGCCCCGCAGCACCGTATACGGTGGCCGTGTGCCCGAGAACAAGAACGTGTTCTTCTCCTTGCTGTCCGGCGCCGCGGCCTGGCGACGGCGCGCCACCACCCGCCTGGTGCACCGCGCCTGGCGACGGGTGCAGAACGCGGGCGCGGTCACCGCGGAGCGCCCCGGGCTGCTGCGCTTCGGCCGGATCGGCTGGGGCACCCGCCTCGCCTTCCCCCAGGGCACCGTCTTCGGCGAACCCTGGATTCACCTCGGCGCCTGCTGCATCATCGGCGAACAGGTCACTCTCACCGTCGGCCTGGCCCCCGCCGACCTCGACTACGGCCCCGACCCGGTCATCCGCATCGGCGACGGCGTCGTCATCGGCCGCGACAGCCACATCGTGGCCCTGGCCCCGATCGTCATCGGCGACAAGGTCTACTGCGGCCCCAACGTCTACGTGACCAGCACCAACCACTCCTATGAGGACCCCGACCAGGCCATCGGCGAGCAGTGGCCCCACGCGGCGCCCGTCGAGATCGGCGCGGGCAGCTGGCTGGGCGTGGACAGCGTGGTGCTGCCCGGCGCCCGGCTCGGCCGCAACGTGGTGGTGGCCGCCGGCTCCGTGGTCCGCGGCGAGGTCCCCGACCACGCGGTGGTCGCCGGCGCCCCCGCCCGGATCGTGCGCCGCTGGGCACCCGACACCGGCTGGCAGCCACCGCTGCGCACCCCCGGCCCCGCAGCGCCCGGCCCCTCGGCGCCCGGCCCCTCGGCGTCCGGGCCCTCGGCGTCCGGCCCGGACAGCGTGCCGCCCGAACAACGCCTCGACCTGCCCGGCCTGGAGACCCCCACCGCCACCTGACCCGCCCACCGCCCGACCGCACCTTCCGCCGCCCCGCCGCGGACCTTCCGCCGCGCGGGCCCGCGTACCTCCGGCGGACCGCAGGACCCCGCGGACCTCAAGCCGACCGCGGGACCCTGCGGCGCGGGTGCTAGGCGCGCGGCAGCTGCGGTATCTCGATGGCCGGGCAGAGGTTCATGACCATGTCCACCCCGGCCGCGCGCACCCGTTCGTACGCCTTCTCGTCGATCACGCCGAGCTGGAACCACACCGCTTTCGCGCCGGCCGCCACCGCCTCGTCGGCCACCTCGCCGGCCCACGCGGGGTGCACGAAGACGTCCACCACGTCGACGGGGAAGGGGATGTCCGCCAGCTTCGCGTACCCCCGCTCGCCGTGCACCGTCTCGGCCTTCGGATGGACCGGCACCACGCGCTTGCCGAACCGCTGGAGCACCGCCGCCACCTGGTAGGCCGGGCGGGTGGTGTTGCCCGAGAGTCCGACCACCGCCCAGGTGTCACCGCTGTCGGTCAGGATCTTGCGCGCCCTGGCCCTGTCCTCATAGTCCGCGTACCCGCTGCCGAACCCGTCCCCGTTCACACCGCTCACCGGCCCTCTCGCCTCGAACTCCCGACCGCCCGCGCGCTTCCCGCGCGTCCTGCCCTGATCAACGCCCCGCCCCGCGCCCCGATTCCCGCCGCACTACGCTGAACGGGTGGTAGATCGGTATCTGACGGTGGCGCGCCCGGGCGTGTACGAAAGTGAGATCAAACGCTCGCGGTTCCGGTGCGCGCTGGCCCCGGCCGCCAGCCAGGAAGCCGCCGAGGAGTTCGTCCGCGCGGTCCGCAAGGAGCACCCGGCCGCGACGCACAACTGCTTCGCCTACGTCATCGGCCCCGACGGCCGCCTGCACCGCGCGAGCGACGACGGCGAGCCCGGCGGCACCGCGGGCACCCCCATGCTCCAGGTGCTGCTCGGCCGCGAGGTGCGCGACACCGTGGCCGTCGTGACCCGCTACTACGGCGGCGTCCAACTCGGCGCGGGCGGCCTGGCCCGGGCCTACGGCGGCGCCGTGTCCGCCGCGCTCGACACCGTCGGCACCCTCCAGCGGCGGCTGCTCACGCTGCTCACCGTCACCGCGGACCACCAGCGCGCCGGACGCCTGGAGAACGAACTGCGCGCCGCCGGGCACACCGTGCGCGAGGTCGAGTACGGCGCCGCCGTCACCTTCCACCTCGGCGTGCCCGAAGCCGATGTCGCCGCCTTCCGGTCCTGGCTCGCCGACGCCACCTCCGGCGCCGCCACCTGCACCGCCGAGGGCAGCGCCTACGTGGACGTCACCTGACGCCGGGCCGACGCCGCCCGGCACCGGCTGACACCGCCGCGCCCCGGCCGATCGCGGGCGGCCCACCGGGGTGTGCGGCCGGACCGCGCGGAGATCGACGGAGATCGGTAGTACGGTGCAGGTCGGCGGGCGGACGCCCGGGAAGGGGAGGGGAACAGGTGCGGTTCGCGGCGGTGGCGGCGTGAGATTCCTGCACACCTCGGACTGGCACCTGGGGCGGTCCTTCCACCGGGTGAGCATGCTCGGCGCCCAGCGCGCCTTCCTCGACCACCTGGTGGCCACGGTGCGCGCCGAGCAGGTCGACGCGGTGCTCGTCGCGGGCGACGTCTACGACCGCGCCGTGCCCCCGCTGGCCGCGATCGAGCTGTACGACCAGGCCCTGCACGCCCTCGCCGACCTCGGCGTGCCGACCGTGCTGACCTCCGGCAACCACGACTCGGCCCGGCGGCTCGGCGTCGGCGCCGGGCTGATCGACCGCGCCGGCGTCCACCTGCGCACCGACCCCGCGACCTGCCACCGGCCGGTGCTGCTGCCCGACCCGCCGCACGGCGACATCGCCGTCTACGGCCTGCCCTACCTCGAACCGGCCCTGGTCCGCGCCGAGTTCGACGCCGAACGGGCCGACCACACCGCCGTCCTCGGCGCCGCCATGGACCGGGTGCGCGCTGATCTGGCCACCCGGCCCGCCGGCACCCGCGCCGTCGTCGTCGCGCACGCCTTCGTCACCGGCGCCGCCCCCTGCGACAGCGAGCGCGACATCACCGCCGGCGGCGTGGAAGCGGTGCCCGCCGAGCTGTTCGACGGCGTCCACTACGTCGCGCTCGGCCACCTGCACGGCTGCCAGACGGTCAACGACCGCGTACGGTACTCCGGTTCGCCGCTCGCCTACTCCTTCTCCGAGCAGCACCACCGGAAGAGCATGTGGCTGGTCGACCTCGACCCCGAAGGCGCCGTCGGCGCCCGGCGGCTGGACACACCCGTGCCGCGCCCGCTGGCCCGGCTGCGCGGCCGCCTGGACGACCTGCTCGCCGACCCCGCGCTCGAACCGCACACCGGCTCCTTCGTCGAGGCCACCCTCACCGACGCCCACCGCCCGCACGAACCGATGGCCGCGCTCGCGGGGCGCTTCCCGCACGTCCTCGCGCTCGCCTTCGCACCCGACCGCGCCGACGAGGACGACCTCGCCTCCTACGCCCGCCGGCTGCGCGGCCGCACCGACCAGCAGATCGCCGAGGACTTCGTCGCCCACGTCCGCGGCACCGCCCCCGACCCGGCCGAAACCGGCGTGCTGCGCGCCGCGTTGGACGAGGTGCGGGCCGACGCCGTACGGACGGAAGCCGACTGATGCGCCTGCACCGCCTCGAACTCACCGCGTTCGGCCCCTTCGCGGGCACCCAGCACGTCGACTTCGACGAGCTGTCCGCCGCCGGGCTGTTCCTGCTGCACGGCCCCACCGGCGCGGGCAAGACCTCCGTGCTCGACGCGGTCTGCTACGCCCTGTACGGCCAGGTGCCCGGCGCCCGGCCGGCGAACCGGTTGCGCAGCGACCACGCCGCGGCCGGCACCCCGACCGAGGTCGTCCTCGAACTCACCCTCGCCGGGCGCCGGTTGGAGATCACCCGGCGCCCGGAGCAGACGCGCGCCAAGAAGCGCGGCACCGGCACCACCGTCGACAAGGCGGTCACGCTGCTGCGCGAGCAGGTCGGCGGCACATGGCAGGGCGTGTCCAAGTCGCACCAGGAGATCGGCGAGGAGGTGCGGCAACTCGTCGGGATGAGCTGCGAGCAGTTCTGCCAGGTGGTGCTGCTGCCGCAGGGCGAGTTCGCGACGTTCCTGCGCGCGGGCGCGGTCGAGCGCGCCGCGCTGCTCGGGCGGCTGTTCGACACGCGCCGCTTCAAGGCCGTCGAGCGGCGGCTGCGCGACCTCAGGCACGAGGCGGACCGGCGGCTCGCCGCGGCCGACGACGAACTGCGGCAGATCGCCGCCCGGATGCGGCAGGCCGCGGGGGACGACAGCGCCGGCCCCCCGGCGGCGGACCCCGAAGCCGCCCTCGACACCGCCCTGCTCGCCGATGCCGCGCTCGCCCGCTGCGACGCCCGCGAGCGGTACGACATCGCGCGTACGGCCGTACGCCTCGCCGAGGACGCGCACCGCGCCGCCGCCGAGACGGCCACCGCGGCACGCGAGGTGGCCGCCCTCCAGCGCCGGCACCGCGAAGCCCGCGCCCGGGCGCGGGCCCTTGAGGAGCAGCGCCCGGCGCGGGACGCCGCCCGGACCCGCCTCGACCGCGCCCGGCGGGCCCTGGCCGTCGACCCCGCCCTAGCCCGCCACGCCAAGGCGGCCGCCCGCTACGAGGAGGCCGGCGCCGCGGAGGAGGAAGCGGCGGACCGGTTGCGGGCCGCGGGCGAACACGTCGCGGACGCGGGCGAGGTCCCGGCCCAGCGGACCGGTGACGCTGCGGTACAGGCGCTGTCGGCCCCGGTGGAACGGCAGTTGGCGCAGGCGCTCGGCGCCGGGCGGAGCGGTGGCCGTCCGGCCGGGGAGGCGGGATTCGGCGCGGCGGAGGGCGCCGAGGACGCACGCGTGGCCGTCATGGCGCGCAGGGTGGGGGAGTTGCGGGAGGAGCTGGGCGGGCTGGCCTCCGCCGGGGAGGCGGAGGCGCGGTTGGAGGAGATCGGGCGCCGCCGGGAGGCGCTGGCCCGGGAGGAGCGCGCGGACGAGGGGGCCGTACGGGAGGCGCAGGCGTGGCTGGAGCGCTGGGCGGCCGAGCGCGGCCGGCTCCAGGGCCGGGTGGAGGCCGCCGCGGAGGCTGCCGCGCGGGCGGAGGGCCTGGCCGGGCGGGTGGAGGTGGCCTTGACCCGGCGCGACGCGGCGGCCGAACGCGACCGGCTGGCAGCGCAGTTGGCCCGCGCGCAGGACGCCGGACGGGACGCGCGGGACCGGGCCGCGCAGGCCCGCGAGGCGTGGCAGGACGCACGGGAGGCCCGGATCGCCGGGATCGCCGCTGAGCTGGCCGACGGCCTGGTGGACGGCGAGCCGTGCCGGGTGTGCGGCGCCGCGGAACACCCCGCGCCCGCACGGCCCGAGGCCGGCCGCCGGGTGACCTCCGCCGACGAGGACGCCGCCCACGCCGCCTACGAGCGGAGCCGTGCGGCCCACGCGGCGGCGGGCGAGGCGACGGCCCGTCTGCGCGCCGCCCACGAGGCGGCCGCGGCCGCCGCCGGGACCGCCTCCTACGCCGAACTCGTCGCCGCCCACGCGGAGTCGGCCGCCGAGCACGCCGCCGCCGTGCGCGCCGCCGGGGGCCTGGCCGAGGCGCGCCGCGACCTCGCCCGGGCGCAGGAGGAGCAGGAGCGCCGCTCCGCCCAGCGCGAGCAGGCCCTCAGCCGTACCGCCGCCCGCACCTCCCGGCGGGAGGAACTGGACGAGCAGCACCGGCAGTTGGGTGCCGAGCTGGCCAAGGCGCGGGGCGGCCACGCCACCGTACGGGCCCGGCGCGGCGACCTGGCCGCGCGGATCGGCCTGCTGGACCGCGCCGTCGATGCCGCACGGGAGCGGGCGGAGTGCGGGCGGCAGCTCGATGAGGCGCGCGCCGCGCTCGCGGCGGCCGTGCGCGAGGCCGGGTTCGCGTCGCCCGACGAGGCAGCGGCGGCGCTGCTGCCACCGGCCGAACTGGCCCGCGCCGAACGGGACATGGCCGCATGGGAACGGGAGGAGGCCGCGGTCGAGGAGGCCCTGGCCGCACCCGAACCCGCGGCGGCCGCCGCGCTGCCGCCCGCCGCGCCCGAACGCGCCCAGCACGCCGCCGAACAGGCGCAGCGGCGGCTGCGGACGGCCTCGGCCGCGGAGTCGGCCGCCGCGACCCGCTGCCGGGAACTGGACCGGCTGAGCCGCCTGGCCACCGCGCGGGTGCGGGAACTCGCCCCGGCCCGGGCGGAGTTCGATCGGCTCCGACGGCTGGCGGACCTCGCGGCGGGCACCTCGGCGGAGAACCGCTACCGGATGGAGCTGGAGACGTACGTCCTGGCGGCACGCCTGGAGCAGGTCGCCGCGGCCGCGGGCGTGCGGCTGCACCGGATGTCGGCCGGCCGCTACACACTCGCGCACAGCGACGCCCGCGCCGGCAACCGCGCCAAGTCCGGCCTCGGCCTGGTGGTCGTGGACGCCTGGACCGGCACCGAACGCGACACCTCGACGCTCTCCGGCGGCGAGACGTTCTTCGCGTCGCTCGCCCTGGCGCTCGGCCTGGCCGACGTCGTCACCGACGAGGCGGGCGGCATGCGGCTGGACACCCTCTTCATCGACGAGGGCTTCGGCAGCCTCGACGAGGGGACCCTGGACGAGGTGCTCGATGTCCTCGACGGGCTGCGCGAACGGGACCGGGCCGTCGGCATCGTCAGCCATGTCGCCGACCTGCGGCACCGCATCCCCGCGCAGCTCGAGGTCGACAAGGGCCGCGACGGCTCCAGCGTCCGCATGCGCTCCGCCGCCGGCTGAGCTCCGTGCCGGACCAACGGCGCCCCGAATCGGACCCCGGGCCCCGTGAGCCTTTGACCCGTGACCCGTGAGCCTCCCGTGGGCCCTACCCGGGCGGCGCCGTCAGCTCGTACGCCCACAGCTCGCCGCGGTCCGCGACCCGGGTGAAGCCCACGCGCGCGAGGACCGCCTGCGAGGCGGCGTTGCCCGGCTCGGTGGTGGCCAGGACGACCATCACGTCGGGCTGGCCGAGCGCCCACTGGCACAGCGCGCGGGCCGCCTCGGTGGCCCAGCCGCGGCCGCGGGCGGACGGCGACAGGTCGTAGCCGATCTCGACGGCGCCGCGGTCCGGCGGCCCGTGGAAGCCGACCCCGCCGAGCGCGGTCAGGTCGTCGGCCCGCTGGATGACGAAGAGCCCCCAGCCGGGCCGGTAGACCCCGGCGCTCGCCGAGACGACCGTCATGGTGGCCGCGCTGGACGTGCCGTCGCCGGGCACGCCGTCGATCCAGGTGAAGTCGCCGGGCTTGCCCTCGGCGAGCACCGCGGCGGCCTCGGGCAGTTGCTCGCGCAGGACGAGCCGGCCCTGCGTGAGCACCAGGCTCCCGCCGTCGTGGGAAGCGTGCAGAGTCATCGGACCGGACCGCCTTGTCGCCAAACGCAGGGAAGCGGGAGCCGGCACGCCTGCACCGGCCCCCCTCTCCCGAACCCTACGCCCTGGTCACCCGCCCCGGCAGGCACACTTCGGACCGCGCCCGCGCCGCCGCGGCACGTGGGGGCGGACGCCGCGGACGGCCCCCGCCCCGCGCGTGGCGGTCAGCGTGCCGATCAGAGCGCCGACAGCTCCGCGAGGAGGTCGTCCAGCCCCAGCGACCCCAGCGACAGCGCCGCCATGTGCCACGCCTTGAGGTCGAACGCGTCGCCGTGCGCGGCGCGCGCGGCCGCGCGCCCGGCGAGCCAGGTGCGCTCGCCCATCTTGTAGCCGATCGCCTGCGCGGGCATGCCCAGGTAGCGGATCAGCTCGCTGTCGATCAGCGTCGCCGGGCTGCCGCTGTGCGCGGCGAAGAAGGCGTGGCCCAGCTCCGGGGTCCACCGCTCGCCGGGGTGGAAGGGCGAGTCGGCCGGGATCTCCAGCTCCAGGTGCATGCCGATGTCGATGATGACCCGCACCGCGCGCATCATCTGCGCGTCGAGGTACCCCAGCCGCCGCTCCGGGTCGGTGAGGAAGCCGAGTTCGTCCATCAGCCGCTCCGCGTACAGCGCCCAGCCCTCGACGTTGGCGCTGATGATGCCGACGGTGGCCTGGTAGCGGGAGAGGGTGTCGGCGATGTGCACCCACTGGGCGAGCTGGAGGTGGTGGCCGGGCACGCCCTCGTGGTACCAGGTGGAGACCAGGTCGTAGATCGGGAACCGGGTCAGGCCCATCGTCGGCAGCCAGGTGCGGCCGGGCCGGCTGAAGTCCTCGGTGGGCCCGGTGTAGTAGGGCGCGGAGGCGCCGCCGGGCGGGGCGATGTGCGCCTCCACCTTCTTGACCCGCTCGGCGAGTTCGAAGTGCGTGCCGTCCAGCGCGCGGATCGCCTCGTCCATCAGCGCCTGGAGCCACTCGCGCACCTCCGGCACGCCCTCCACGACGGTGCCGTGCGTCTCCAGGTGGTGCAGCACGTCCCACGGGTCGGTGTCGGGCAGGATCTTGCCCGCCTCCGCGTGCATCTCCCCGAGCAGCCGGTGGAACTCCGACCAGCCGTACGCGTACGCCTCCTCCAGGTCCAGGTCCGCGCCGTTCCAGTAGCGCGACCAGCGGGCGTACCGCTCGCGGCCCACGGTGTCGGGCGCGCCCGCCACGGCCGGGGCGTACGTCGCGCGCAGCCAGTCGCGGATCTCGGCGAAGGCGGCGGTGGCCTCGGCGGCCGCGGCGTCCAGCTCGGCGCGCTGCTCGGCCGGGCCGTCCGCGGTGAGCTGCGCGAACCAGCTGCTCTCCGCGCCGTCGCCGACCCAGGTGCCGAGCTGCTCGATGACGGTCTCCACCTGCTTCGGGCCGGCCGGCAGGCCGCGGGACAGGCCCTCCTCCAGGCTGGCGCGGTAGCCGGCGACGGACGCGGGCACCGCGCGCAGCCGGGCGGCGAGGTCGGCGTGGTCCTCGGCGGTGGCCAGCGGCATCAGCGTGAAGGTCTCGCGGATGGAGTGCAGCGGGGAGTTGATGTTGCTGACCGCCCGCAGGTGCTCGCCGGCCTCGTGGACCTCGATCTCGGCGGTGAGCCGGTCCCGCAGCAGGCGGGCGCAGCGCCGCTCGGCCGGGCTGTCGCCGCCGGGCCGCGCCTCCGCCTCGGCCAGGTCGGCCAGGGTGCTGCGCGCCAGGTCGGCCAGGGCCTGCGCGCCGGCGGGCGAGTGGTCGGGCAGCCGGCGGGCGCTGCCCGGGGCGCCGAGGTACGTGCCGAGGGCCGGGTCGAGGGCGACCAGGGCGTCGACGTAGGTGTCGGCGACCTGGCGGGGCAGTGGGCTGCTGGTGAGTGACGACATGCGGTCATCTTCGTATGCCGGGCGGCACGGCGTCACCCCGGATGCCCTTACCGGCCACGGCAGCCGGTATCACCGCAGGTCAGCGGCGTAAGAAGGCCACCAACGGCCCCCCGCGCCCCTGCGCCCCCGCGTCACGGGCGGTGGTCGGTCACCGTCCACGGCAGCGGCGCGGGACTGCCGTCGGCCGCGGCGGGCAGCGTCGCGGTGACGACCACGGTGCCGTCCTCGACCTGGTAGTCCAGCGGCAGGTCCAGGGCGCGCATCGCGGCGGTCATCCCGGTGTTGGCGGCCTGCGCCACCGCGTAGACGCTCGACCGGCCGGCGTCCGCGGCGAGTTCGACCAGCCCGCGCAGCAGCGCGGTGCCGATGCCGCGGTGCTGCCAGGCGTCCTCCACCAGCAGCGCCACCTCGCTCTCCTCGCCGTCCCACAGCAGGTGGCCGAGCGCGACCAGGCGCCCGTCGGCGGTCTCGGCCGCCAGGGACCGGCCGAAGCGCGGGCCGAGCAGGTGGGTGAGGTAGCGGTCCGCGTCGCCGACCGGGCCGTGGTAGCGGCGGGCGAGGGTGGCCGGGGCGCAGCGCGCGTGCATCGCGCGGGCCGCGGACAGGTCCTCCGGGCCGACGCGGCGCAGCGTGACCTCGCCGCCCTGCGGACCTCGGTGGCCGTGGGGGAGCGCGGCGGCGGCCCGGTGCGGCGGCACCCGCGTCCCGAGTCGCGCGTCCAGCTCCACCAGCGCCCGGGCCCGGGCGAACTCGGTGGGCGTGAACGGCGGTTGCTCGCGCCGTACGGTGATCACACCGCCGGCCGGGTCGCGCAGCCGCATGACCGCGGGCAGTTCCTCCGCGGCCGACCGGACGCCGCCGTGCCCCTGCTCCCCGGCAGGTCCCTGGCCGTACGTCTCCGCGCCCGGCTCGTCCCGGCTCCCCGCGGGGGTGGAGGTGATGGTGCAGCGGCCGAGCAGGCGGCGCAGCGCCAGCGGCAGTTCGGCGGTGTCCAGCGCGGTGCGGGTGGCCAGGGTCAGGATGCGGGTGGGCAGGTCCACCAGGTCGTGGGCGTCGGCGCGCTCCAGCCAGGTGTCGGCGCCGCCGGCCCGCGCCACCGCCGCGGCCAGTGCCGTGGCCGGCAGCGCGGACGGCGCCCGCAGCAGGAACTCGTCCACGGTGCCGTCGGCCAGCGGGTGCGTCTGGAGCGAGACGATGTCGATCCCGCGGTCGGCCAGCGCCGTGCACACCGCGCCGAGCGTGCCGGGCGTGTCGCGTACGGTCGTGCGCAGCCGCCACAGCGCGGCCGCGGGCCCCGGCCCCACCTCGGCCGGAAGAGGAGCCGGACGCCCCGGCCACGACACGGCGGCGGCGCGGCACCACCGCCGTACGCGGCGGCCGGCGGCGACCAGTGCGGCGATCACGGCGAGTTCACGGCCCCTGTGACGGCGCCGTGCGGGGGCGGAGGCAGCGGAGGTCGAATGCGGCATACGGCAACCCTGCCGAACCCGTGTTGCGCGATCACGAACACACCGTGACCGGACGGTAAAGGGGCGCTCTTTTCGGTTACCTCGGACTTTGCGGTGATCTGGGCGTTCCAGGGTTCTCCAGGTGCCTACTGCGGCTTTGGCCGGAGAAGGTCCTGGTCTGGTCGTCCGAATGCGGTCGGGGCATGATTTCCGCTGTGCAGGGGGACGAGAAGGGAAGCGGGAGCGTGTCGTACGCGCTGACCGAGACCGAACACGGCCATGTCTGGGGCGTCTGTGCCGAGGTGGAGGGGCTGTTCGCGGAATGCCGGCGCGGGACGTATGAGTTGTTCGGGTGGGTTCCGGAGCGATCCGGCGTGTTCGGGTGGGTCGGCAGCAGGGTGTGGCTGGTGCCGGCGGACGAGGCATACGATGCCTGGCTGCTGGAGGACGCGGAGAGTCCGGGGCAGCGCGTCGGGGCGGACAGTCTGGTGCTTACCGGCCTGAATGACTACGAAGGCCCGCCCGAGGGGTACAGGGGGCGCGTTCGCGTGCACGACGGGCATCGCTGGCTGGGCTCCTGCCGGGAGTTCACCCGCATCATGTCCCCCGAGCAGATACCTGCCCCAATGGTCCTGCGGGGGCTCGCGCCGAGTGATCGGCTCAGGGCGGCACTGGCGAAGGGCACCCGGCGGGCGCTGGATCTGGAGGAGGCCGCGCTGGAGATCCGGGACGGCCGAGGCGAGCTGCTCACCGATCGGCTGCTGTGGGCCACGGTCAGCGCCTGGCGCCCATCCTCTTGTGCAGCGGACCTGATCGACCTTGAGCTTGACGGAGGCAGCTTCGCACCGGTCCCCGAATATGCTCGGCCGATCTGGGAGAGGTGGCTCGCTGGACCACCGGCCGTCGTGAACACCTGGGCCGGCCTCGACACCCGCCGCCGCGGGGCCTGGCATGACCTTGTCCGCGAGCGGGCCTGCCTGCGATCCCACCGTGGCCGGTCGGCCGGCCACGCCTACGAACTCGACGGCCGGTACATCACCGACGAACCGGCTCTCTATCTGGCGCTCGGGGAAGCGGTCAACGGACCCGGCGGTTACTTCGGCGGCTGCCTCGCCGCCCTCGACGATTGTCTGCGCGGCACTTTCGGCTACACCGCCCCCGCCACCTTGCTCTGGCGAGACGCCGCGACCGCGCGCGAGCACCTGTCCCACGCCCTGACGCCGGAGGGTCAGCCCTACGACTTGTTCACCGCAGTTCTTGAAACCCTGGCCGAGGGCGGCATGGACGTCACCTTGGCATGATCCGCTGTCCGATCCCTGTAACGCTCTTTCTGCACAGGCAGTCCAGTTGGCGAACCGTGCAAACCGGAGCGCTCCGCTCCACCTGAAATGGCTTGTCCCAAGGCTGCTTGTCGACCAGGATCACCTCATGACAACCAGAAAGGCCCGTGCCTTCTAGGCACCCCGCTCCGCTCTCCACCGCTCGCGCACCGCCGTCGCCGCATCGCAGTGCTCGTTGGCAGTGACCGATCGCCCCCAGGAGAGTCCATCGTGCAGAAGACCGCCCTCGTTCCCTACGCCCAGCTGCCCCATGCGCACCACGACCGCCACGTCTTGACCAGTACCGTCGACGTTTTCGGCGCCGCCCACTGGCTGCTTGCCGAACGCGTTCCGCAGCCTGGCGGCGATGGCCTGCCCTTTGACGCGCTGGTCGTTTCCGTCGATCCGGACGGCAGCGCCGAACTCACCGAGCTGAGCGCCGTGCGGGCCCGCTGGCCGCATCTGGACCGCCTGCCCGACGGCGGGTTCGTCGTCGCCGCGTCTCGTGCCCGCCGATACGAGGACGCGAACCAGGTCCAGGTCTTCGACGCACTCGGCCGTGAGACCTCGTCCTTCTCCGTCGGGGACGCCATCGAGCACCTGCTCGTGGACGAGGCCGGCCGTATCTGGGTCGGGCACTTCGACGAGAACCCGGTGGGAATCCGCAGCTGGAGCGCCACCGGCCGACTCGGTTGGACATCGGACGACGCCCGCATCCCCGGCCTCTTCGACTGCTACGCCCTGAATGTGTCGGGCACCACCGCCTGGGCGTGCCCGTACACGGACTTCCCGCTTGTCGAGATACGACCCGACCGCACCTATGGGCCTGTGAGGGTGTGGGCGAACCGCGTACGGGGTGCCAAAGCGGTGGCAGTCCACGGTGAGCGGGTCGCCTTCTACGGCGGCTACGGCGACGGGCGGGACCAACTCGCGCACGGAGAGATCATGGAAACATCCGTCGAGACAACGGACATCTGCCTGCTCACCCTGCCCGATGGCTCCGCCCCGGGCCGTCGCCGGGTTGTCGGCCGAGGAAGCAGGATCTACGTCCAGGCCGAGCCGTTCACCACCTGGGGGGTGTTCGACCTCAGCAGCTGATCTTGGCATGGCAGGGAGGGACGTGCCGCCGTCCTTTGACGTCAGTGGCGTGTGGTGAGATGGCCGGACTATGTGGTCTGTCGTGAACGACTCCGATCGAGTGCAATGGCACTACACCCCCTTCAAGAACGTGGGCCCGCTCCGCTTCGGCATGAGCCACGAGGAATCCGGCGGGCTGGCCTGCGTAGTCATCGACGCACTGTGCGGACCACTCGTCTCGATGGACGGGATGCAGTTGGTCGGTCGGGTGCCTTCCGAGCTGACGGACCAGTTCCACGATTATCAGGAGGGTCGTGGCATGAGTCCCATGATCTCTGTCGAGGGTGATGCCGCGTCGGACGAACTCGGGATCATGGTGCGTGTGCAACGAGTCGGCGACATCCGGCTGTCACGACCGGTCTTCGCACGATTCGACGGCTGGGCTCACACTGTGCATGACTGCGTCCCAAGGGACGAGTGGGCTGTCCGCTGACGGTGCCGCGACTTCAAGCGCGCGCCGGCACGGCGCTGGGTCAGTGACGCCCCTGTATGCCCTGACTGCATGCTTCATGAGTAGAGCAGGACACGTTTGCGGAGGAGGGCGAAGCCGGCTCGGCCGAACATCTGACGCTTGAGCACCTTAAAAGTTACGTGGAATCTGTCCGGGGTGATCATTTCTCCTCGGCGCAACCACGGACTTGGGAGATGGCTTGAGTGGCACGATGGTGCTGACGGAGAGGTGGCCGGTGCTGGGCCGGCCTGAGCAGGCGGCGGTGTGGCGGCAGATATGGACTGTTCTCGGGCGGGTGCCGAGGACGATCGACGCATACGCCCACAGGCTGGCCGAGTACCCGGTGATGTGCGAGCGGGAGGACGTCGACCGCCCGACACCACGCGAACTGGACATCCCGGCGACAGCCCGCCTTCTGCCGCTCGTCGACGTCCGACAGGGCGGGACAGGCCCCGCACCGCGCTGATACCGGAGTGCGCACAGACCCGGGAGAGTGTCACAGTCACTGCCGTGACCTTGATGAACGTGCTCGTCGACTTCGCCCGGACCGGCCGGATCGGACCCCTGAACTGCGGAATGCTCCTGGCCGAGGCTGAGGACCTTCTCGGCCCGGGGCGCCCGCACCCTGCCCACATCATGAAGGGACCCGATATCGACGGCTACCCCTACTCCTGGAACGGGCTGCAGCTGGTGGTGACGCAGCGCGCCGTCAGCGGAATCTGGATCAACCTCTGGCCTGGTGCGACCGCCAAACTCCCGCCGCTCGTCCTGCCTGATTCCAAGTCATTCGAGGCCACCGTGCTCCAGGAGGAACTGATTGCGGCCCTCGACACAGCAGGCTGCCACCACGAGGTCAACCCCGTCCTCACCTTCGACGAGCAGTCGAGCATCCTCACCCAGCCCGCTGAGGTCTGCGCTGTCTTCAGCCTGCCTGGTCGGGACAACCACGTTCCGCACCGCGATCGGCACTACCTCGACGTGATGCACAAGCACACGGCTTGACATCGCTGATTCCACAGAATGATTCTGTTGACGTGGCCTTCGACGACGCCGGAGCTCCGGCGCAGGGTGAGGCCGGCGATGACGGCATTGCGGTCGCGGTCGATGCCTGCGGCGAGGGCGTGGGGGCCGGGAAGGTCGTCTCGCCGGACGGTGTCGAGCCACTGCGGCAGCCGTTCGCCCCGGTGCTCGGTGAGCACCTGGCCGAAGGAGCGGACGTGGCCGGTGAGAGCGTCGAGTTCGGGGCAGTGGACCAGAACGGCCTTGATCCGAAGGCGCTCGCTTTCGGTGAGGGTCTCCGGCCGTAGACGCGAACCCGCTGGTAGTTGCCCTGGTAGCCGAGCGGCATGATCGCCTCCCATTCCTTCCAGGCGTTCGTGCGGCTCTGGTTCCAGCGGTCATCCAGAGGTAGGGCTTGAACGCGTCGAGCTTGGACGGCCGGCCCTGCCACTGCCCATGGAAGAGGTCTTCCGGGGTGGCGGCGTCGGCGAGGCGCTTGACGGTGCCCCCTCGGCCAGGGCGATCCAGAGGGGGCTTTGAACTTCTGCGGCTCTGGGTCAGCCTGGGCCGGACCCGGCGCAAGGGCCCTCAGGCATTCGCGGTGGTCTGCGACGCACCGTTCCGCAGCCTCGCTCAGGTTGCGCCAAAGAGGCGCCGGTCCGCGACCTGCACCGCTTGTGGTGCCCCGGCCGGGAAAAATCCCGCGCATTTATGCGCGCGGGTCGGGAACTCCGCCGGGATGGCCGGAGTTGTCTTGGTACGGGCCGGTCGCGCACCGGCCCGGCCAGCGGCTCCGACCGGGCGCCCCCGTCCCGGTCGGAGCTTCGAAGGTCGTCCGCGGTCCGCCGGCCCCCTCCTCCGGGGGACCGCGGACGGCGCACGCCGCAGCGGCGGTCGCCCGCCGCACCGGTCACTTCACGCCGAACGCCTGCTGGAGCGGGTCGATCGCGAAGTAGGCGAGGAAGAAGACCGACACGCCCCACACCAGCGGGTGCACCTCGCGCACCTTGCCCAGCGCCGTCTTGAGCACCACGTAGGACAGGAAGCCCGCGCCGATGCCGTTGGTGATGCTGTAGGTGAAGGGCATCACCGCGATGGTGAGGAACGCCGGGATCGCGGTGTCGTACGAGGTCCAGTCGATCGACCGGACCTGCGCCATCAGCAGGAAGCCCACCGCGACCAGCGCGGGTGCGGCCGCCTGCGAGGGCACCACCCCGGCCAGCGGCGACAGGAAGAGCGCCAGCGCGAACAGCGCGCCGGTCACCACGCTCGCCAGCCCCGTACGGGCGCCCTCGCCGACGCCCGCCGCGGACTCCACGTAGGCGGTGTTGGAGGAGGACGAGGCGACCCCGCCCGCGACGGCGGCCGCTCCGTCGATGAACAGCACCCGGCCGATGTTCGGCACCCGGCCCCGTTCGTCGAGCAGCCCCGCCTCGCTGGAGATGCCCATGATGGTGCCCATGGCGTCGAAGAAGTCCGACAGCACCAGCGTGAACACCGACAGCAGGCAGGTCACCACGCCCGCGTCGCGGAACCCGCCGAACAGGCTGAAGTGGCCCACCAGTCCGAAGTCCGGGGTGGCGACGGCCTTGTGCGGCATCTTCGGCGGGTTCAGGCCCCAGGCCGCGTCCGGGATGTCCGCGACCTTGTTGACCACGAGCGCCACCACGGTCATCACCACGATGCTGATCAGGATCGCGCCGCGCATCCGCCGGGCCACCAGCGAGATGGTGAGCAGCACCCCGACGCAGAAGACCAGCACCGGCCAGCCGGTCAGGGTGCCGGAACCGCCGAGCTGCACCGGGGTGGTGTTGTCCGCGGCGTCCGGGATGCGGGTGACGAACCCGGCGTCGACCAGGCCGATGAAGCAGATGAACATGCCGATGCCGACCGCGATCGCCTTCTTGATCGCGTCGGGGATGGCGTCCATGATCGCCTGCCGCAGCCCGGTGAGCACCAGCACGCAGATCAGCAGGCCCTCCAGGACCACCAGGCCCATCGCGTCCGGCCAGCTCATCTTCGGCGCCAACTGGTAGGCGACCACGGCGTTCAGGCCGAGCCCGGTGGCGATGGCCAGCGGCAGGTTGCCGCCGACGCCCATGATCACCGTCATCACCGCGGCCACCAGCGCGGTCACGGTCAGCACCTGGGCCGAGGAGAGGTGGTGGCCGTACTTGTCCAGCACCGGGTGCTGGGTGCCGCCGGCCAGGATGATCGGGTTGAGCACCAGGATGTAGGCCATCGCGAAGAAGGTCGCGAACCCGCCCCGTATCTCCCGGCCGGGCGTGGAGCCCCGCTGCGCTATCCGGAACCACCGCTCCAGCAGCGCGCCGCCTCCCGGGGGCGGCGCGGGGGCGGGCTTCACGGCGTCGTCGGCGACGGAACCGGGCATGGTGCTCCTTGGGAGTTGTCCGAAGTCGGTTGCGGGGCACACGGATTGTGCCCCCGCGCGGCGCCGCGCGGGTTTCCCCGGCGTTACCCCGTATCACCGTCGGGTTTCGGACATGCTCAGGTCAACACTTGTGCCGCGGGCCCGCACCTGTGCCGCGCGGACGACCGCCCCCCGGGGACCCCTACAGCCCGCCGGCCACCCGCAGCACCGCGCCCGTGGTGTACGACGCGTCCGGCGACATCAGCCACGCCACCGCCCCGGCCACCTCCTCCGGCTGCCCGGGGCGCCGCATCGGGATGCGGTCGCCGCTGCGCCAGGGCCGCTCCGGGTCGCCCATCGCCGCGTGGATACCGGTCACGATCATGCCGGGCTGCACGGAGTTGACCCGTACGCCCTCCTCGGCCAACTCCTTCGACAGCCCGAGCGTCATGGTGTCGACCGCCGCCTTGCTCGCCGCGTAGTGGACGTACTCGCCCGGGCTGCCCAGGCTCGCCCCGCCCGAGGAGATGTTCACGATCGAGCCGCCGCTGCCGCCGTACCGGGTGGACATCTCCTGCGCCGCCCGGCGGGCGCAGATCAGCGCGCCCATCACGTTGACGTCCACCACCCGCCGCATCACCTCCACCGGGGTCTGCGCGAAGCGGCCGAGCGGGCCGGTGATCCCGGCGTTGTTCACCAGGCCGGTGACCGGGCCGAGCGTGTCGCGCGCCGCGGTGAACAGCGCGTCGACCTGCTGCTCGTCGCTGGTGTCGACCTGGTGCGCCAGGCAGGTCCCGCCGGCCTCGCGGACCTGCCGGGCCACGTCCTCAGCCGCGTCCCGCGCCCGCTCGTAGCCGATCACGACCCGGTGGCCGGCCGCCGCCAGCCGCAGCACCACCGCCGCCCCGATGCCCCGGCTGCCGCCGGTGACCACGCTGACCTGCTCCATCGCGCCGCTCCTCGTCCCCTCGCACTGCCTGCCGACGCCATTGCAGCACACCGCCAACAGTGCGTGAACGCCGCATGTATCCGCCCCCGCCGGGCCTGCGCCCGTTCGAGGATTGGTCTTGACCAAGTTCGCGACGCGCCTCTATCGTCCTAGTAGTGCAAGGACCTTTAATAAAGACTGGTTCGGAAACAAGGCTTCACAAGAAGTGACGTCGGCCGGTCCGGCAGCGGACGGGCGCACGGCGGTATCAGAGCGACACGGCGACATGACGGCGATTGCGAGGACAGGGTGGGGACCACGCAGCTCGAAGCGGTGCAGGAGCCGAAGTACTGGCACCTCAAGACGGTGCTGAACGACGCCCTGGACTCGGAGTTCGAGGTCGGCGAGATCCTGCCGAACGAGCGGGACCTCGCCGCGCGCTTCGGCGTCGCGCGCGCCACGCTCCGCCAGGCGCTCGAACAACTGGAGCTGGAGGGGCGGTTGCAGCGCCGCCGCGGTGTCGGCACCACCGTCGCCCCGCCCCGGATCGGCGTGTCCGTCGGCCCGTCGGCCAACGTGTGGCCCGGCGCCGTGCGCGACGCCTGGCACACCGTGGGCTGCGTCGAGGCCGCCGCCCCCGCCGCGGTCGCCGCGCTGCTCGGCACCGGCCGCGAGGAGGCCGTGCACACCGTGCGCCGCGAGCGCGTCATCCAGGGCCAGGCGGTCGCCACCGAACTGCTCTACGTGCCGAACGCGTCGGTGCCGGGCCTGTCCGCGATGCTCACCCCCGCCGAGCACGGCCCCGCGGTGCTGCGCGAACTGCACGCCATGGAGCTGGAGGGCGAGGACCGCTCCGTCGAGCTGGGCTCGGCCCGCGCGGAGGACGCCCGGCAGCTCGACCGGCTGCCCGGCGCGCCCGTCCTGGTGCTCACCACCCGCTACTACGCGCAGGGCCGCGTCGCGGCCGCCTCCGTGGCGACCTACCGCGCCGACACCTGCCGGCTCACCTTCGGCGACTCCGGTGCGCTGGAGGTGCTGCACCAGGAGCCCGGCAGCAGCCGCGAGGCGTCCTGACCCACCGCGCGGGCGCACGGCGCCCGCTGCCGTACGGACCGACACCGCCGGCCCGCTCCCGTATCCCTACAGGCGCGGGCCGTCGGCGTCTGTGAGCGCCTGTCAGCGTTTGTCGGCGGGTCCCTTCGAGCAGCCGCCCGCCGAAGGGCTCAGTGCCGCGGCAGCGACGTCTGCTCGACCGCGAACAACTGCTCCTCCACGTGGTCCAGCGCCAGCCGCAGCGCCCCCGTGGCGATCGCCTCCTGGCCCAGCGCCGACAGCACCACGTTCGGCGGCCGCAGGCAGTAGCGGGCCAACTCCGCCCGCAGCGGCTCCAGTACGCCGTCCAGGCCGGCCGCCCAGCCGCCGACCACCACCAGCTCCGGGTCGATCGCCAGCACCAGCGCGGCCACGTCGTGCACCAGCCGCCGCAGGAACCGGTCCACCGCGTCCTTCGCCTGCACGTCGCCCTCGCGGGCCAGCGCGAACACCCGCTCCACAGCGGGCTCGTCCAGCGGGTGCAGCGGGGTCCCCGTGGTCGACAGCAGGTGCTCCGGGGTCACCTCGCGCCCCAGCAGGTGCAGCGCGCCGATCTCCCCGGCGGCGCCGCCGAAACCGCGGTGCAGCCGCCCCCCGATCAGCGAACCGGCACCCGGGCTCAGCCCGGCGAGCACGAACACCACGTCGTCCGTGCCGACCGCCGCACCCTTCCAGTGCTCGGCGACCGCCGCCACGTTCGCGTCGTTCTCCACCAGCACCGGGCAGCGGAAGGAGCGTTGCAGCCGCTCGCCGAGCGGCAGCCCGGTCCAGCCCGGCAGCGCGGTGCCGAGCCGCACCTCGCCGCCCGCCTCCACGATGCCCGGGCTGCCCACGCCCACCGCCCACAGGGTGCTGCGCGCCACGCCCGCCCGGCGCAGCAGGTCGGCGACGGTGGCGCGGACCCGGTCGATCCGGTCGTCGGCGCCGGCCGCCTCCGCCACGTCGTGGCCGAGCGTGTCGAGCACCTGGCCGCTGAGGTCGGAGAGCACCGCCCGCACCTGGTGCGCGCCGATCTCGATGCCCAGCAGGTGGCCCGCCTCGGCGTGGAAGCGGAACCGGCGGGCCGGGCGGCCCTGCTTGCGGGTGTCACCCGGCTCGGGGGAGACCTCGACCACCAGGCCGGTCTCGGTCAGCCCCTCGATGACGCCCTCGACCGTCGGCCGGGACAGCCCGGTGCTGTGCACCAGCTCGGTGAGGGTGGGGGTCTGCGCGCCGCGCAGGGCGTGGAGGACGACCGCGGAGTTGATCCGCCTGAGCAGCGACGGGTCCCCACCGGTGAGGCGCTCCAAGGTGTGTCCTCCCAGCCTGTACCTGTGTGGCGGATCGTACCCGCCGCGGCGCCGCGCGGCGAGTGCCGCCGCCGCCCCGCCGCCCGCCGTGCCCCCCGCGGCGCCGACCCGCCGTCCGGCGAAGTTACCAGGCGCAAGGCGCCCGGGTGACCGCCGCCGTCACAACTGGGAGCCGCCGCCGTCCACCGGGAACTCCGCGCCGGTGGTGAAGGTGGCGTCGAAGGCGAGGAAGGCGACCGCCCGGGCCACCTCGTCCGGGGTGCCCACCCGCAGCATCGGCAGCTGCGCGGCCATCTGCGCCCTGGTCTGCTCGGCGGCCTCTACGGGCATCGACTTCTCCAGGATGCCCGAGTCGATCGGACCGGGGCTGACCGCATTGACGCGGACCTTGCGCGGCAGCAGTTCGCGGGCCAGGCTGCGGGTCATGGAGCGCAGCGCCGCCTTGCTCGCCGCGTAGGCGCTCAGCGTCGGCATCCCGAGCACGTTGACCACCGAGGTGGTGAGCACCACGCCGCTGCCCTCGGCCAGCAGCGGGGCGAGCTTCTGCACGGTGAAGTACGGCCCCTTGGCGTTGACGGTCATCAGCTGGTCGTACAGCTCCTCGCCGGTCGCCTCGAAGGGCGCGAAGCCGTTGATGCCGGCGTTGGCGAACAGGGCGTCCACGCTGCCCAGTTCGGCCTTCACCCGGTCGGCCAGCGCCTCCAGGTCCGGCAGGCAGGAGGCGTCGCCGCGCACCGCGACCGCCCGGTCGCCGAGCTGCGCGCGGGCCGCGTCCAGCGCGTCCCGGCCGCGCCCGGTGATCAGGACGCGGGCGCCCCCGTCCACGAAGAGCCGGGCGGTGGCCAGGCCCAGGCCCGTGCTGCCTCCGGTGATCACGACGTTCTTGCCTGTGTACTTGCCCATGGCGGACACCCTCGGTTCAGGAGTGGGTTGCTGGTCGACGTCCCCCGGGCAGCGGCCTCGGCGGGACTGACACGAGTCAACCTCCGCCCGGACGGGGGCGTCCAAGACCTGTTTCGCACCACGTCATACGCGATCCGCATCACGAGTACGCTGGCGGAATGACCGATGCCACCGAGCCCGCAGCGGCGCCCGGCCCGCAGGCGGCCGGCCCCGACCCGGACCTCGACCTGCGGCTGGTCCGGTACTTCACCGTCGTCGCCGAGCACCTGCACTACGCCCGCGCCGCGCAGGAACTGCACATCGCCCAGCCCTCGCTCAGCCGCCAGATCCAGCGGCTGGAAGAAACCCTCGGAGTGCGGCTGCTGGACCGCACCACCCAGGGCAGCGCCCTCACCGCGGCCGGGGCGGCCTTCCTGCCGCAGGCGCAGGCCCTCCTGCAAGCCGCAGGGCAGGCCACCCGCGCCGCCCGCGCGGCAGGGCCGCAGCACACCGTCACCGTCGGATACGTCGAGGACCTCGTCGTCACCGCCGCGGTACGGGAGGTGCGCCGCCGCCACCCGCGGGCCCACGTCCGCACCCGGCACCTGGACTGGGACGAGACCCGCGCCCTGCCCGAGCGCAAGGTCGACGTGCTCGTCGCCCGCACCCCGCTGCCCATCCCGGACGACGGCTTGCGCGTCAGCGTGCTCTACGACGAGCCGCGGGCGCTGCTGGTGCCCGCGGACCACCGCCTGGCCGGGAAGGAGTCGGTCGGCCCGGACGACTTCGCCGGCGAACCCCTCGTCGCCTGCGCGGGCATGGCCGCGGCCTGGACTGGCTTCTGGCGGCTCGACCCCCACCCCGACGGCACCCGGGCCCCGCTCGGCCCGCTGCTCGCCGAGACCTTCGAGGACAAGCTCGAAGGCGTCGCGGACGGCCGCTCGGTGGCCCTGGTGCCCGCCTACGACCGGCGCTGCGCCGAACGCGACGACCTCGCGGTGGTGCCCGTGGACGGCATCGAGCCGTGCCAGGTCGTTGTGGCCGCCCGCGCGGACGACCGCAGCCCGCTCGTCGCGGACTTCGTGGACGCCGCGCGCCGCCTGCTCACACCGCCGGTGGGCGCGCGCCCTTGACGCCGCCCGGGTGCACGCCGCCCGGCGGCGAGCCCGGGGCGCCGGGGAAGGCGGCCGCGTGCAGCCGGGCGAACTCCGCGGCCAGCGCCGCCGGCGGCCAGTGCGCGTTGAGCCCGCTGGGGCTCGGCAGCACCCACACGCGGGTCGCGCCCAGCGTGCGCTGCTGCGGGCCGACGGCGGCGTGCCGGTCGGCGAACGCCACCCGGTAGGCGCTCACCCCCAGCACCGCCAGCCACCGCGGCTCGTACCGGGCGACCTTCGCCGCCAGCCGCGCACCGCCGGCCACCAGCTCCGCCGCGGCCAGCTCGTCGGCGCGCGCGGTCGCCCGCCCGGCCAGGTTCGTCAGCCCGAAGCCGAGCGCGAGCGCGCCGTGCTGCTCGGCGGGCGCGTACCGGCGCGGGGTGAAGCCCGAGGCGTGCAGCGCCGGCCAGAACCGGTTGCCCGGCCGGGCGAAGTGCTCGCCCCGGTACGCCGACAGCAGCCCGGGGTTGATCCCGCAGAACAGCACCCGCAGCCCCGGCCCGACGATGTCGGGCAGCTCGCGGGTGCGGGCCTGCGCCTCCTCCTCCGGGGTCAGAGGATCGCCCCGGGCCGGTAGGCGGCCGCCTGCGGGTGGGCCTTGACGACCTCCTCGACGCGGCGCGCGACCTGCGCGACCTGGTCGGCCGCGGCGCCGGTGAACGACAGCCGGTCGGCCATCAGCGCGTCCAGCGCCGCCCGGTCCAGCGGGATGCGGGGGTCGGCGGCGAGCCGGTCCAGCAGTTCGTTGCGCTCGGTGCCCTGCTCGCGCATCGCCAGCGCCGACGCCACCGCGTTCTCCTTGATCGCCTCGTGGGCGGCCTCGCGGCCCACCCCGGCCCGCACCGCGCCCATCAGGACCTTCGTGGTGGCCAGGAACGGCAGGTAGCGGTCGAGTTCGCGCGCCACCACGGCCGGGAACACCCCGAACTCGTCCAGCACCGTCAAGAACGTCTCCAGCAGCCCGTCGAACGCGAAGAACGCGTCCGGCAGCGCGACCCGGCGCACCACCGAGCAGGACACGTCGCCCTCGTTCCACTGGTCGCCGGCCAGCTCCCCGGTCATCGAGGCGTAGCCGCGCAGCACCACCATCAGGCCGTTGACCCGCTCGCAGGAACGGGTGTTCATCTTGTGCGGCATCGCCGAGGAGCCGACCTGGCCGGGCTTGAACCCCTCGGTGACCAGTTCGTGCCCGGCCATCAGCCGGATCGTCTTCGCCAGCGACGAGGGCGCCGCCGCCAGCTGCACCAGCGCGGTCACCGCCTCGTAGTCCAGCGAGCGCGGGTAGACCTGGCCGACGGAGCCGAACACCTGCGAGAAGCCCAGGTGCCCGGCGACCCGGCGCTCCAGCTCGGCGAGCTTGCCGCTGTCCCCGCCGAGCAGGTCCAGCATGTCCTGGGCGGTGCCGACCGGGCCCTTGACGCCGCGCAGCGGGTAGCGGGACAGCAGCTCCTCCACCCGCCCGAACGCCACCAGCAGCTCGTCGGCGGCGGTCGCGAACCGCTTGCCCAGCGTGGTCGCCTGCGCCGCGACGTTGTGCGAGCGGCCGGCCATCACCAGCTCGCCGTACTGCGCGGCGAGCTGCCCGAGCCGGGCCAGCACCGCGACCGTGCGGTCCCGGGCGTGCTCCAGGGACAGCCGGATCTGCAACTGCTCGACGTTCTCGGTCAAGTCGCGCGAGGTCATGCCCTTGTGCACCTGCTCGTGCCCGGCGAGCGCGTTGAACTCCTCGATCCGGGCCTTCACATCGTGCCGGGTGACCTGCTCGCGGCGCGCGATCGACTCCAGGTCGACCTGCTCCAGCACCCGTTCGTAGTCCTCGATGGCGCCGGCCGGCACCTCGACGCCCAGATCGGCCTGGGCGCGCAGCACCGCCAGCCACAGCCGGCGCTCCAGCACCACCTTCTGCTCGGGCGACCACAAGGCGGCCAGCTCCGTCGAGGCATAGCGACCGGCGAGGACATTCGGGATACGCGGCTTGGCTGTCACGTGGGCTGATTCTACTGGTCGCGAGCGGTGCCCCGGACGCTCAGACGTCGGCGCCCGGCACCGCGTCCGGCGCAGCGCCGGGCAGCGCCCCCGGCCCCGTACGCGGCTCCTTACCCAGCGCCGCCCCCGGCAGCGGCACCTCGTACGGCAGCAGCTGCGCCCGCTTGGGGTCGCGGCCGTCGCCGCTGGAGCGGCCGGTCAGGCGGCGGCCGATCCAGGGCAGCAGATGCGTGCGGGTGAAGCGCGCGTCCGACAGCCGGCGGGCGGCCCACCCGGCGCGCACCGCCGGCGGCAGCGGGCGGGTCCAGTCGCTCTGCGCGGGCAGGCCGAGCGCCTGCCAGACCGCCTCCGCGACCCGCTCGTGGCCCTGCGCGGTCAGGTGCAGCCGGTCCTCCGCCCACATCCGGTCGTCGCCCAGCACGTGCGCCCCGTACAGGTCGACCACGGCCGCGCCGTGCTCGGCCGCCAGCGCCTCCACGAAGTCGAACAGCTCCAGCATCCGCGGCAGGAACCTCGTGGCGACCGGGCCGCGCCGGATCGGGCTGCGCATCAGCACCAGGCGGTCGCAGGCCGGCGCGAGGCGCCGCACACAGCTCTCCAGCACCGCGCACACCGCCGGCACGTCGCAGCCCGGCCGCAGGACGTCGTTGAGCCCGCCGACCAGCGTGATCACGTCCGGGCGCATCGCGGCCGCCGCGTCCACCTGCTCGTCGGAGATCTGCCGGATCAGCTTGCCGCGCACCGCGAGGTTCGCGTAGCGCACCCCCGGGCCGCCCGCCTCCCGGGAGGCCGCGGCGAGCCGTGCCGCGAGCAGGTCCGCCCACCCGCGGTAGGAACCGTCGGGCAGCAGGTCCGACATGCCCTCGGTGAAGGAGTCCCCGACGGCGACGAGGCTGGAGAAGGTGGCTGGCGTCTGCATGGCGACAAGATCCTACCGGCGCGTACGGCGGTGCGGGACCGCGGTCGCGGGCCGGCGCCGCCGGTGCCCCTCGGCAAGCGCCGCCGCTCTCACCTGGCCAGGTACGCGGCCGCGCCCGCCGCCCCCGCCGCCGCGCTGCCGCCGACCACGGCGGCCGCCACGCACCGCCGCTTCAGCAGCAGATAGCGCCCGGTGTACTCCGCGCGCAGTTCCGCGGCGCGGTCGGCGATGCGGTGCAGCGTCTCCTGGGAGAGCAGCAACCGGTCGGCGACGTAGGCCCGTTCGACCTCCTCGCGCTCCGCCGTGGTCAGCCACGGCAGATGGCCGGCGAAGCGGCCCGCCGCGCGGTGGGCCTGGGCCACCTCCGCGTTCCACAGCAGATAGCCCTCGAGCCGTTCGAGCCCGGAGTACCCGCTCGCTTCCGTCTGGTCGTTCCTGTCCGTGCGCACGAGCGCTCCCGTCCGGTGGTCGGGCCGTTGGGCGGCTACTGCTGCTTGTCGCCCGGCGCCACGGTCAGTGACTCGTCGGGCCGGTTGGTGAGCTCGTCCAGGTGCGCGATGTCCGGGTGGTGCAGGTCGAACGCCGGGGACTCGGAGCGGATACGCGGCAGCGTCACGAAGTTGTGCCGCGGCGGCGGGCAGGAGGTCGCCCACTCCAGCGAACGGCCGTACCCCCAGGGGTCGTCCACGTCGACCTTCTTGCCGTACTTCGCCGTCTTCCAGACGTTGTAGAGGAACGGCAGCATCGACAGGCCGAGCAGGAAGGAGCTGATCGTGGAGACCGTGTTGAGGGTGGTGAAGCCGTCGGCGGCCAGGTAGTCCGCGTAGCGGCGCGGCATGCCGATCACCCCCAGCCAGTGCTGGACGAGGAAGGTGCCGTGGAAGCCGAAGAACAGCGTCCAGAAGGTGATCTTTCCCAGCCGCTCGTCAAGCATCTTGCCGGTCATCTTCGGCCACCAGAAGTGGAAGCCGGCGAACATCGAGAAGACCACCGTGCCGAAGACGACGTAGTGGAAGTGCGCGACCACGAAGTACGAGTCCGAGACGTGGAAGTCCAGCGGCGGCGCCGCCAGGATCACCCCGGTCAGCCCGCCGAACAGGAAGGTGATCAGGAAGCCGATGGACCACAGCATCGGCGTCTCGAAGCTCAGCGAGCCCTTCCACATGGTGCCGATCCAGTTGAAGAACTTCACCCCGGTCGGCACCGCGATCAGGAACGTCATGAAGGAGAAGAACGGCAGCAGCACCGCCCCGGTGACGTACATGTGGTGCGCCCACACCGTCACGGAAAGGCCCGCGATGGAGATGGTCGCCGCGATCAGCCCGAGGTAGCCGAAGATCGGTTTGCGGGAGAACACCGGGATCACCTCGCTGACGATCCCGAAGAACGGCAGCGCGATGATGTACACCTCGGGATGGCCGAAGAACCAGAACAGGTGCTGCCACAGGATCGCGCCGCCGTTGGCCGCATCGAAGACGTGCGCGCCGAATTTCCGGTCCGCCTCCAGGCACAGCAGCGCCGCCGCGAGCACCGGGAAGGCGAACAGGACCAGCAGCGAGGTGAGCAGCACGTTCCAGGTGAAGATCGGCATCCGGAAGATCGTCATTCCCGGCGCCCGCATGCCGATGATCGTGGTGATGAAGTTGACCGCGCCGACGATCGTGCCGAACCCCGACAGCGCCAGCCCCATGGCCCACATGTCGCCGCCGACGCCGGGGGAGTTGATCGCGTTGGACAGCGGCGAGTACGCGAACCAGCCGAAGTCCGCCGCGCCCTGCGGGGTGAGGAAACCGCCCACCGCGATCAGCGAACCGAACAGGTAGAGCCAGTACGCGAGCATGTTCAGCCGCGGGAACGCCACGTCGGGCGCGCCGATCTGCAACGGCATGATCCAGTTGGTGAAGCCGGAGAACAGCGGCGTGGCGAACATCAGCAGCATCACGGTGCCGTGCATCGTGAACGCCTGGTTGTACTGCTCCTCCGACAGGATCTGGATCCCCGGGCGGGCCAGCTCGGCCCGCATCAGCAGCGCCATCACCCCGCCGATCAGGAAGAACGCGAACGACGTCACCAGGTACAGCGTGCCGATCGTCTTGTGGTCGGTGGTCGTCATCCAGCTCACGACAACGCTGCCCGGGCGTCTGCGCCGGGCCGGGACCTCGTCGGCGTACTCCTCGTCGGCCCCGACCGGCTCCATGGTGCTGCCCGCCGCCACGTCATCACTCCCTGAGATGGACCTGAAAGAACACGGAACGGGCCCGCACGAAGCCCCGCGGACCCGGCGGCGCCAAAGAGCGGCGCCCGCCCGCGACCCGGCCGTAGGCGAAGCATGGCAACGGCCGCGGCGGGCGCAGAAGCGGCCGCGCCGACAGGTCAGCCGGGTTGATCAATAGTCGGCTAGGGCGAAAAGCCCGTTAGTCGGGTAGAAGCAGGAGCGGGTGGAGCGGGTGGGCGGGAAACGGGGGAGGCGGTGCGGTCAGGGCCGGCCCCGGCCGACCAGCTCCTTGAGGACGTCCGCCATCGTCACCAGGCCGACCCCGCGCCCGCCGGCGTCCACGACCGCCGCCAGGTGCGCACGCGCGGCCCGCATCGCGGTGAGCGCGTCGTCGAGCGGCGTGGCGGCCGCGAGCCGGGGGATTCGGCGCAGCGCCGACCGCGGCAGCGGCTCGTCGCGCTCCTCGGCGTCCAGGGCGTCCTTGACGTGGAGGTAGCCCAGCACCCGCCCGTCGTCGTCGGCGACCGGGAAACGGGACAGGCCCGTTCGGGCGCCCAGCGCCTCCAACTCCTCCGCGGTGACCCCCAGCCGGACCCGTACCACCTGCTCCGCCGGCAGGACGACCTCGCCGACCGGCCGCCGGCCCAGCTCCAGCGCGTCCCGCAGCCGCTCGGCGGCCCGCTCGTCCAGCAGCCCGGCCGCCCCCGCGTCCACCACCATCCGCGACAGCTCCTCGTCGGAGAAGACCGCGGCGATCTCGTTGCGCGGCTCCACCCGCACCAGGTGCAGTCCGGCGTTGGCCAGCGCGTTGATCGCGAAGATCAGCGGGCGCAGCGCCCGGGTCAGGGCGACCAGCGGCGGCCCCAGCAGCAGCGCGGAGCGCACCGGGTCGGCCAGCGCGACGTTCTTCGGCACCATCTCGCCGAAGAGCATGTGCAGATAGGTCGCCACCGCCAGCGCGATCACGAACGACACCGGGTGCACCGCGCCGTCCGGCACGTGCGCCGCGTGGAACAGCGGCTCCAACAGGTGCGTGATCGCCGGCTCGGCCACGATGCCCAGCACCAGGGTGCAGGCGGTGACGCCCAGCTGGGCGGCGGCCAGCAGCGGCGAGACGTGCTCCAGGCCCCACAGCACCCGCCGCGCCCGGCGGTCGCCCTCCTCGGCGCGCGGCTCGACCTGGTCGCGGCGCACCGAGATCAGGGAGAACTCGGCGCCGACGAAGTAGGCGTTCGCCACGATGGTGAGCAGGCCCACCACCAGCTGGACGGCGGTCACCGGGCCGGCCCGCCCGGGTCGTCCTCCGGTGCGCTCGGCGGGGAGACCAGCCGGGTGCGGGCCGCCCGCCGCCCGCTCGCGTCGGTCACCTCGATCCGCCAGCCGTCCACCTCGACGGTGTCGCCGCGCCGCGGAATCCGCCCGAGCCGGTGCGCGACCAGACCGGCGAGCGTCTCGTACGGGCCGTCCGGCGCGTGCAGCCCGATCCGCTCCAGCCGGTCCTCGGTGCGGGCAGCGCCGTCCGCGTCATAGGTACGGCGGCCGAGCGGGTCCTCGCGCAGCAGGCGCAGCTCGGGCGCCTCGAACGGGTCGTGCTCGTCGCGCACCTCGCCGACGACCTCCTCCACGATGTCCTCCAGCGTCGCGACGCCCGCGGTGCCGCCGTACTCGTCGATCACCACCGCCATCGAGCGGCGGCTGCTGAACCGGTCGAGCAGCCGGTCCACGGCGAGGGAGTGCGGCACCAGCAGCGGTTCGCGCAGCAGGTCGGTCACCGGCACCCGGGCCCTGCGCTCGCCCGGTACGGCCAGCACGTCCTTGATGTGCACGGTGCCGACGACCGTGTCGAGGGTGCCGCGGTAGACCGGGAAGCGGGACAGGCCGGTGGCGCGGGTGGCGTTCGCGACGTCCTCGGCGGTGGCGCGCGCCTCCAGCGCGGTGACCTGGACCCGGGGGGTCATCACGTTCTGCGCGGTCAGGTCGGCCAGGCCGATGGTGCGGACGAACAGCTCCGCGGTGTCCTGCTCCAGCGCGCCCGCCTTCGCCGAGTGCCGGGCCAGCGCGCGCAGCTCCTGCGGGCCGCGCGCCGAGGCCAGCTCCTCGGCCGGCTCCAGGCCGAAGCGGCGCAGCACCCGGTTCGCGGTGTTGTTCAGGTGCCGGATCAGCGGGCCGAACGCGGTGCTGAACGCCCGCTGCGGGCCCGCCACCGTCTTCACCACCTCCAGCGGGCGCGAGATCGCCCAGTTCTTCGGGATCAGCTCGCCGATGACCATCAGCGCCACCGTCGACAACGCCGTGCCCAGCACCAGGGCGAGGGACGCCGCGGCCGACGCCGGCAGGCCCGCCGCCCGCAGCGGGCCGCGCAGCAGCTTCGCCACCGACGACTCGGCGAGCATCCCGATCACCAGGCCCGTCACGGTGATCCCGAGCTGCGCGCCCGACAGCTGCACCGTCAGCGACCGCACCGCCGCCAGCGCCGTCCCCGCCCCGCGCTCCCCGCCCGCCGCTGCCCGCTCCAGCTCCCCCCGCTCCACCGTCGTCAACGAGAACTCCGCCGCGACGAACCCCCCGCACACGAACGTCAGCAGCACCGCCACCGCCACCAGCACCGTCTCCGTCATCCCACCACCTCGCCCCCATGATCACCCCCACCCCCACCCCTCCGCACCCCCGCCGCCCCGGGAAACGGCCGAGCAATCTGCCGAGCGAATGGGGGCGCGGGCAACTGCGCGGCCAGCCGTCCACCGGGGTCGGGTCCGGGTTTCACAGGACGGGGCACCCCGGGCGGCAGGGTGGGCCGGGGGAAGGGCTAGCGCAACCGTTTGGTCCACCTCCGCCACCGCTCCTCCGGAAGATACCCACTCGCACGCCAGGCGTACTGAGCCCGCTCGTTGGCGACGAGGACCATCGCGTCACCGCGCCGCCCCCCGACCGAAAGGAACCGCTCCTCCGCGGCGGCCAGGAGCGCCCGGGCAACCCCCTGCCTGCGGGCGTCCGGGTGAACGGCCAGCCGGTACAGGTGGCACCGCCACCCGTCGAACCCGGCGATGACCGAGCCGACCAGCACCCCGTCCCGCTCGGCGAGCAGCAGCGCCTCCGGGTCGCGCGTGACGAGCCCGACCACCCCCGCCTCGTCGTCGCTGATGCTGGTCCCCTCCGCGGCGACCCGCCAGAACGCCAGCACCGCGCTAGCGTCGGCCGCGCCGGCCGGCCGTATCCGAAGATCGTTCATCCCCCCACCCAAGCAGCCGCACCCCCGTGAGCCCCCACCATTTCCGCCATGCGAGACGCGGCACCGGCCCAGCGCGGTCTTGCCGCTACTAGCGCCCCGGCGCTAGCGTGGACGCATGGCGAAAACCCAGTTGAATGTGCGGGTGGACGAAGCCACCGCGGAGACGGCGCGGGAACGCGCCTCGCAGCGCGGCATCAGCGTGAACCGCTACATCGAGGAGCTCGTCCGCCAGGACGAGGGGGAGAAGGGCCGGGCGTTCGTCGAGGCCGCGGCCGACTTCATGAAGCGCTACGAAGCCGTCTTCGACGAGGAGTTCGACGCCGCCCCCCGCACCGGGGAAGGCGCCCGTTGACCCTGCGGATCGACCTCGCGTGGCTGCTGATGGTCGCCGAGCACAACACACCGGGGGACCCGCAGGTCACCGACTGGGGCGCGCTGGTGGCCGCCGTGAGCCGGCACGGCGCCGAGATATTCGGCCGCCCCGTGTACGACGACGAGCACCTGCGGGCCGCCGCGCTCCTCCAACTGCTGATGCACATCCCGGCCCTGGAACGCTCCAACGCGCTGTTCGCCACCGCCGTCGCCTACGCCTACCTCGTCGCGGAGGGGCTGAAGGTCACCACGTCACCCGAACGCGTCCGCGACCTGGCCCGCCTGATCAAGGACGGCGGGGTCGGCGTGGAAGGCATCGCGGCCGAACTGCGCGCCTGGACGCGCTGACGCCACCCGCACCGTACCCGGACCGTACCGCCGTAGCCGTAGCCGTAGCCGTAGCCGTAGCCCTGCGTACCCCTACCCCTGCGCGACCGGCTGCAGCGGGCCGTACACCCGCGCGAAGGCGGCCTGGTCCCAGACCCCGCCGAGCTGCGGGGCGAGCCAGTCGCGCGCCGCGGTGCGGAAGTCTGCCGGGGACAGGGCCGCCGCGCCCTGCGGCAGTGCCCCGAGCAGCGGCGCGCCCGCCGACTCCGGCAGGTCCGCGACGTTGCAGCGCTCGGCCAGCCCCGGTTCGGCCGCCCAGCTGCCGATGATCACCCCGAGGCAGCTCACCCGGCGGGCCCGCAGCGCCTCCGCGGTGAGCGCCGTCGCGTTCAGGGTGCCCAGCGCCGCCGGCGCGACCAGCAGCACACCCGCGTGCATCAGCGCCGCCGCGTCCGCGAGCGTGGAGCCCTGCTCGTCGTAGCGGACCAGCAGGCCCCCGGCGCCCTCCACCAGCACCACGTCATGGACGGCGGACAGCTTCGCCGCGGCCTCCGCGATCTCCGCCGGGGTGATCGGGGCCCGGCCCGAGCGGCGCGCCGCCGTCGCGGGCGCCAGCGGCTCCGGGTAGCGCGCCAGCTCCACCGCCGTCACCTCGCCGGCCAGCCGCGCCACCTCCGCGGCGTCCCCCGGCTCACCCTCCGCGACGCCGGTCTGCGCCGGCTTGAGCACCGCCACGCTCAGCCCCTGCGCCAGGGTCGCGGCCGCGACCGCGGCCGTCGCCACCGTCTTGCCCACCTCGGTGCCGGTCCCGGTCACCACAACGATCGCCATGCCTGCAACTCCCCTCGGAAAGCCCCAGCATGCACGCCCACCCCCCGCCCCGCACAAACCGGGGTCTCCCGTCGGCGTCGGCCGCGGGCGGCCGCCGGACCGGTCGCGGCCGCGCTCCGGACCGTTGATTTTCCGTCAACTTGCCGGGCCGGCCCGTCCTCGGGCGTTATCTCACCGGTTTTTAAGGTCCCTTTCATTCTTCTTGACCAGAGTCCCCAGGGTCCCCTCCCCAACGAGACGCCTCACACGTCCCAAGGGCGCCCAAGGGCTCCCAAGGACTCCCAACGATAAGGAGCGGTCAATGGCCGACAGCGAGAACGCCCCGACCGAAGGCACCCAGGTGCACGCCGACAGCCGGCGAGGGTTCATGCGCAGGGCGTTCGCCGCCGGCGGTGTGGCGGCCTTCGCCACCATGGGGGCCACGGCCGCGAAGGCGTTCGCGGACGACGCGACGCCCACCGCCACCCCGACGGACAGCCCGACCGCCACGCCCACCGCGACCGGCGCCCCGGGAGGCCCCGGCGCGGGCGGCGGGGGCGTCGGCAACCAGACGATCACCGAGGACTTCTTCGGCCTGACCACCGACGGCAGCCTCGTCCGGGACCTGTTCACCGTCCACTCCCAGCACGTCGCCACCGCCCCGGTGATCGCCGCGGCGGAGAAGTTCCTCGCCGCCCTCACCGACGACCAGAAGTCCGCCACGCAGTTCGGCATCCACTCCACCGAGTGGCGGCTGTGGAGCAACCTCGACCCGGGCGGGTTCAAGCGGCAGGGCGTCTCGCTGGCCGACCTGACAGACGACCAGAACGCCCTGGGCACCGCCCTGCTGCGGGCGGCGCTGAGCGCGGACGGCCTGGAGACCACGGAGAACATCCGCCGGATCAACCTGGCCGCGGGCACCCTGGTCGGCAACAGCGACACCTTCAACGACGTGCTCTACTACTGGACGGTGATGGGCACGCCCTCGGCGACCGAGCCGTGGGGCTTCCAGTTCGACGGGCACCACCTGGTCGTCAACTACTTCGTCCTCGGGGACCAGGTGGTGATGAGCCCCTGCTTCTGGGGCACCGAGCCGACCTCGCTGGAGATCGACGGCGAGACTGTCAGCGTCTGCACCCAGGAGCTCGAGGCGAGCCTGGCGTTCGCCCAGTCGCTGACCGCGGCGCAGCAGAAGGTCGCCGTCATCTCGTCCAGCAAGGCGGACGAGGACATGAAAGCGGGCGCCTTCGCGGACAACGCCGTCGAGGCGTACGCCGGCATCCGGGCGACCGAACTGACCCCCGCGCAGCAGGAGAAGCTCCTCGCGGTGGTCGAGGTCTTCGTCGCACGCGGCAAGGCGGACCTCGCGAAGGCGAAGATGGCCGAGATCCGCGGCCACCTCGCCGACACCCGGGCCGCCTGGATCGGCGGCACGGGCGACGATGACCCGTTCTACCTGCGCGTGCACAGCCCCGTGCTGTGGATCGAGGTCGACTGCCAGGCCGCGGGCCCGCTCGGCGGCGCCTACGGCAAGACCCGTGCCGACGGCCCCACCCAGCAGCACGTCCACTCCGTGGTCCGCACGCCGAACGGCAACGACTACGGCCGCGATCTGCTGCGCCAGCACTACCTGACCTCGCCCCACCACCAGTAGCCCCGCCGCCGGTTACCCCGCCGCCCGGCCGCCGCTGCGGTGCCGCACACCGGAGCGGCGGCCGGGCGGTCAGGCGGGCGGTGAGGCTGGCGGTCAGGCG
>NZ_JBYIRL010000048.1:0-57197 GCF_057708125.1 Actinacidiphila sp. bgisy145
GCGATCTGTCGGGTACCGCGACGTCTTGGCGCCCGTCGCGGTACCCCGTCAGGGTGCCCAGCGGCGGGCGCTCCGCGGCGAGGTGGCCGTAGTCCACCGCCACCGCGTACCCCTCGGCGAGGCTGCCCGCCGCCCGCCGCCACGCCTCCTCCCGGCTGCGCCCGACCTCCGCGCGGCGCTCCGCCCCGGCCCGCGCGTCCAGCGGCCACCAGCGCTCCAGCCAGCGCAGGTCCTCGCCCGTCACGGGGGCGCCCAGGCGCTCTTCGCCGTCGCCGCGCCGAACCTCCACATACCGCAGGCGGCCGTCGGGTGACGGCGCGGCGACGGGCAGCGGAACATTGTCCAGCCACTCGTTGGCGAAGAGCAGCCCGCGCGCGCCCCGCGGCGGCTGATCGCACCAGGTGACGCGGGGGTCGAGGCCGTCCGGCCGGGCGGCGCGCTCGACGGCGTGGACCCGCACCCGGCCGGCGAGCGCGGGCGGCAGGGCGGCCAGTACCCCGGCGGCGAGTTCGCCCGCACCGGCCGCCATGTCGACGAAGTCGAGCCGCCCGGGGTGCCCGAGCACCGTGTCCACCCGGGCCAGCAACTCCGCCACGGCGCCCGCGAACAGGGCGGACGCGTGCACGGAGGTGCGGAAGTGGTCGGCGGGCCGCTCCCGGCGGAAGAAGCCGCCGGGGCCGTAGAGCGCCCGCTCCATCGCGTCCTGCCACGGCAGCCACTCGGAGCCGGCGTCGCCGCCGCGGCCCGGGCCGGTCGCCGGGCGGCCGGAATCGGTGGCGCTGCTCACATCGGAACCTTACCGACCCGTCCACACGTCGAAGAGCATGGGAGGTGTGTCGTCCGAGGCCGGTAAGGTGCCTGGCATACCACAGTCGAGGGAGTGGACAGCGGATGACTGCCGGAAACGACGGCACGCCGGAGAACGACGACCCGTTCGCGTATCTCTACCGGTCGGAGGGCGGCGAGCAGCCGGACCCGGCCGGCGGCCAGCCGGCACCCGGGCAGCCGGGCGTGCCCCGCACCTCCTACCACCAGGTGCAGCGGGTCGGTGAGCGCCGCCCGGCCACGGGCGGTTACGGCTACCCGCCGCAGGCCCCGCCCCAGCAGCAGGGGGGCGGCGGTTACGGCTACCCGCCGCAGGCGCCGTACGGCTACGACCAGGGCCAGCAGCAGTACGCCGGGCAGTACGCCGGCCCGACCGCGCAGTACCCGCAGGCGCAGGGCGGCGGCCACGCGCAGCCGCCCGGCCCGGGGCCGTACGACCCGCAGCAGGCCCCGCCCGGGGGCCGCAGGGGCGGTCCCGGCGGCCCGGACGGGGGCGGCGCCCCCAACCGCCGGGGGCTGCTGATCGCGGCCGTCGCCGTGGTCGCCGCCGTGGCGATCGGCATCGCCTTCGCGATGACCAACAGCTCGGGCGACGACAAGAAGCAGGCGGACGACAAGCCGACCGGCGCGGTCACCACCAGCAGCGCGCCCACCCAGTCCGCCTCGCCGTCCGCGAGCCCGACGACCTTCGACTCCAAGAAGGTCGACGCGTCCACGCTCCAGCTCAGCGGCGGCGCCGCCACCAGCACCGAGCACCCGGGCGCGAACGCGGCGGGCGGCACCTACGTCGACAGCATGGCCAACCAGGGCGCCACCGTGTCCTGGACGGTGGTCGTGCCGAAGGACGACAAGTACACGTTCTTCGTCAGCTACGCCAACGCCGGCTCCGACGCCACCTTGACCCTCGGTGTCAACGGCGAGGCCCGCAGCGGCGGGGTGAACCTGAAGAACTACGGCAACGCCACGGACTGGGCGAAGGCGTGGAACATGACGACCTTCAACTACGTGGACCTCAAGAAGGGCGCCAACGTCCTGACGATGTCCTGCACCCCGGACGACACCAACTGCGGGGTCAACCTCGACCAGGTGTGGCTCAAGGAGGGCCAGGTCACGAAGTAGGCGGCGCGCTCCGGCCGAACGCCCCCGGCCGAACGCCTCGGGCCGAAAGCCCCCCGGCCGAACGCCTCGCGCCGAACCACCCCGGCTCACCCGGCCGGGGTGACCTCCACCTTCGGGAGCAGCTCGTCGTAGCCGGCCCGGTCGTACTCCCCGGCGGCCGGGGCGAGCACCGTGGCCGCCGACAGCGCGACCGCCCGGGCCAGCCGCTGCGGCCAGGCAAGCCCCTCCACCTGCCCGGAGAGCAGCCCGGCGACCGCCGAGTCGCCCGCGCCGGTGGGGTTGCCCGCCAGCCGGCCCGGCGGCAGCGCCCGCCACGCGCCCTCCTCGGTGACCGCGAGCATCCCGTCGGCGCCGAGCGACGCGGCCACCCCGCGGGCGCCGCGCCGCCGGGCGTCGTGGGCCGCGCGGGCGGGCTCGGAGAAGCCGGTCAGCCCGGTCAGCTCACCCGCGTTGGGCTTGATCAGGTCCGGGCGGGCGGCCAGCCCGCGGCGCAGCGGCTCCCCGCTGGTGTCGAGCAGCACATAGACGCCCGCGGCGCGCGCCTCGCGGACCAGCTCCGCGTACGCGCCGACCGGCAGCCCCGGTGGCAGGCTCCCGCACAGCGCGACCGCCTCGGCGTCGGGGCCGGCCAGCAACTCGCGGTAGACGTCGAGGAAGGACGCCCACTCGGCGGCGTCCACGGTCGGCCCCGGCTCGTTGAACATCGTGGTGTCCCCGGTGGCCGCGTCCACCACGCCGACCGTGCGCCGGGTGGCGCCGGCCACCGGCACCAGGGCGTCGGTGAGCCGGTCCGCGTACGGCACCTCGGCCAGGCCGCGGCGCAACTCCGCACCGGCCGGGCCGCCGACGAAGCCGGTGACGGTGGCGCGGTGGCCGAGCGCGGCCAGTACGCGGGCGACGTTCAGACCCTTGCCGCCCGGCCGCTCCACCGTCTCCGTCACCCGGTGGGTGGCGTGCGGTATCAGTGACGGGACCCGGTAGGTCACATCCAGGGCGCTGTTGAGCGTGACGGTGATGATCACCTGTTGATTTTGGCAAACGGACGGCGGTCGGCCCAGAGCGGGAGGGCCGCTTTTCCGCAGAAGTTGCCGACCAGGGGGTCCCCGGCGGGCGTACGGACGGCCGCGCGCACGCCGTTACCGACGGTAGTGCGCGCGGCCGGGCCGGACCGGGGGCCGTACGCCATCAGGACAGCTCGGCGGCCGCGGCGGCGGGCGCGGTGTCGTCCAGCGGCAGCGCGACGACCCACTCGCCCTTGCGCATCACACCGACCACGTCGTACGCCGCGTCCAGCACCACCAGGTCCGCGTCCTTCCCCGGCGCCAGCGAACCGATCCGGTCCGACCGGCCCAGCAGCCGGGCCGGGTTGGCCGAGATCGCCCGCACCACGTCGGGCAGCGCCAGCCCGTCCACGGTGACCGCGCGCTTGAAGGCGGTGTCCAGCGTCAGCGTCGACCCGGCGATGGAGTCGCCCTCCACCAGCCGCGCCACCCCGTCCAGCACCTGCACCTTCAACGGCCCCAGGTCGTACAGGCCGTCGCCGAAGCCGGCCGCGTCCATCGCGTCGGTGATGAACGCCACCCGGTCCGCGCCCGCGCTGCCGAAGGCGAGTTCGAGCACCGACGGGTGCAGGTGGGTGCCGTCGTTGATCAGCTCGACGGTGACCCGCTCGTCCTCCAGCAGCGCCGCGATCGGGCCGGGCTCGCGGTGCAGGAGCGGCGGCATCGCGTTGAACAGGTGGGTCGCCACCGTGGCGCCCGCGTCGATCGCCTGCCGGGTCTGCTCGTACCCGGCGTCGGTGTGGCCGATCGCGGCGATCACCCCGAGGTCGGCGAGTAGCCGCACCGACTCGACGCCGCCGGGCAGTTCGGTGGCGAGCGTCACCATGCGCGCGGCGCCGCGGGCCGCCTCGACGAGCTTGCGCACCGTCGCCGGGTCGGGGTCGCGCAGCAGCGTCTCGTCATGGGCGCCCTTGCGGCACGGCGAGATGAACGGGCCCTCGTAGTGGATGCCGGCCAGGTCGCCCTGCTCGACCAGCTCGGAGAGCAGCGCGGCCTGCCGGGCCAGCGTGTCGAGGTTCTCGGTGACGGTGGAGGCGACCAGGGTGGTGGTGCCGTGCGCGCGGTGCGTGCGCACGGCGGTGAGCACGTCCTCGGCGGTGCCCGAGGTGAAGGACGCGCCGCCGCCGCCGTGGTTGTGCAGGTCCACGAAGCCCGGGACGACCGTCCAGCCGCGCCCGGCCAGGTCGTGGGTGGCGGCCTCGGCCGGCTCGTCGGCGGCGATCCGGGCGCCGTCCACGGTGATCCGGCCGGCCTCCACCACGCCGGACGGCAGCACCACGCGGGCGCCCGCCAGGACGGTGCGCCCGGTCGTGGGCCGCGATGTCGTTTCGGGGGCCATCAGGCGGATACCTCCACGGAGATCAGGTCCCAGGCGAGCAGGCCCGCGCCCAGGCAGCCGGCGGTGTCACCCAGCGCGGCGGGGACGATGAGCGGGAGTTTCTGGAAGGTGACGCGCGCCTCGACGGCCGCCCGCAACGGGCCGAAGAGGGTGTCGCCGGACTCGGCGAGGCCGCCGCCGACGATCAGCACCCGCGGGTCGAGCAGGGTCAGCCCGGTGACCAGGCCGTCGGCCAGCGCGTCGACGGCCTCCTGCCAGACCGCGGCCGCCGCCGGGTCGCCGGCGTCGACGGCCTGCGCGCAGGCGGCGGCGTCCGCGGCCGGGTCGCCGCTGGCGGCCGCCCAACTGCGGGAGACCGCGCCCGCGGACGCGTACGCCTCCAGGCAGCCGCGCTGCCCGCAGCCGCACTCCCGGCCGCCGGGCCGGACCACGATGTGGCCGATCTCACCGGCGTAGCCGTGCGCGCCGGCCTCTATCCGGCCCTCGATGCCGATGGCGCCGGCGATGCCGGTGCCCAGCGGCAGGAACAGGAAGCGGTCGGCGCCGTCGCCCGCGCCGATCCGGCCCTCGGCGAGGCCGCCGGCGCGCACGTCGTGGTCGAGCGCCACGGGTACGCCGTCCAGCCGCTTCGAGAGCAGGTCGCGCAACGGCAGGTCCTGCCAGCCGAGGTTGGCGGCGTAGACGGCGACGCCCGCCTCGGCGTCCACGATGCCGGGCACCACCACGCCCGCGGCCGCGGCGCTCTGCCCGTAGCTGGCGCGGCCGTGCGCGCGCAGGTCCGCGGCGAAGTCGAGGATCGCTTCCACCACGGCCTGCGGGCCGCGCTCACGGCCGGTCGGGCGGCGGTCCTGGTGCAGCAGCGTGCCGTCCGCGGCGACCAGCGCCGCCTTCATCCCGGTGCCGCCGACGTCGAGGGCGATGACATGTCTCACGGGCCCAGTCTCGCTTCTCACCCCGCTAGAGGTCTAGTCCACTCGGCCGGGAAGATCGATTCTCCCGAAAGTCACGGGCCGGCATGCGGTCGGCATGCGGCCGGTGCCGGGTCGGCGGGGGCCGGCGCGGGGGCCGGCGCGGGGGCGGAGCGTGGCCGGCCTGGGGCCCGCCGTCAAAACGTTGTCACCCATGGTGTAGACCTTGGCTGAAGATATGCGGAAGACTCGGCACTTTCGCGGGGGCCCGGCCGGCCGCTCGCGGCGGCCCCGGCCGGCGAAGGCGCCGCGGCCCGAGTCTTTCCGGTCTTTCGAAGTCCCAAGGGTGGTAGGAACAGTGCAGCGGCGACGACTTCTCGGCCTCGCGGCCGGTCTCACTTCCGCGTTGGCCCTGACCGGGGTCAGCGCCTGCGGTGGTGGCACGGCGCAGGGCAAGGACGTGACGCTGCACCTGGTGGCCGCCGACTACGGCGACGCGAAGACCGACAACAGCTCGCTCGTGTACTGGAACGACATGGTGCGCGGCTTCGAGAAGCAGAACCCGCACATCAAGGTCGACGTGCAGGTGCTGAGCTGGACCGACGTGGACGACAAGGTCGCCGCCATGGTCAAGGCCGGCAACCCGCCGGACATCGCGCAGATGGGCTCGTACGCCGACTACGCCGCCAAGGGCCAGCTGTACAGCGCCGACCAGCTCTTCACGGTCAGCCAGCAGGCCGACTTCATCTCCTCGCTCGCCCAGGCCGGATCGGTCGCCCACACCCAGTACGGCCTGCCGTGGGCGTCCAGTTCGCGGATGTTCTTCTACAACAAGGGCCTGTTCAAGCAGGCGGGCATCGACCAGGCGCCGAAGACCTGGGCCGACCTGGCCGCCGACGCGAAGCTGCTCAAGGAGAACGGCGTCAAGGTCCCCTACGGCCTGCCGCTCGGCCCGGAGGAGTCGCAGGCGGAGTCCCTGATGTGGATGCTCGGCGCCAGCGGCGGCATCAGCGACTCCGTCGACAACTACACCTTCGACTCCGCCGAGAACGTCGAAGCCCTCACCTGGGTCAAGAAGAACCTGGTGGACGCGAAGCTGGTCGGCTCGAAGGACCCCGCCAAGACCAACCGGCAGGAGGTCTTCGACGACTTCCTGGCCGGCAAGGCGGGCATGATCAACGGCCACCCGACACTGCTGGCGCAGGCCCGCGCGCACGGCATCGACGTCGGGGTGGCCGCGCTGCCCGGCAAGGACGGCCCGAACGCCGACACCCTCGGCGTCGCCGACTGGGCGATGGCCTTCAAGAAGAAAGGTTCCCTCGACGCCGACCGCGCCTTCCTCCAGTACGTCTACCAGACCAAGAACACCGTCAAGTTCCTCGACGAGTACGGCCTGCTGCCGGTGACCACCAGCGCCTCCCAGGTCATGCAGGGCGAGAAGCGCGACGCCGACCTGGTGCAGTTCCTCGACCTGCTGCCGGACGCCGTCTTCTACCCGGTCGACAAGACCTCGTGGACGAAGGTGGACGACCGGATGAAGAAGGTCATCGGCAGCGCGGTGCACGGCGACCCGAAGACCGTACTGTCGCAGTTGCAGAACTACGCGGAGACGCAGGACGGGCAGGGGCTCACCTCCGAGTCGGAGTAGCGGAGCGGCCGGGCGGGCCAGCGGGCGAGGGGCGGCACAGTGGCCGAGGGCGAGGCGCAGGAGACGGGCGCGGCGGGGGCCGCGGATGAGGCGGGCGCTGCGGACACGGCGGGCGCTGAGCTGTCCGCGCGGGACCTGGCGGTGCTGGAGCTGGCCGGGCGGAGCTGGAGCGGGCCCGGCCCGCGCGACCGGGCGATCCGGGAGCGGCTCGGCATCTCCCCGACGGCCTTCTTCCAGCTGCTCAACGCCCTCCTGGACGACCCCCGCGCGCTGCGCGCCGCCCCCGCCACCGTCAACCGCTGGCGCCGCACCCGGCAGCGGCACGCCGAGAACCGCTGACGCGGACCCGGCTCCCCCCGCCCGAGCAGCCGCGTGAAACCGCCGGGCCGCTAGGCTCGGGGCATGGCTGCTGCGGAGACCTTCACCCCACGGACCGCCGAGGGCCGGGCGGGCCTGACCGCATTGCTCGCCGAGCCGGGCCGCGCGGTGGTCGCCCTGGACTTCGACGGCACCCTCGCCCCGATCGTGGCCGACCCGGAGCAGGCCCGGGCGCACCCGGGGGCGGCCGGCGCGCTGGCGCGGCTGGCCCCGCACCTGGCGGCCGCCGTCATCCTCACCGGCCGCCCGGCCGACGTGGCCGTGCGGTACGGCGGCTTCGCCGGGGTGCCGGGACTGGAGCACCTCGTGGTCCTCGGCCACTACGGCGCCGAGCGCTGGGACGCCCGCGGCGGCGAGGTGCACGCGCCGCCCGCGCCCGAAGGGGTCACCGCGGTGCGCGCCGAACTGCCCGGCTTCCTCGCCGAGGTGGGGGAGTGGCCGGGCCTGTGGATCGAGGACAAGGGCGGCCGCGCGGTCGCCGTGCACACCCGCCGCACCGAGGACCCCGACGCCGCGTTCGAGGCGCTGCGCGCGCCGCTGGCCGAACTCGCCGTGCGGCACGGCCTGGTGGTCGAGCCCGGCCGCTACGTCCTGGAGCTGCGGCCACCCGGTGTCGACAAGGGGGTGGCGCTCACCGGCTTCCTGCGCGAGACCGGCGCGGGCAGCGTGCTCTACGCGGGCGACGACCTCGGCGACCTCGCCGCGTACGCCGCCGTCGGAGAACTGCGCGCCCAGGGCACGCCGGGCCTGCTGGTGGCCAGCGCGGGCGCCGAGGAGACCCCCGCGGAGCTGCTGGCGCGAGCCGACCTGACCGTGGCGGGCCCGGCAGGCGTCGTCCACCTGCTGGAACACCTGGCCGACCAACTCGCCTGACCGGCCCCCACCAGGGCGCCGCGGAACGAAAAGCGGTCAGCCGCCGATCGCCTGGAGCTGGTCGAGGAACCAGCGGCTGGGCGGCAGCGCGGTGGCTGCCGCGGCAAGCCGCTTGGAACGGTCGGCGCGCTCGGCCTCGGGGAGCGTCAGCGCTTCGTTGAGGGCGACTGCGGTCGCGCGGATGTCGTACGGATTGACCACGAAGGAGTCGTCGCCCAGCTCCTCGAAGGCGCCCGCCTCACGGGACAGCACCAGCGCCACCCCCTGGTCGGAGACGACCGGCACCTCCTTGGCGACCAGGTTCATCCCGTCCCGGATCGGGTTGACCAGCGCCACGTCGGCCAGCCGGTACGCCGCCAGGGAGCGGGCGAAGTCGTCGTCGACCTTGAGGATGACCGGCGTCCAGCCCGCGGTGCCGAACTCCTCGTTGACCGCCGCGGCCACCCGGGAGACCTCCTCGGTGTACTCCCGGTAGCTTGCCAGGTCCTGCCGCGAGGGGTAGGCGAACGCGACATGGACCACGCGCTCGCGCCAGCCTGGGTGCTCCACCAGCAGCCGCCGGTAGGCGTACAGCCCGCGCACGATGTTCTTGGACAGCTCGGTGCGGTCCACCCGCACGATCAGCCGCCGGCCGGGACCCGCCTCGGCCCGCAGCGCCGCCATCCGCTCGTCCACGTCGGGCCGCCGGGCGCGCTCGCGCAGGAACTCCGCGTCGGCGCCCAGACCGTGCACGCCGAGCCGGGTGGTGCGGCCCCGGTACGTCACCGAGCCGCCGTCCGCGGCCACCTCCGCGCCGAGCACGTCGGCACAGCACGCGGCGAAGGCGGCGGCCCAGCGGTGGGTGAGGAACCCGGCCCGGTCGGCGCCGAGGATGCCGGTGAGCAGGCGCGCGGCCACGTCGTCGGGCAGCAGGCGGAAGTAGTCCGGCGGGGCCCACGGGGTGTGCGAGAAGTGGCCGATCCGCAGGTCGGGGCGGCGCTCACGGAGCAGCGCGGGCACCAGCGCGAGGTGGTAGTCCTGCACGAGGACGGCGGCGCCCTCGGCCGCCTCCTGGGCGAGCGCGTCGGCGAACGCCTCGTTGTACGCCTCGTAGGCGGCCCAGCGGCCGTGGAACTCCTCGTCGAAGAGCGGCTCGAAGGGCGTCTGGTAGAGCAGGTGGTGCACGAACCACAGCACCGAGTTCGCGATGTCGTTGTACGCCGCGTGGAAGACCTCCGGGGGGATCGCGAGCATCCGCACCCCGGGCTCGGCGACCCCGCGGCGCACCGCCTCCCGGTCGCCGTCCGACAGCGCCGCGCACACCCACACGGCACCCGCGTCCGGGCCGATCGCGCTCAGCCCGGAGACGACCCCGCCGCCGCCCCTGCGGCTCCCCAGGCTGCCGTCGCCCTCCACGGTGTACGACACCGGGCCGCGGTTCGACGCGACCAGAATCCGGGCACCCTGCGAAGATCCCTCCATGCCCGCAGCTTTGCCGGTTGCCGCGCAGCTCAAACGTGCCGGCGGCACTCTTTGCCCGCGGCGGTGGCCCCCGGCGCCGCGCCTACGCCGCCTTGCGGGCGAGGTACTCCGGCAGGTCGGCCATCGGCGGGCGCTCCTCGGTGTCGACCGGGTGGGTGCGCGGTACGAAGGCGGAGCCGGCGCGGCCGAACTGCGTGAGGTGCGGGCGGACCAGCTGGCCGCGGGCGAGCCGGACCTGGGCTGTGCGGTAGATCGCGGCGGCCATCCGCCCGAGCGCCTGGCCGTCCTGGTGCCGGTGGTGCCGCACCCCGACATCGACCTGCCCGAGCCCGTCGAGCCCGACGAGCCCCAACGCGTCGATCAGCATGCCGAGTTCGACGCCGTAGCCGACCGGGAAGGGCAGCCGCTCCAGCAGCGAGCGGCGGGCGGCGTACTCCCCGCCGAGCGGCTGGACGAAGCCGGCCAGCTGCGGCCAGTGCAGGTTGAGCAGCGGGCGGGCGACGAGTTCGGTGACCCGGCCGCCGCCGGCGGGCACCACGGTGCCGCCGGTCTCCAGCGGGCGGTCGTACATCGCCTTGACCAGCTGCACCGCGGGGTCGGTGAGCAGCGGCCCGACGATCCCGGAGACGAAACGGGCGTCGAACTCCCGCAGGTCGGCGTCGACGAAGCAGACGATCTCGCCGCGGGTGACCAGTAGCGACCGCCACAGCACCTCGCCCTTGCCGGGCAGGGCCGGCAGCCGGGGCAGGATCGCGTCCCGCCCGACCACGCGGGCCCCGGCCCCGGCGGCGACCGCGGCCGTGCGGTCGGTGGAGCCGGAGTCGACCACGACCACCTCGTCCACCAGCGGCGCCGCGGCGGACATCAGGTCGCGGCGGATCGCCGCCACGATCGCGCCGACGGTCGCCTCCTCGTCCAGCGCCGGCAGCACCACGCTGACCGTGCCCCGGTCGCCGGCCGCGCGCTTGGCGGCGAGCAGCAGGTCAAGCGGCCGCTGGGCGGCCGACCAGGACCGGCGGCGCAGCCAGCGCTCCACCTCGTCGAGCACGTGAGTCCTCTCCCTCGGCACGCCCCGGACCGGGCATGTGATCCATCTCGCGGTGCGGACGGCTACCTCAACCGTCACCTGTGTCGGTTACAGTCTTGAACAACGCGTGACGCCACCGCATGCCGGGGGCGTGACGCGCACAAATGCGACGGGCCCGGTCCGTACCGACCCGGTCGCCATACCGCTCATCCAGAGGGGCAGAGGGAACGGCCCGTAGAAGCCCCGGCAACCCTCCCGCCGACCGCGAGGTCACGCACGGTGGGGAAGGTGCCAATTCCGTCTCGTGACGCGCCCGCGTGCGAGGAAGATGAGGAGAAAGGGCCTCGCCTGTCATGGCTGCGCAAACCGTCGCAAGCACCACCGACTCCGCTGCCGGCACCCAAGGTGCCGACGCCGCCCCCGCACCGTTCGGCCCGGCCGCCGCGCTGTCCTGCCGGGAGTGCGGCACCCGCTACCCGCTGAGCCCGGTCTTCGCGTGCCTGGAGTGTTTCGGGCCACTGGAAGTGGCCTACGACCTGCCGACCGGTGACCCCGAGGCGCTGCGCGCCCGGATCGAGGCCGGCCCGACCAACATCTGGCGCTACGCCCCGCTGCTGCCGGTGCCCGCCGACGTCGCCGACAAGCCCAACCTGAACCCGGGCTGGACCAAGCTCGTCAAGGCCGACAACCTCGCCCGCGAACTGGGCATCACCGGCGGCCTGCACGTCAAGGACGACTCCGGCAACCCCACCCACTCCTTCAAGGACCGGGTGGTCGCGATCGCGCTGGAGGCCGCCCGCACCTTCGGCCTCACCACGCTGTCCTGCTCCTCCACCGGCAACCTGGCCGGCGCCGTCGGCGCCGCCGCCTCCCGGGCGGGCCTGCGCTCCTGCGTCTTCATCCCGCACGACCTGGAGGCCGGCAAGGTCGTGATGGCCGCGGTCTACGGCGGCGAACTCGTCGGCATCGAGGGCAGCTACGACGACGTGAACCGCTTCTGCTCGGAACTGATCGGCGACCCGATCGGCGAGGGCTGGGGCTTCGTCAACGTCAACCTGCGCCCGTACTACGGCGAGGGCTCCAAGACGCTCGCCTACGAGATCGCCGAGCAGCTCGGCTGGCGGCTGCCGGACAACCTGGTCATCCCGATCGCGTCCGGCTCCCAGCTCACCAAGATCGACAAGGGCCTCAAGGAGCTGATCGCGCTCGGCCTGGTCGAGGAGAAGCCGTACAAGATCTTCGGCGCCCAGGCCGAGGGGTGCTCCCCGGTGTCGACGGCCTTCAAGGCCGGGCACGACGTCGTACGGCCGGTGAAGCCCGACACCATCGCCAAGTCGCTGGCGATCGGCAACCCCGCGGACGGCCCGTACGTGCTGGACATCGCCCGGCGCACCGGCGGGGCCGTCGAGGACGTGGACGACGCGCAGATCGTGGACGCGATCAAGCTGCTGGCGCGGACCGAGGGCATCTTCGCGGAGACCGCGGGCGGGGTGACCGTCGGTGTGCTGAAGAAGCTGATCGAGTCCGGGCAGCTCGACCCGGCCACCGAGACCGTCGTGCTCAACACCGGCGACGGACTGAAGACCCTGGACGCGGTGGCGCCGACCACCGGGCCGACCGCGACCATCCGCCCGACCCTTGCCGCATTCCGAGAGGCTGGCCTCGCATGAGTGCTTCCGTACGTATCCCCACCATTCTCCGCACCTACACCGGCGGCCAGGCCGAGGTGCCGGCCGAGGGTGCCACCCTCGCCGAAGTGATCGACTCCCTGGAGCGCGATCACAAGGGAATTTCGGCGCGCGTGCTCGACGACGCGGGAAAGCTGCGCCGCTTTGTGAACGTGTATGTCAACGACGACGACGTGCGGTTTTCCCAGGGGCTCGAGACGGTCGTGCCGGACGGCGCGAGTGTCTCGATCATTCCCGCGGTCGCAGGCGGCTGAACCTCCGGCCGGCCACCGGATCTGCCCGCCGGTCGCCGAGTGAACCGGCCGCCGCCCAACGGGAGTTGGGCGGCGGTTCCGGATTCGGGCGGTTTGTGCCCCGTTCACCCCTTCGGGTGAGCGGGGCATGCGTGTGCCGAAGCGGTAGTTGAAGAGTTGTACAGTTGCCGTAGGCAATCCCGTGGCATGGACCCCAGGTGTGGCGCGGCCACGGCGATTTATCGCCAAATTCACGAGCGAATTCTCCTTTTCGTCCGCTATGTCCGGCCCGGCTTGCCCTGCCTTATCGTTATTTCTCAGGCGATTTCCGATGGGTCGCGCCCAGAATTCTCGTCCGATTGACCTGTTGCAGACGGCATCCGTGCAGATACATTCAGCCGCGGTCGACGCGTTCCGGCGCACGCCCCCCAGGGTTCCCACCTGTCAAAGGCACGGGTTCCGCGGGCGGGTGAGGTCTGACCCGGGCCCGCGAAGTGCGGGGCCGCGATAGGGCCAGCAATAGGGGAGTTAGGGATGGCTCAGGGCACCGTCAAGTGGTTCAACGCGGAGAAGGGCTACGGCTTCATCGCGGTCGACGGTGGTGCGGATGTCTTCGTCCACTACAGCGCGATCCAGATGGACGGGTACCGCACCCTCGAAGAAGGCCAGCGGGTCGAGTTCGAGATCTCGCAGGGTCAGAAGGGGCCGCAGGCGGACATGGTCCGCCTCGCCGGCTGACTTCACGGCGCGTTCGACCATCGACGCGACCTCGGCAGTACGCAGGAGCCGCCCCCCGTCCGCGGGAGGCGGCTCCTGTGCGTCCTGCGGGTGCCCAGCGGGCGTCTTGCGGGCGCCGCCGGGCGGGGGGCGACCCTGTACGCGGCTCGGCCCCCGGGGCGAACCGCTTGCACTCGCAGGGGGTGAGTGCTAATCATTGGCGTTAGCACTCTCCACGTGAGAGTGACAGCAGGGCCGGGTCGGTGAGGGCCGTGCGGACGTCGGGAAGGAACCGGCGGCCGGCGGGCCGTCCGTCGCGGGCACCACACGGTCCCGAGCGCAAACAACCCAGTCCGCGGAGGACACTTCACCATGGCCAAGATCATCGCGTTCGACGAGGAGGCACGGCGCGGCCTTGAGCGCGGGATGAACCAGCTCGCCGACGCCGTCAAGGTCACCCTCGGCCCCAAGGGCCGCAACGTGGTCCTCGAGAAGAAGTGGGGCGCTCCCACGATCACCAACGATGGTGTGTCCATCGCCAAGGAGATCGAGCTCGAGGACCCGTACGAGAAGATCGGCGCCGAGCTGGTCAAGGAAGTCGCGAAGAAGACCGACGACGTCGCCGGTGACGGCACGACGACCGCGACCGTCCTGGCCCAGGCCCTGGTCAAGGAGGGTCTGCGCAACGTAGCCGCCGGCGCCAACCCGATGGCCCTCAAGCGGGGCATCGAGAAGGCCGTCGAGGCCGTCTCCGCCGCGCTGCTGGAGCAGGCGAAGGACGTGGAGACCAAGGAGCAGATCGCCTCCACCGCCTCCATCTCCGCCGCCGACACCCAGATCGGCGAGCTGATCGCCGAGGCCATGGACAAGGTCGGCAAGGAAGGCGTCATCACCGTCGAGGAGTCGCAGACCTTCGGGCTCGAGCTCGAGCTCACCGAGGGCATGCGCTTCGACAAGGGCTTCATCTCCGCCTACTTCGCCACCGACCTGGAGCGGATGGAGGCGTCGCTCGACGACCCCTACATCCTGATCGTCAACTCCAAGATCTCCGCGGTGAAGGACCTGCTCCCGCTGCTGGAGAAGGTCATGCAGTCCGGCAAGCCGCTGCTGATCATCGCCGAGGACGTCGAGGGCGAGGCCCTGTCGACCCTGGTGGTCAACAAGATCCGCGGCACCTTCAAGTCCGTCGCCGTCAAGGCTCCGGGCTTCGGTGACCGCCGCAAGGCCATGCTCGGCGACATCGCCATCCTCACCGGTGGCACCGTCATCTCCGAAGAGGTCGGCCTCAAGCTGGAGAACGCGGGCCTGGACCTGCTGGGCCGCGCCCGCAAGGTCGTCATCACCAAGGACGAGACCACCATCGTCGACGGTGCCGGCGACAGCGAGCAGGTCGGCGGCCGGGTCAACCAGATCCGCGCCGAGATCGAGAACAGCGACTCGGACTACGACCGCGAGAAGCTCCAGGAGCGCCTGGCGAAGCTGGCCGGCGGCGTGGCCGTCATCAAGGCCGGTGCCGCCACCGAGGTCGAGCTCAAGGAGCGCAAGCACCGCATCGAGGACGCGGTGCGCAACGCCAAGGCCGCCGTCGAGGAGGGCATCGTCGCCGGTGGCGGCGTGGCCCTGCTCCAGGCGACCGCCGTCTTCGAGAAGCTGGAGCTGGAGGGTGACGAGGCGACCGGCGCTGCCGCCGTCAAGATCGCCCTGGAGGCCCCGCTGAAGCAGATCGCGGTCAACGCCGGCCTCGAAGGCGGTGTCGTGGTGGAGAAGGTGCGCAGCCTGACCCCCGGCCACGGCCTCAACGCGGCGAGCGGCGAGTACGTCGACCTGGTCGCCGAGGGCATCATCGACCCGGCGAAGGTGACGCGCTCCGCGCTGCAGAACGCGGCCTCCATCGCCGCGCTCTTCCTCACCACCGAGGCCGTCATCGCCGACAAGCCCGAGAAGGCGGCCGCTGCCGCCGCTCCGGGTGGCATGCCCGGCGGTGACATGGACTTCTGATCCTCAAGCGGTCAGCGTCCTTCGCACCACGACGGCGCCCCCTTCCCCACGCGGGGAAGGGGGCGCCGTCGCGTCCGGGCGCGGTGCCCCCGGGCGGGGTCAGCCCGCGAGCACGGCCTCGATCGCGGTGCGCAGCTCGGGGTCGTCCGGGGTGACACCCGGGCGGAAGCGGCCGACGACCCGGCCCGAGGAGTCCACGAGGAACTTCTCGAAGTTCCACTGCACGTCGCCCGCCTCGCCCGCGGTGTCCGCCCGGGCGGTCAGCGCGTCGTACACCGCGTGCCGGCCCGGGCCGTTGACCTCGATCTTGCCGGCCATCGGGAAGGTCACACCGTAGGTCGTGGAGCAGAACTCCGCGATCTCCTCGCTCGTCCCCGGCTCCTGGCCGCCGAACTGGTTGCAGGGGAACCCGACGACGGTGAACCCCCGTCCCGACAGCTCCTTGTGCAACTCCTCCAGCGCGCTGTACTGCGGGGTCAGCCCGCACTGACTCGCCACGTTGACCACCAGCGCGGCGCTGCCGCCGGTCAACTGCCCGAAGGTGCTCGCCTCGCCCGCCAACGTGGTCACGGCCACTTCATTGAGATCGCTCATGCCCCCATCATCCTCCCGGACCGGAGCCCGCCGGGGCCGGTACCGGCTTCAGGTCGCCGCGTCGAGCGCCTTGCGCAGGTGGCCGTTGGAGGCGGTGAGAAGGCGGGCCGCCTCGGCGGCGTCCACTTTCGCCAGGAGGGTGAGGATCGCCGGTTTCACCTCGCCGTCGGTCGCGCTGAGCGCCTCCTCGATCGCGGTGTCGGCGGCCCCGGTGGCCAGCGCGACGATCCGCCGCGAGCGCGCCCGCAGCTTCTCGTTGGACGCGCGGACGTCCACCATGAGGCTGCCGTAGGTCTTGCCGAGCCGGATCATCGTGATCGTCGAGAGCATGTTGAGCACGAGCTTCTGCGCGGTGCCGGCCTTCAACCGGGTGGAGCCGACCACGAGTTCGGGGCCCACCACGACCTCGATGCCGTGGTCGGCCGCCGCGGCCAGCGGCGAGCCGGCGTTGCAGGCCAGCCCGACGGTCAGCGCGCCGGCCCGCCGGGCGAACTCCACGGCGCCGATCGCGTACGGGGTGCGGCCGGACGCGGAGATCCCCACCACGCTGTCGGCCTCGGTCAGCGCCAGCGCGTCCAGGTCCGCCGCGGCCAGCTCCTTGCTGTCCTCGGCTCCTTCGACCGAGGTGACCATGGCCTCCGGGCCGCCCGCGATCAGACCGACCACCTCGCGTCCCGGCGTGGTGTTGAAGGTCGGCGGGCACTCGCTGGCGTCGAGCACGCCGAGCCGTCCGGCGGTGCCCGCGCCGGCGTAGACCAGCCGGCCGCCGCGGCCCATCCGGGCGGCGATCCCGTCGATGGCGGTGGCGATCTGCGGGAGCTGCCCGGCGACCGCGGCCGGCACGGTGAGGTCCTCCCCGTTCATGAGGCGTGCGATCTCCAGGGTGGAGCGCCGGTCGATCTCGGCGAGTTCGGGGCGGAACGCCTCGGTGGTGAGGGTGTCCAACTCCCGGCGCAGCGCGGTGTACTGGTCGGTCATGTGCGGCTCGTTCATCCTTCTCGGGTCGGCTCGTCGAGGACGTGCGGGCAGGCGGGGCGGTCGGTCGGTCGGACGGGTGGCCGGGCGCCGCCCGTCAACTGGGGCGCGGGGCGCGGTGGGTGTGCCGGTGGGCGAGTGCTTCGTAGGAGGCGGACAGCGCGGGCGCGGCGTCGTCGTACGTCCGTTGCGCGACGCCTATGAACAGGCAGTCCACCACGAGGAGTTGACTGGTACGGCTGGACATCGCGGCCGGCCGCAGCTCGCTCTCCCGGGAGCAGGAGGTGGTGAGCACCACGTCGGCGTACTGCGTGACCGGGCCGTCGGCGCGGCCGCTGATCGCGATGGTGGTGGCGCCGCGGTCGAAGGCGACCCGCAGCGGCTCGATCACGTCCTGCGTGGTGCCGGAGTGGGTGATGGCCAACGCCACGTCACCGGGCCGCAGTTGGACGGCGTTGGTGACCGCCAGGTGCGGGTCGGCGTGGGCGTGCGCGATCAGCCCGATCCGCAGCAGCTTCTGCGCCAGGTCCTGGCCGACCAGTCCCGAGGCGGCGATGCCGTAGATGTCGGTGCGTCGGGCGGCGGCCAACGCGACGACGGCTGCCTCCAGTTGGGAGGTGTCGAGCTGGGAGGCGGTGTCGGCGAGGGTCTGCTGCTCCTCCATCGCGAGCTTGGTGACCACGTCGCCGAGCGGGTCGTCGACGGCGATGTCGGCGGTGACCGCCGGGGCGGCGCCGGTGGCCTGGTGGGCGGCGAGCGCGGCGAGCGCCAGCCGCAGGTCGCGGTAGCCGGGGTAGCCGAGCAGGCGCGCGGTGCGCACCACGGTGGCCTCGCTCGTCCCGGTGCGGACCGCGAGGGCGGTGACGGTGAGGTGGGAGCAGCCGGCCGGGTCGCTCGCGACGGCCTCGGCGACGCGCTGCATGGAGCGGGTCATGGACGGCGCGAGGGTGCGGACCTTCGCGGCGAGGGCCCCCGGATCGGGAGCCGTGACAGATGCGGGCGCGCCGGGTACGCCCCGAAGGGCGCGGACGCTCGGGGAGAAAGTTTCCTTCACGCTGTAGGTCACCTGTTGAAAGGTATTTTCGGCGCCGCGGCCGCGTCAACCCTGCGTCGACCCCGTGTCGGCCCGGCCTCGGCCCCGTGTCGGCCCGCCGTCGGCCCGCTCCGGCGGGCGGCGCGGGCGGGACCTGGACCGGTTGCACAATGGAACGATGGAAACCGTCCTCCACGACGCCCGCGCCCGCGTCCTCGCCGACCTCAGAGCCCGTGACGCCGCCGACGCCGAGGTGGTCTCGCTGCTGGAGGCCGCGCTCAGCAAGCGCCGCTGGTGGCTGGAGCAGTGGCCGCAGGGCGCGGAGTTCGTACCCGGCCTGCTGGCGCAGGACATGCAGGACGCGCTGCTGGAGACCCGCGGCCGGTGGCCGCTGTGCCCGCGGTGCGACGACCCGCACGCGCTGGCGGTGGAGCCCGAGTTGGGCGCGGACCCGCACTGGGTGTGCGAGGCCCGCGGCGAGGCGGTCGCCCCGGTCGGCGCGCTGGGCGGGTGAAGAGCGGATGACCGTGTACATCGACCCGCCGACCTGGCCGGGCCACGGCCGGGTCTGGTCGCACCTGGTGAGCGACCGCTCCTACGACGAGCTGCACGGGTTCGCCCGGCGGCTGGGCGCACCCGAGCGGGCGTTTGACCGGGACCACTACGACATCCCCGCGGCCAGTTACGAGGCGGCGGTGCGGCTCGGCGCCGTCCAGGTCGGCAGCAAGGAGCTGGTGCGGCGGCTGACGGCGGCGGGCCTGCGCCGCAGGAAGCCGCGCCCGCCCGGCCCGCGCCCGGCCCCCGGCGTGCCCGCCGAGCCCGGCCGCTGAGGTCCGCCGCTCCCGGACCAGGGGGCTTGTATGCTCCTCAAATTATCTTGACAATTAACAGGTTTGGCTGCGAAATTCACCACTGGTGACCCAGCGCGCTTCGGCGGCTACGGGTCGGCGTGGTGGGAGGCGCGGAGGGGGCTCCTCCCGCCGCGCGTCAATCTCCGCGCGTCAACCTCCGCGCGAGGTAGGGGGCGGTCCTGCTGCCCACCGCCGCGGCCACCTGCGCCGGCGGGCCGGCCGCCACCACCCGGCCGCCGTCGTCACCCGCGCCCGGTCCGAGGTCCAGCACCCAGTCCGCCCCGGCCACCACGCCCATGTCGTGCTCGACGACCACCACCGAGTTGCCCGCCGCGACCAGCCCGTGCAACTGCCGCATCAGCAGGTCGGTGTCGGCCGGGTGCAGGCCGGTCGTCGGCTCGTCCAGCAGGTAGAGGGTGTGGCCGCGCCGGGCGCGCTGCAACTCGGTGGCGAGCTTGATGCGTTGGGCCTCCCCGCCCGACAACTCCGTGGCGGGCTGGCCGAGACGCAGGTAGCCCAGGCCCACGTCGCGCAGCGTGCGCAGGCCGCGCTCGGCCGCGGGCACGTCCGCGAAGAACCTGGCCGCGGTGTCGACCGGCATGTCCAGCACCTGCGCGATGTTCCGCCCCCGGTAGGCGACCTCCAGGGTCTGCGGGTTGTAGCGGGCGCCGTGGCAGGTCGGGCAGGGCGCGTACGTACCGGGCAGGAAGAGCAGCTCGACCGCGACGAACCCCTCGCCCTGGCAGGTCTCGCAGCGCCCGGCCGCCACGTTGAACGAGAACCGGCCCGGGGTGTAGCCGCGGGCCCGCGCCTCGTCGGTGGCGGCGAAGACCCGGCGCACCGCGTCGAACAGCCCGGTGTACGTGGCCAGGTTGGAGCGCGGGGTGCGGCCGATCGGCCGCTGGTCCACGCGGACCAGGCGGTCGACCGCGTCGGCGCCCTCGACCGCCCGCACCCGTACCGCGTCTCGCGCGGAACCGCCGGCCCCGCCCTCCTCCCACGGCTCCCCGGCCCCCTCGTCGGCACCGTCCTCCGCGGCACCGTCCCCCTCGGCACCGGCCCCGTCGTCGGCGCCCTCCGCCGTGCCGTCCGGTGCCGGACGGGCCGTCACCACCTCCGCCAGCACCTGGCTGACCAGCGTCGACTTGCCCGAACCCGACACGCCCGTCACGGCGGTGAACACCCCCAGCGGTACGTCCACGTCGAGGTCGCGCAGGTTGTGCCGATCCACCCCGCGCAGCCGCAACCACCCGCCCGGCGCCCGCGGTTCACGCCCTGCCCCGCCGGGGGGCGTATCCGTGTCCCCGGCGCCGAAGAGGTACGGCCGGGTGGCCGACTCCCCGACCCCGGCCAGGCCCGGCACCGGGCCGCTGTACAGCACCCGCCCGCCGCGCTCGCCCGCACCCGGGCCCACGTCGACCACCCAGTCCGCGCGGCGCACCACGTCCATGTCGTGCTCCACCACGAACAGCGTGTTGCCCTCGGCCCGCAGCTGCTCCAGGACCGTCAGCAGCGGCTCGGTGTCCGCCGGGTGCAGCCCGGCCGACGGCTCGTCGAGCACGTAGACGACGCCGAACAGCCCGGCGCGCAACTGCGTGGCCAGCCGCAGCCGTTGCAGCTCGCCGGGGGAGAGGGTCGGCGCCGGGCGGTCCATGCCGAGATAGCCCAGGCCCAGACCGGTCAGCACCTCGATCCGCGCCACCAGGTCACGGGCGAGGGCCACCGCGGCCTCGGTGGCCTCGCCGGACACCGCCGACGCGGTCGCCGCGCCGGGCGCCGCCAGGCCCGCGGTGGCCCGCAGCACCCCGGCCAGCTCCGCCAGCGGCAGCGCGGCCAGTTCGGCGATGTCGCGCCCGGCGAAGGTGACCGCCAGCGCCTCCGGCCGCAGCCGCTTGCCCCCGCACACCGGGCACCGCGCGCTCACCAGATGGCGCTGCACCCGCCGCCGGGTCGCCGGGCTCTTCGACTCCGAGAACGCGCGCATCACATAGCGGCGCGCGCTCATGAACCGCCCCTCGTACGGGCGTTGGATACGCCCGGCCTCGCGCACCGGGTGCACCGTCACCACCGGCTGCTCGTCGGTGAACAGCAGCCAGTCCCGGTCCGCCTGCGGCAGCTCCCGCCACGGGCGGTCGATGTCGTAGCCGAGCGCGTCCACCACGTCGCGCAGGTTCTTGCCCTGCCAGGCGCCCGGCCAGGCCGCAATCGCGTGCTCGCGGATGCTCAGCGACGGGTCGGGGACGAGCGAGGACTCGGTGACCCGGTGCACCCGGCCCAGACCGTGGCACTCCGGGCAGGCGCCGACCGCGGTGTTCGGCGAGAAGGCGTCGGAGTCCAGCCGTTCGGCGGTGCCCGGCGGATAGCTGCCGGCGCGGGAGAAGAGCATCCGCAGCAGGTTCGACAGCGTGGTGACGGTGCCGACCGACGAACGGGAGGTGGGCGCGCCGCGCCGCTGCTGGAGCGCGACGGCCGGCGGCAGCCCGCTGACCTCCTCCACCTTCGGCGCGCCCACCTGCTGGATCAGCCGCCGGGCGTAGGGCGCGACCGACTCGAAGTACCGCCGCTGGGCCTCGGCGTAGAGGGTGCCGAACGCCAGCGAGGACTTGCCGGACCCGGACACGCCGGTGAAGACGGTCAGCGCGTCGCGGGGCACGTCGACGTCGACGCCGTCGAGGTTGTGCACCCGGGCGCCCCTGACGCGTACGAACCGGTCCGCGGCGCCGCCGTGATCACTGCCCACCGGTCCACTCTCCCACCGGCGCCCGGCCTCGGCATGTCCGGCCCCGGCACGTCAGGCCCTGCGCCGTACGGTCACCCGGCGGCGCGTGACGGCTCGGGCAGCAGCAGGCCGAGGGCCAGGGCGACCGGGGGGACGACGAGCAGCGCGGTCAGCGCGCCGCGCGGCCCGTGTGCGTCGGCGACGAGCCCGAGCAGCGGGGAGAGCAGGCCGCCGACGCTGACCCCGAGCCCGAGGGTCACCCCGGCCGCGGTGCCCGGGCGGGTGGGCAGGTAGTCCTGGCCGAGCTTGACCAGCACGGCGAACGGCAGGTTGAGGCAGACCCCGGTGAGGACCGCGAAGAGCAGCGGGGCGACGCTGCCCGGGGCCAGCAGCAGCCCGGCCAGCATCGGCAGCGCGAGCGCGCCGCCCGCCTGCACGGTGCGGACCATGCCGATCCGGTCCGCGAGCCGCCCGCCCAGCAGGGTGCCGCCGACCCCGCCGGCCAGGAAGCCGGTGAGCGCGGCCCCGGCCAGGCCGCGGGAGGCGTGCAGATGCCTGATCCAGTACAGCTCGATGAAGGTGTTCACCCCGAAGAAGGCCACCGAGCGCACCACTTCGACGCAGGTCAGCGCGGCGAACGGCCCCCACCGGTCCACCCCGCCGCCGCTCGCGGCCGACGCGGACGGGGCCCGGCGGGCGCGGTGGCGCAGCAGGACGTACCCGGTGAGGACGGCGGGCGGGATGAACAGGGCGGTGGCGCCGACGCCCCACGCGATCAGCGCGGGGGTGGCGAGGACCGGCGCGAGGAAGAAGCCGACGCTGCCGCCCGCCGCGAAGACGCTCATCGCGGCGGCGCTGTCCCCCGCGTCCTCCCGCGCGGACTTCCCCGCGGCCGGGTGGAACATGGCGATGCCGAGCCCGGACAGCATGATCAGGCACCACACGGCGGCGTACGAGGGCACGACGCCGGACAGGCCCAGCGCGATCCCGGCGAGCGCCACTCCGGCGCCCGCGAGCCAGCCCAGCCGCATCCGGTCCACGGCCAGCCCGATGAACGGCTGCGGCACCGAACTGCCCAGGGTGGCGGCGAGGGTGAGGCCGGACGCGGCGACGTAGCCGTAGTGCCGGTCCAGCACGAAATACGGCACGGTCGCGGGGACCAGGCCCTGGTAGAGGTCGTCGACGGCGTGCGCGACGCCCCACAGCCGCATCCGCTGCCAGGTCGTACGGGCCGGGGCCGCGGCCTCGGCCGGGGCGGGGGCCGGGGGACCGGAGGAGTCCGGTCGGGGGTCTGCCGTATCGGCACTTCGGGTCATACCGGCAGCCTGCCGAGCGGCGGGCACGGTCGGCTACCGATAGTCTGTCGACTTATGCCGACAACCCGCCAATCGGCCGCGGAGCCGCCCGAAAGGCCCGCGGCACCGGCGCCGGGCGGGCCCGCGCCCCGCCCGCTGGACGGTCCCACCCGCCACGAACTGCTGCACCGCGAGCGCATCGACTGGCACCACCACGCCGTGCACCAGCTCATTCACCCGAGCAGCGGTGTGCTGCGGGTGTCCACGCCGCTCGGTGCGTGGGTGGTGCCGCCGCACCGCGCGGTGTGGATTCCGGCGGGGGTGCCGCACGCGCACGAGGCGCACGGCCGCACCGACATGCGCACGCTGTCGTTCCCGCCCGGACACGGGCCGTTCGGCGACGACCGGCCCACCGTGGTCGCCGTACCGCCGCTGCTGCGCGAAGTCGTCGTCGCCCTCACCGAGCCGCCCGGCGGCGCCCACCCGCCCTACACCCCGGCGCAGCGGGCCGACCTCGAACGCGTCGCGCTGGTCCAACTCCGCCGGGTCGAGGCGCTTCCGCTGCATCTGCCCGCGCCCGCGGACGACCGGCTGCGGGCCGTCGCCGCGCTCCTGCGCGCCGACCCCGCCGACCCGCGCACCCTCGCGGAGTTCGGGGCCGCGGTGGGGGCCGGCGAACGCACGCTCAGCCGGCTCTTCCAGAGCGAGCTGGGCATGACGTTTCCGCAGTGGCGGACCCAACTCCGGCTCCACCACTCCCTCACGCTCCTCGCGGGCGGGCGGTCCGTCACCTCCACGGCGGGCGCCTGCGGCTACGCCAACCCGAGCGCCTTCATCGAGGCCTTCCGCCTCACCTTCGGCACCACTCCCGGGCGGGGCCGAGCCCGACCCCCCGGGCGCCCCAACCCTGCCGGCTGAGGGACCACCTCCCGGTGGGGGGTTCCCTCCGGGGTGGCGCCTCCTGCGGGTGCCGGGACCTTGCGCCCGGTATCCGGCTGGTCGCGCCGTTCCCCGCGCCCCTTCGGGCGCGGGCTTCTTCCGCGGAAGGACCCGGGCATATCCAGGGGCGCGGGGAACTGCGCGACCAGCCACCGCGGACCGCAAGATCCCGGCACCCCACAGGACGAGGCACCCCCGGAGGGAACCCCCCACCGGCAGGTGGTCCCGAAACAGCAGGTCCGGGGGCACCCGGGAGGGTCCGGTTGCCGCGGTCCCGGGGACCGCTCAGCATGAGGTGACAGGAGGTCGTCTCATGGGCCTTTACTTCGTGAACGCAGCCGACGAACTGGTGGGGGAAGCACTGGCCGGTTTCGCCCGAGCCCACGCGGAGCACATCCGCTGGGACGAGCGCGACGGCTACGTCCAAGCGCTGGAACCGGCGCCGACCCGCAGGGTCGGCCTCGTCTCGGGCGGCGGTTCGGGCCACGAACCGCTGCACACCGGCTACGTCGGCACCGGCATGCTGGACGCCGCCTGCCCGGGCCGCGTCTTCGCCTCACCCCACAACCGGCAGATCCTCGCCGCGTCGCGCGCCGTCGCGGGCAGTGACGGGGTGCTGCACGTGGTGAAGAACTACACCGGCGACAAGATCAACTTCGGTATCGCCGCGGAACGCCTCGCCCGGGAGGGCATCGCCTGCGGCCGGGTGCTGGTCGACGACGACGTGGCGACGGAGTCCGACGAGGTCGCCACGGGCCGGCGCGGCACCGGCGCGACGGTCCTGGTCGAGAAGATCCTCGGAGCGGCCGCCGACACCGGGATGGGCCTGGCGGACCTGGTCGCGCTGGGCACGGACGTGGCCGCGCGGTGCCGCAGCATCGCGGTCGCCTCCGCCGCCCACACCTCGCCCGCGACCGGCCGCCGCGCGTTCGACCTGCCGCCGGGCGCGGTGGAGTACGGCGTCGGCATCCACGGCGAGCGGGCCCGCCACACCCTCGCGGAGCGCTCGCTGCGCGACCTCGCCGAGGACATGGTGGCCGCGCTCGCCGGCTCCCTCGACCTCGGCCCGCGCGCACAGGTCGTGCTCCTGGTCAACGGGCTGGGCGGCGTCACCCGGTTGGAGCTGTACGCGGTGCTGGGTGAGGTGACCCGGCTGCTGGACAAGCGCGGCGCCGCCACCGTACGGACCCTCGTCGGCGACTACGTGACCGCGCTGGACATGCGGGGCTTCTCGCTCACGCTGCTGGCCGCCGACGACGCCACGCTCGCGTACTACGACGCCCCCGCGTCCGCCCCGGCGTGGTGCGGGCGACCGCGGGCGGGCTGACCGCGCCCGCCACCGGGCGCCCGTACGGCGGGCGCCCGTGGGCCGGCGCCAGTACCAGGTGCCCACTGCCGTGAGACCGCACCGGGCCCGGTGCGACCAGCGGGCAGGCAACGACGGGAGACGCAGCGATGCTCACATCAACCGACACCGGGTTCCCGGAGTTCTCCGAGCCCTTCCGCCCGGCCGACCTCACCGGGTTCACCGACGGGTGGGTGCGCAGATTCGCCGCGTCCGCCACCGCCACCGAGGCCGAGCTGACGGCGCTCGACCAGCAGGTGGGCGACGGCGACTTCGGGGCGAACCTGGTGGCCGGGCTCCAGGCCGCGCTGCGCCGGCTCGGCGCGTCGGCGCCCGCCTCGGCCGCACCGGCCTGGCCGCTGGAGGCGGCGGCCTCCGCGTTCCTCGACGAGGTCGGCGGCACCAGCGGCCCGCTGTTCGGGCTGCTGCTCCAGGAGATGGCGGCCGCGGTGGCGGCCGGGGACGGCCCGCCCGCCGTCGCGCTGGCGACGGGCGCCGGCGGCGGGCTGGCCGCGATCCAGCGGGTCGGCGAGGCCGCGGTCGGGGACAAGACGCTGGTCGACGCGCTCGTGCCGGCCTGCGCCGCACTGACCGCGCGGGCCCGCGCGGTGCCGGGCGACCCGAAGGCCGCCACGGCCGCCGCGGCCGCCGCCGCGTGGGGCGGTGTCCGCAGCACCGCCCGCCTCACCGCCCGGCGCGGGCGCGCCAGCTACCTCGGCGAACGGGCGGCGGGCGTGCCCGACCCGGGGGCGGTCGGGATCGCCCTGCTCTTCGCCTCGGCAGCCGAGGCGGTGCCCACCCTGACGCCGTATCTGGCCTGACACGGCGCCGGCCCGGCGTGCCGTCGGGTCCGGCACGGCATCCGGTCCGGCGCCGTACCCGGCCGGATGCCGGGGCAGGGCCGGCGCCGACGTCGGCCCTGCGGCGGGTGGGAGGCGGGCGGCGGCACGGGGACGCGGGGCCGCCCGCCGGTCAGGGGGCCGCCGTCAGCGGGCGGACCAGGAGAAGATGTTCGGGTCGTCGAGTGAGGCCACCCAGATGTCGACGGTGGCCGCGAGGTCCTCGCCCGGCCAGGGGCCGACGCCCATGGTGCGCAGGCCGGCGCGGGTGGCGGCCTCGATGCCGCAGGCGGAGTCCTCGACGGCGAGGGACTCGGCGGGGTCGGCGCCGCACAGGCGCGCGGCGACGAGGTAGACGTCGGGGGCGGGCTTGGGGCGGATGCCGGGCCCGGGCACCACGATGTGGTCGAAGTGCTGCCGGAGGTTGGCGGTGCGCAGGCAGGTGTCCACCACGTCGAGCGGGCAGTTGCTGGCGACCGCGAGGGGCGCGAACTTCGCCGCGTTGGCGACGAGTTCCCCCGCGCCGGGCATGGTCTGCGGGTCGTCGGCGACCAGGGCGCGGAAATGGTCCAGCAGCCGCTCGGTGACTTCGCCGCCGAGCTCGGGCCGACCGGATTCGTCGGCCATCAGCTGGCCGCATTCCGTGTAGTGCAGGCCCTTGCTGCGCTCGGCGAAACCCTCCGCCGGCGTGAGCCGGAAATCACGGAGCGTCAGGTCGCGGGCGTCCTGCCAGTGCCGTTCGGTGTCCATCAGCGTGCCGTCGCAGTCGAAGACAATCGCCGTCGGGGTCCACGAAAAGAGTGGGTGAGGAGTCATGGGGGGAAGGTCCGTTCGAGAATGCCTGAAAGCGCGTGGGAGAGTCGTCGGTAATACGGGCCGACAGGCGGCTGCGCGCTGTTTCGTCAGGCAGGCGCGGGCTCTCGACGGGCGCGTCCATAAATCCCGCGGACTTGGCGGAATGCGGAGGGGACCGCCGAGAACATATCGATCATTACGTTATGGACGGCTGTGCACGGGAGTCAAGCGAATGCAATAAGTCACACCGCGTGTCGTCGGTATCCCAGGACGCCGTAGGCGGTGCAGGCCGCGCCCTGGCGGACCCGGAACACACATGTGCGGTGGTGCGGCACGGGTTCGATCCGGGCCGGCGGCGCGAACTCGGTGAAGCGGGTGGCCACCAGGCGGCCGCTGACCGGGCGCAGCAGCGTGCCGCCACTCGCCTCGGCCGCGGCCTGCCGGGCGGCCTCCAGCAGCACCATCCCCGGCACGTGGTCGCTGGCGTGGTCGAAGAAGAACGGGTGGCGCCGGTCGGCCGGTTCGACGGCCAGGGCGCCGCCGCGGCGGGAGATCAGCACGTCGCCGCGGCCGGCGACCGCGAGCGCGGCGGGCGAGGGGCGGCTGTCCGGCGCCGCGGCCACCGCGGGTGGCGCGGGGTCGCGGTGCCGGTCGCGCACCAGGGCGTAGCCCTCCCCGTCGAGGAAGCGGGCGCTGCCGCCGGCCCGGGCGAACTGCCGCCCGCCGCACGCGTAGTGGACCTCCAGCCGCAGGCCGGTGACCGCGCCGCCGGCGTCCCGGCGGACCGCGCCGACCTCGACCGCGCAGGTCACCTCGGTGGCGCCGTGCCCGACCCGCGGCTCCCGGCCGGGCGCGAGGGCGAAGTACAGGTCGCCGATGAGCAGATGGGTGTCCGGCGCGACGCCGAAGTAGCGCAGCGGCAGGTAGATGCCCAGCTGGCGGAGCGTTTCGGCGACCAGCAGCGGGCTGTGCAGGTCCGAGCCGTCGCGCGGGAAGGTGGGGTGCGAGCGCGGCCAGCAGGCGGCCGCCGCGAACCCGCCCGCGCGGTCCGGCCGGACATCCGTCAGCAGTACCTCGGCGACCGACGAGCGGTGCACCATTTCCCGGGCGACCGTGCGCGACCAGCTCAGCCCCGGCGAATCGTTCTTCCCGGAATTCCGTGGGAAACCATCCACGACCGAATGATTCATACCATAAGAAGAACTCACGTCCGGCTGATTCGCACGTGCGTCGTCCGCCCCCGGCGCGGTTCGGCGTTCGCGACGCGCTAGATTGCCGTGGTCGGCGACGAAGCGGCTATCGGGGTGAATGTGCAGGGGCGAGCGGAGACGACGCGCAGGTGTCTGGTGGAGGCGGCGGCGCGGCTGTTCGACGAACACGGTTATGCCGGCACCAGTATCAGCGACATCAGCGCGCTCTCGGGGCGGACCAGCGGTGCGATCTACTTCCATTTCGGCAACAAGGAGCAGTTGGCGCTCGCCGTGGTGGAGGCGCACTTCGCCACCTGGCCGGCGATGATCGCCCGGGTCCGGGCGGCGTACGACTCGGCGCTGGAGAAGCTGGTGGCGCTGAGTTTCGAGGTCGCCCGCGCCTTCCGCGACGACGTGGTGGTGCGGGCCGGGTCCCGGCTGTGGACCGAGCGCCGCGCCATCGACGCCCCGCTGCCGGCGCCGTTCCTCGGCTGGATCGACACGGTGGGCTCCCTGCTGCGGGAGGCGGACGCACAGGGCGAACTCGCGGGCGGGCTGGCGCCCGAGACGGCCGCGGTGGGCGTGGTCTACGCGTTCTTCGGGATGCACACCGTCTCCGATGCCCTCGACGGGCGGGACCAGATCGAGGACCGGCTCTACGACCTGTGGCTGCTGCTGCTCGCCGGGTTGCGGGCCAGGACCGAGGCGACCGCGCTGCTGGCGCGGGTGGGCGCGGCCCGGGGGTCCTGCCTGGCGCTGTGAGGCGGGGCGCGGTGGAAGCGGCAAGGTGGTCGGGTGCCGCGTGGCGCCCGGGGGGCGGGGGTGGACTTCCGGGGCGGCCGTGGACAATGATCGGCATGCCCGAGAGCCGAGCCGAAGCCCATCCCCGTTATGCCGCACTGCTCGCGGAGTGGTCCGAACTGCTGCGGCGCTGCCGGACGGCTGCGGACGACGAGCCCGACCCGGCGGTCTACGGGCGGGAGTTGCTGGCCCGGTGGGCCGAGCCGCAGCGGCGCTACCACACGCTGGACCACCTGGTCGCGGTACTGGCGCGGGTGACGGAGCTGACGGTGTACGCGCACGACCCCGACACGGTGGCGCTCGCCGCCTGGTTCCACGACGCGGTCTACCGTCCGGACCGCAGCGAGAACGAGGAGCGCAGCGCCGCGCTCGCCGAACGGGCGCTCACCGAAGCCGGGGTGGACCCGGAGCGGGTCGCGCAGGTCGCCCGGCTGGTGCGGCTGACGGTGGACCACGACCCGGCCGAGGGCGACGCGGACGGCGAGGTGCTGTGCGACGCCGACCTCGCGGTGCTGGCCGGCGACCCGGCGGCGTACGCGGCCTACGCCGCCGCGGTCCGCGATGAGTACGGCTTCGTGCCCGACGAGGACTTCCGGGCCGGCCGCGCCGACGTGCTGCGCCGGCTGCTCGCGCTGCCGCGGCTGTTCCGCACGGAGTACGGCCGCACCCACTGGGAGCAGGTGGCCCGCCGCAACGTCGGCACCGAACTGGAGTTGCTGGAGGCATAGTCCGCCGTACTCGCCCGGGTGATCGGGAGACCTGACCCTCGCGCTGGGAGGGACTGGTGTGGCACCCTTGCTCATATGTCTAGACCAATCTTCGAGGTGATCGCCCTCGGCGCCGAGGATGCCGTCGCGGCCCAGCAAGGCGGCGCCGACCGCCTCGAACTGGTCAGCGACATGGCGGCCGACGGGCTGACGCCCTCCCGCGAGACGTTCGCCGCGATCCGGGCGGCGGTGCGGATTCCGCTGCGCGTCATGCTGCGGCTGTCCGACGGCTTCGCCGCCGGGGACGCCGACGCGCTGGACGTGCTGTGCGAGACCGCGCAGGGCCTGCGGGCCGAGGGCGCCGAGGAGTTCGTGCTCGGCTTCCTCGACGCGGGCGGCCGCGCCGACCTCGACGCGGTGTACGCGCTGGTCGACGTGATCGACGGCTGCCGCTGGACCTTCCACCGCGCGATGGACCACGCCGTCGACCGCGACGCGCTGCGCCTGCAACTGGCCGGACTGCCCGGCCTGGACACCTATCTCACCGCCGGCTCCGCGCACGGCGTCGGCGCCGGGCTGCCGGTGCTGTGCGAGGAGGCCGCGCGGACCGGCGAGCCGGGCTACGAACCGGCGCTGCTGGTCGGCGGCGGGCTGCTGCTGGACCACGTGCCGGCGCTGCGCGCCGCCGGGCTGACCGGCTTCCACGTCGGCGGCGCGGTACGTCCCGGCGGCTGGGCCGCACCCGTCGACGCGGCCGCCGTACGCACCTGGCGCGAGGCCATCGACGCGCCCGTCGCCGTCGGCTGACCCCGCGTCAGCCGCAGCGAGTCACCGGACCGCGTCACCCGGAGTGCGTCGCCGGACCGCGTCGCCGGAATGCGGCACCCGGACCGGGTCAGCCGGCGCGCGTCGCCGGGACGCTCCACCGGACCGCGTCGCCGGACCGCGTCGCCGGACCGCGTCAGCCGGGACGCACCACCGACCGCCTCACCGGAACGCGCGCGTCGCCGGGCGGCCCGCTGCCGCGGATCAGCCCGCCTGCGCCAGCGCGGTCGGCAGCGGGGCGCTGTGCAGCACCGTCAGGCCCGACACCGCACGGGTCAGGCAGACGTACAGCCGGCGCAGGCCCGTCCGCTCGTCCGGCTCGGCCGCCACGATCGCGGCCGGGTCGTCCATGACCACGTAGTCGTACTCCAGACCCTTGGCCAGCGACGCGGGGACCAGGGTGAGGCGGGCGGTCGCCGAGGTCTCCTCGCCCGGCGACAGGTACGGCAGGCCCGCGGCGTCGAGCGCGGCGGCCAGCGCCGGGACGCGCGGGTCGGCCGCGATCAGCCCGATCGAGCCCTCGTGGCCCAGCGATTCGCGGCATGCGGCGAGCACGGCCGCGTCGAGCGCGTCCTCGGCCGCCGGGCGCACGTACAGCGCGCCGGGCGACTCGCGGACCGAGGTCGCCGGCGCCAGACCGGGCGCGATCGACGGCAGCAGCCGGGACGCGTAGGCGATCACCTCGCGCGGCACACGGAACCCGCGGGTCAGCTCCTCGACCCGCGCGTCCGGCTTCCCCAGATGGGACAGCGCCTCCGCCCAGGACGCGGTCGCCCAGGGCGTGGTGCCCTGCGCGAGGTCGCCCAGGATCGTGGCCGACCCGGTGGAGCAGCGCCGGCCGACCGCCCGGTACTGCATCGGCGACAGGTCCTGCGCCTCGTCCAGCACCACATGGCCGAGCGAACCGGTGCGCTGCACCAGGTCGTTCGCCTCGTCGACCAGCACCGCGTCGGCCGCCGACCACTTCGCCCCGGCCAGCCCCCGGGCCGGCTTCGCCCACAGCAGCGCCTGCTGCTCCTCCGGCGACAGCAGCCCCTCGGCGCAGGAGGCGAGGAACTCCGGGTCGGACAGCAGCCGCAGCACCGTCTTGGCCGGGTCCACCGGCGGCCAGCACGCCTTGACCGCGGCCTTCACCGCGGCGTTGCGGGCGACCGCGTCCTGCACCCGGTCGTCGGGCGCTTCGCCGGACCGCTCCATCTGCACCAGCACCGCGTGCGCGATCCGCTGCGGCAGCGCCTCGCGGGCGGCGCCGTAGCGGATGTCGCGGTCGGCCATCTCCTGGACGATCTCCGCCAGTTCGTACGCGGGCACCCGCCAGCGCCGCGAGCCGCGCACCACCACGACCGGCTCGGTCGGCATGCTGATGCCCGAGCGGACCGCGCGCCGCAGCACCTCCGCCATGCGCGCGTCGCCCTTCAGCCGGGCGGTCCGCGCCGAATCGGTGCCGCGCACCGGGACATGGGCCACCAGGTCGTCCACGGTGGCCTGCTTGACCTGGAGTTCGCCGAGCGCGGGCAGCACCTGCTCGATGTACTGGAGGAAGGACGCGTTCGGCCCGATCACCAGGGTGCCGGTGCGGGCCAGCCGCTCCCGGTGCGCGTACAGCAGGTACGCCACCCGGTGCAGGCCGACGGCGGTCTTCCCGGTGCCGGGCGCCCCCTGCACGCAGACGGTGCCGCCGACCCCGGCGCGCACGATCTCGTCCTGCTCGGGCTGGATCGTGGCCACGATGTCGCGCATGGGCCCGACGCGCGGCCGCTCGATCTCCGACTGGAGGAGCTTGCTGGAACGGTCCGCCTCGGCGGGGTCGGACAGGTGCTCGTCCTCATAGGCGGTCAGGTCACCGCCGGTGTAGCCGAAGCGGCGGCGCAGCCGCACGTCCATCGGTTCGTTGCGGGAGGCGCGGTAGAAGGGCTGCGAGACCGGGGCGCGCCAGTCGATGACCATCGGGTCGCCGCCCGCGTCATGGACGTGGCGCCGCCCGATGTAGAAGCTCTCCCCGTCAGCCCCCTCGGCGTCTTCGACGCCCGGCGCGTGCAGGTAGTCCAGGCGCCCGAAGAAGAGCGGGGTGTCGGCGAGGTCGGCGAGCGCCTTGATCCGCGCCTCGATCTCGCCGGCGAGGATCTTGGCGTTGACCCAGTTCCCGGTGACGTCGCTGATGTCGAGCGCCTCGACGTCCTGCCGCATGGCCCGCAGCGCGGACCGGGAGGCCGACAGGTGGGCGCGCTCCCGGCCCAGCGGGTCGGCGGCGTCGGGGGAGCCGGGGCTTTCGGGGACGAGGGCCGTGGCGTCGGGCGGAACGGGCTGGTCGGGGGCGTGCGAGGGCACGGCTTGGCCTCCGGGCTGGTACGGGGGAGCGTACGGCGGGGCGTACGCGCACGGTGGTGACACGAAGGGGCCGGCCGGTTTCCGTCCGGGCGGCGGCACTCCCGTCCGGGAGGCGGCAAGACGCGGAACTATACGCCGCGGGCCGCGGCAGCACCAACCGTTTTCCGCCCGCCCCGCGCCCGCCGTCCCGCCCGCCCGCGTGCCCCGGCCCGCGGCTTTCCCCTCGGGGTGACCCTGACAGGCCGGTCAGGGTCGCGGGTCCACCCGAGGTCGCACCCGCCCGGCCCGATATCCGTCCACGGCCCGACGTACGCCGGGCGTGTGATGCCTACCGTGGAGACATGGCCTCCACCACACTCCACCCAGGTCCCACCGCCCACGGCGGCACCGCCCTCGGTGCCCGCCCCGACCAGCCGCGCCACCTCGTCGGCAACGCGCTGCGCGCGGTCAAGGTGTTCGTCACCACCGCCGTCGAGGTCGTCATCCTCGGCGCCGAGGGCAAGCGCTACTGACCCCGCCGGCGCCACGGCGCCACCCACCGCGGGTTACCGCTGAGTAGTACCCGCGCACCCGGATGAGTACGGCGGCGCATGTGCGCCACCGCCCCGGGTCGGTGTGATGGTCGTATGAGGACACACACCGCAGGGCACTGCCGGGCGGCCGACGAACCGGAGCCCGCCCAGCCGCACCCGTATCCGCACCCGAGCCCGAGCTCGTACCCGCAGCCGTACGCCGGCCGCGACGCACGCCCTCGCGGCCCTGCCGGGGCGCTCCCGCCCCGCCCGCCCGTACCGCCGCTGCCCCCGCACCCGCCGGTCGGGGCCTGGCCGTACGCCCTGCCGCCGGAGGGCGGCGCACCGCGCCCGGAGCGCCGCAGCCTCCTCGTCCAGGTGCTGTGCACGGTGCTGTGCGTGCCCCTCCTCGGGTTCGGCGCGCTGTGCTGCGTGTTCTCGCCGTTCGCGACCGCCTCGTGCGACCCGGCGGGCTGCCGCGCGCTGTTCCGGGCGATCGCGGTGAACCCCTGCGTGCTGCTGGCGTCGGTGCTGCTGCTCGCCGGCTGCTGGGCCGTCCCCGAGGGGCGGCAGGGGCGGCAGGTGCTGCGGACCCTGCTGGGCGCCGGGGCGCTGGCCGCCGCGGTGACCGCAGTCCACCTCTACCTCCACCTGCCGCCGCCGAGCTGAGCGCGGCGGATCAGGCGTCCTCGGCCGCCGCGGGACCCGCCAGGAGGTCGTCGGCGTCCACGATGCGGTAGGCGTAGCCCTGCTCCGCCAGGAACCGCTGGCGGTGGGCGGCGAAGTCCTGGTCGATGGTGTCGCGGGCCACCACGGAGTAGAAGCGCGCCTCGTGCCCGTCGGCCTTCGGGCGCAGCACCCGGCCCAGCCGCTGCGCCTCCTCCTGCCGCGAGCCGAAGGTGCCGGAGACCTGGATGGCGACCGTGGCCTCGGGCAGGTCGATGGAGAAGTTCGCCACCTTCGAGACGACCAGCACCGACAGTTCGCCGCTGCGGAACGCGTCGAAGAGCTTCTCGCGCTGCGCGTTCGTCGTCTCGCCCTTGATCACCGGGGCGCCCAGGTGCTCGCCCAGCTCGTCCAGCTGGTCGATGTACTGGCCGATCACCAGGGTCTGCTGCCCCGCGTGCCGGGCCACCAGCGCCTCGGTCACCTTCCGCTTGGTCGCGGTGGTCGCGCAGTAGCGGTACTTCTCCTCGGTCTCGGCGGTCGCGTACGCCAGCCGCTCGCTCTCGGTGAGGTTGACCCGCACCTCCACGCAGTCGGCGGGCGCGATGTACCCCTGCGCCTCGATCTCCTTCCACGGCGCGTCGAACCGCTTCGGGCCGATCAGCGAGAACACGTCCGACTCGCGGCCGTCCTCGCGCACCAGCGTCGCGGTCAGGCCGAGCCGGCGGCGGGCCTGGAGGTCGGCGGTGAACTTGAAGACCGGCGCCGGCAGCAGGTGCACCTCGTCGTAGACGATCAGGCCCCAGTCGCGGGAGTCGAACAGCTCCAGGTGCGGGTAGACGCCCTTCCGCTTCGTGGTCAGCACCTGGTACGTGGCGATGGTGACCGGGCGGATCTCCTTGCGGGTGCCGCTGTACTCGCCGACCTCCTCCTCGGTGAGCGAGGTACGCCGCACCAGTTCGTGCTTCCACTGGCGGGCCGAGACGGTGTTCGTCACCAGGATCAGCGTGGTGGCCTTCGCCTGCGCCATCGCGCCGGCCCCGACCAGGGTCTTGCCCGCGCCGCAGGGCAGCACGACCACCCCGGAGCCGCCGTGCCAGAAGCCCTCGACGGCCTGCTGCTGGTAGGGGCGCAGCGCCCAGCCGTCCTGGTCCAGCTCGATCGGGTGCGCCTCGCCGTCGACGTACCCGGCGAAGTCCTCGGCGGGCCAGCCCAGCTTGAGCAGCACCTGCTTGATCTGGCCGCGCTCGGAGGGGTGCACCGCCACGGTGTCCGCGTCGATCCGCGCGCCGACCAGCGGCTGCACCCGCTTGGAGCGCAGCACCTCCTCCAGCACGGGGCGGTCGGTGGTGGTCAGCACCAGGCCGTGCGCCGGGTGCTTGCTCAGCCGCAGCCGGCCGTAGCGGTCCATCGTCTCGGCCACGTCGACCAGCAGCGCGTGCGGCACCGGGTACCGCGAGTACTCGACCAGCGCGTCCACCACCTGCTCGGCGTCGTGGCCGGCCGCGCGGGCGTTCCACAGGCCGAGCGGGGTGAGCCGGTAGGTGTGGATGTGCTCCGGGGCCCGCTCCAGCTCGGCGAACGGGGCGATGGCGCGGCGGCAGGCGTCCGCCTGCTCGTGGTCGACCTCCAGGAGGAGCGTTTTGTCGCTCTGGACGATCAGGCAGGACAAGGGGGCCTCCGAGGGATGGGCGAACAGACAACTGTACTTCGCCGCGCGGGTGGGGACGGGGTGCGTCCGGACAGGCGAATCTGTGCGCGGCACGAGCTTGGCATACAAGATGAACAGTCTTATTTGATGTTTTCTGCCCCCATGAATCACCAGCAGACGCATCCCCCCACGGAGCAGCGCCGCCGGGGGACCTTCCACGCTGCCGCGGCCGCCACGGCAGTGGCCGGCGCGGCGGTCATGGCCACGGCCGGCCTGCTGCTGCCCGGTACCCCGGCAGGCGCCGCCACTTCGGACGACGGCGCCGCGACCGCCGTGACCGCCGCGACCGCCGCGCGCGGGGCGGCCGCGGAGCCGTCGGACACGGGCTTGCCGAACGGCAGCCAGTGGCCGCCGAAGAGCGAGGCGCCGGCGACGACGTCCGCGGCGGCGTCCTCGGCGGCGGCAGCCGACGACGACACGTCGTGGCCGAACGGCAGCCAGTGGCCGAACGGGGCCGAACCGTCGTCGGCGCCGTCCGCCCCATCGGTTCCCTCCGTTCCGTCCGCCCCGTCCTCCGCGTCCGACGGGTACGGCGGCGGTTCGGCCCCGAGCGACCACGACTCCACGGCGCCGGGCGGGTACGGCGGTGGCTCGGCCCCGAGCCACGGCTCCTGGCCGAGCGAGCACCCGGCGCCGACCGACAGCGAGAGCTGCCCGCCCACCGCGCCCCCCACCACGACCCCGCCGACCAAGCCTCCGACGACTCCTCCGTCGCATCACCCGACCAGGCCGCCGACTGCTCCTCCGTCGCATCACCCGACCAGGCCGCCGACTGCTCCTCCGTCGCATCATCCGACGAAGCCGCCGACCGCTCCTCCGTCGCATCACCCGACGAAGCCGCCGACTGCTCCTCCGTCGCATCATCCGACGAAGCCGCCGACTGCTCCTCCGTCGCATCATCCGACGAAGCCGCCGACCGCTCCTCCGTCGCATCATCCGACGAAGCCGCCCACCACTCCTCCGTCGGACCACCCGAGCACGCCTCCGACCACCCCGCCCACGACGCCGACCGCACCGACCTCGACCCCGCCGAGCCTGCCGGACACCGGTGCCTCGGCCCAGGTCGAGTGGGCCGCGGCCGCGGCCGTCACGGTGCTGGGCGCCGGTGGCGCGCTGGTGGTCTTCACCCGCAGGCGGGGGCGCCACAACTGACCCTGCCCGCATGACCGTTCGCCCCTCCGGCCGCCGCACGCCCCCGCGTACGGCGGCCGGTCGGGGGTAAGCGCCGCTGGGACAGTGCCTACGCGAGGAGGCCGGGTGCCGTGGCGCTACGAGTCCCGCTGTTCCGTACCGGCCGCGCCGCGCCGACGCCGGGCGCGAAGCCGAAACCGTCCCCGGCGCCGGGGACCACGCCGAAACCGAAGCCGACACCGAAACCGAAAGCCGCACCGAAGCCGAAGGCCGCGCCGAAGGCGAAGCCCAAGACGAAAGCGGGACAGCAGACCAAGGCCGGCCCGAAGCCGAAGGCCGCGCCGAAGGCGAAGCCCCGGTCGGCGGCCGCCGCCAAGCGCACCCGCAAGCCCGCCGCCGCAGCCGCGCCGAAGCCCCGCCGTATGCTCCCCGGCCGGTGGCCGCGCCTCCGCGGTGACCGGTCGGCCGGGCCGGCCGACCGCACCGCCGCCGCCAAGCGGGCCGAGCCCGCGGCACCCGCGCCTGACGAGGCCGCCCGCACCCCGGTGCTCCAGCGCCGCTCCGCCCTCGCCCTGACGGCCCGCGCGCTGGTCCTGGCCGCGCTGTTCGTCGGGATGGTGGGCTTCGCGGTCCTGCTGGCCCGGGTGACGCTCGTGCCCTCGCCCGCCTCCGACGCCCTCGTGCACGCCAACCTGCGGCCGGGCGCGTCGATCCGGGCCTACCTCGACCAGCCCGACCACCGCGACACCGTGAAGCAGATCGGCGGCAACGTCCTGCTCGGCGCCCCCTTCGGCGTCCTGCTGCCGACGCTCTTCCCGCGCATCCGCGGCCTGCTCCGGGTGGTCGCCGCCACCGCGCTGGTGATGCTCATGGTCGAGGCGGCCCAGGGCACGCTCGTGGAGGGCCGCGCCTTCGACATCGACGACGTCATCCTCAACACCGCCGGGGCCTTGCTCGGCTACCTCCTGCTGGGCCTGCGCCTGGGCCGCGCGCTCCACCCCCGGCGCCGCCACTGGTACCACCGCTACGGCATCGGCACGGCGGCGCGGCGCACCCCGGCCGGCCCGGAGAAGTGACCGGCACCCGTACCTGGCAGGGCAGGTCAGGAAGGGTCTTCGGTGAGGGTGGAGACCCCGGTGATGCGGTGGAGGGCGAAGGTGCGGGTGGCGTCGGCGGTGTGGTCGTAGGCCGTGACGTAGCCGCCCTCGACGCGCAGGGGGGCGATGACGCGCTGGGTGGCGGCGCCCTCGGCGTTGACGTAGCCGATCCAGACGGACTCGCCGGTCAGCGCGGCGGCCTGGACGGTGGCGAGGGTGTCGGCGGCGGAGGTGCGGGGCAGGCCGCCGTCGCGGGCGGCGGGAACGTCGCGGGTGACGGTGGCGGCGCGGTCGCCGGCCCGGATCGCCTTGATCGCGGCGCCCAGGAGCGCGTCGTCGGGGGCGGGCGGCCCGTCGGTCACCGGCAGCGGCGGGGTGCGCGGCGGGGTGCGGCGGGCGTCGGGGCGGGTGATCAGCACGTCGCCGTCCGGCGACTCGGCGGCCGGTGCGAGCCCCATCGCGCGCAGCCGCTCCAGCAGCGTCGCCGGGTCGGCCTGCGCGGCCAGCACGGTCGGGGCGAGCCGGCGCAGCCCGAGGCCGTTCGCCCGGCGGTCGGCGAGGAGTTCGGTGAGCACCGCGTCGTCGTCGCAGCGCAGGTAGGCCGAGGCCGCGCCGACCCGCAGCGCGCCGTGCCGCCGGGCCACGTCGTCGATGAGGTAGCTCAGCGGCTGCGGCACCGGCGTACGCGAGTGGGCGGCCAGGAACGCCTGGAGGTCGGCGGCGCTGCGGCCCGCGTCCAGGGCCCGCCGTACCGACGCCGGGCTGAAGCGGTAGACGGTCGCGCCGCCCTTGGACTCGACGTCGGCGAGCACCCCCAGCATCTCGGCGAGCGGGGCGATCAGCGGGCCCGGCGCGACCGCGGTCAGGTCGGCCTGGAGCAGCACATGGTCCAGCGGTTCGGGCAGCAGCGGCGCGAGCGCGGCGGCGGCCGCGTCCGGGTCGCCGGCCAGCAGCGGCCGGGCGTGCGCGGCGAGCGCGCCGCGGCCGGTGACGCCCAGCGCCTCGGCGTCCCGCAGGGTCCAGCCGAGCAGGTCGGCGCGCAACGCGTCGGCGCCCGGCCGCAGCGGGCGGTCCCAGCGCAGCCGGGCCAGCAGCGAGTCCCGGTCCGCGGCCGTGCCCGGCGGCTGCTCGGCGAGCAGGTCGAGCGCGGCGCGCCGCACCTGGGGCGCGAGCGAGCGGTCCAGGTCCGGGCCGAGCGCGGCCAGCGCCCGCCCCTTCGGGTCCCGGCTGCCGACCAGCCCGGCGGTGCGGGTCGCGGCCAGCCAGGCGGCGGCCAGCGCCGACCACTGCTGGTGCGGCGGGAGCGAGGTCCATCCGTCGGCCGCGGGCGTCGGCGCGTACGCCTCGTCGACCTCGCCGTCCGCGGCCACCAGCCCGGCGGCGTAGGCGAGTTCGAGCCAGAAGGCGGCCTCCGGCTCGGGCAGGTCGAGGGTGGTGGCGGTCCGCTTGAGGTCGCGCACGCTGATCCCGCCCGCCCGCAGCACCCCCGGCCCGCCGGTCTCCCAGGCGGTGAGCAGCTCGGTGACGGTGCGCACCGCGGTGAGCGCCTGCCCGGCCGCGGTGAGGTCCACCGTGCGGGCGGTACGCGGCACGGGTGCGAGCGCTGGCGGCGCGGGCTCCGGCGTACGGTGCGCGCGGCCGCCGCGCAGGGCGAGGGCCGCCTCGCGCGGCAGCACCACGTTGTGCGCGCCGGCCGGCAGCAGCAGACCGCGGGCGAGCAGCCACTGCACGGCCGTGGTGGCGTCCGCCGCCCGCACCGGCGCCGTCGCGTCCCGCACCTCGCCGTACGGCGGGCCCCACACCAGCCGGTCGAGCACGGTGCCGACGCCCTCGGGTGCCGCGTCCAGCAGCGGGCCCAACCCGGCCGGATCGGCGAAGAGTTCGGCCAGCGCGCGGGTGGCGCTCACCGGGTCGTGGGTGGCCGGCAGGCCCGCGTCGGCGACGATCTCCTGGAGCCGGGCCGGGGACATCCCCGCGGTGGCCTCGCCGACGGACGGCCCGAGGCCGGTCGCGGACGCCACCGACGGCGAGGGGGCGAGCACGTCGCGGGCCGCGCGCACCAGCCGCAGCCGGTCCCCGCCGCCCCACACCACGCCCCGGGTGCGCAGCCGCGCCACCGCGTCGGGCAGCGCCGCGCGGACGGCCGCGGCGAGATCGGCGGGCAGCGGCGCGCCCAGCGGGGCGGCCGCGCTGGCCGGGTCCGCGCCGGCCATCAGCACGCACAGCGCGTCGTACGGGCACGGGTCGGCGGCCACCGCGAGCGCCTCGGCGACCTGCCGGGTGAACGCGTCGACCTGGTCGAGCGCGCGCAGCACCGACGCGCGGGTGGCGGCGCGGCCGGCGAGCTGGGTGAGGTCGCCCGGGACCGGGGTGAGCAGGTCGGGCCGGGCGCGCAGCAGGTGGGCCAGCGCGTCGTCGTCACGTGCGCGCAGGTCCTCCGCGAGGGTGCGCGGCTCTGCCGTATCCATCCCTCCCACATTAGCCGCATGGACGTGGGGGGACGGGTACGGTCGTCGTGGCGGGCGGCGACGCGGCGGAAGGAGCCCGGCGGTGGGCGTGGAGAGCGACCGGCTGGTGTTCGACTACCTGAGCAGGGTCGGTGACCTGGCGCAGACCGCGCTCCCCGCGGCGGACCGGATGCGGCTGGTCGCGCAGCTGCGGACGGACATCGAGCAGGCCAGGGGCGGCGACGGAGACAACGCGGCGGCGGTGCGGCGCATCCTGGGGCGGTTCGGCAGCCCGGACGAGGTGGTCGAGGCGGCGGCCGGCACGAAGGGGGCGGGCGGCGGGGCTGCTTCGGCCGCTGCCGGGGGCTCCGCGGAGCCGCCGGCCGGGGAGCCCGCGCCGGGGACGTACGGGCCGTACGGGAAGGCGCGGCGGGTGGTGGCGCCGCGCAAGAAGCCGAAGGACGCGCCGCGGGAGGAGCGGTCGGAGCAGGAGCCGTCGGGTCAGGCGGGGGAGGACGCGCCGGAGGGCGCCGGGGACGAGGTGTGGCCGGACAGCGGGGCCGGGGCCGGGCTCGGACTGGGATTCGGGTCGGGGTTCGGGACCGGTGAGGGGCGGTTGCGGGCCGCGGACGAGTTGACGGGGCTGCCCGGGATGACCGGGGGGATCTTCATCCCGTTCGACGACGAGGAGTTGGCGGGCAAGGGGGAGGAGGAGCGGCGGCCGCTCCCGGGTGCCCTTGCGGGGAAGGGGGGCGGCGGCGCGGAAGACGGGGAGGCGGCGGCGGAGGCTGCCCCGGCCGCGGAGGCGCCGAAGCGGCGGAAGGGGCTGCGCGGGCTGCTGCGCCCGGGTGGGGGCGGCGGCGCCCGGGCCCGCGTACGGAGCTGGGGGAGCCCCGTGCTGCTGCTCGCGGCCCTGCTGCTGGTCGCCGGTGTGGTGATCGGCTCCTGGATTCCGCTCGGCCTCGGCTGGCTGACCGGCTACCTCTCCCGCGCCCTCACCCGTACCCAGGCGAAGATCGCGGTGTTCGGGGTGCCCGGGGCCACGGCGCTCGGCTTCGGCGTCTGGCTCTGGGGCCGCACCAAGGGGCGCTGGGGCACCCCGATCGCCGACGGCCAACTCGGCCACGTCATCCGCCACGACCTTCCCGTCGCCGTCCGCGTCGCCGCCGTCGCCTCGGCCCTCTACCTCATCCTCCGGGCACGTCGCTCCGCGAGCTGAGCGGACCCTCCGGGGTGCGCCGTCCGCGGAGTTGCGGGACCTTGCGGTCCGCGGTGGCTGGTCGCGCCGTTCCGCCCCCAGAGCGCTTCGCCTGGGAGGTGCCCCCAGCGCCACCTGGAATTGCCCGGGTCTTCCGGCGAAAGAAGCTTGCGCCCCGAAGGGGCGCGGGGAACTGCGCGACCAGCCGTCTACCGGCCGCAAGGTCCCGGCACCCACGGAACACACCACCCCGGAGGGACCCCCCACCGGCAAGTGGTCCCGGAACCGCCGGGACCGGGGCACCCGGGTGGGTCCTGTTGCCGTCGGAGACAATGGCGGGGTGACCATGGACCTTGCCGCACCGCTGACCGTCGGGTTCGACCTCGACATGACCCTGATCGACTCCCGCCCGGGGATCAAGGCGGTGTACGACCGGCTGGCCGAGGAGACGGGCGCGTTCATCGACTCGGCCCTGGCCGTCACCCGGCTCGGCCCGCCGCTGGAGCAGGAGTTGGCGAACTGGTTCCCCGCCGAGCAGGTCCCGGGGATGAGCGAGCGCTACCGCGCGCTGTACGTGGACCACGCGATCGTGCCGACCCCGGCGATGCCGGGCGCCGTGGCGGCGATCGAGGCGGTCCGGGCCGCGGGCGGCCGCCCGCTGGTGGTCACCGCCAAGCACACCCCGAACGCCCAGCTGCACCTGGACCACGTCGGCATCGTCGCGGACCTGCGCGGGCAGCTGTGGGCGGAGGCGAAGGCCGAGGCGCTGGTGGAGTACGGCGCGTCGGTCTACGTCGGCGACCACGTCGGCGACGTGCGCGGCGCCCGCACCGCGGGCGCGCTGTCGGTGGCCGTGGCGACCGGGCCGTGCGACGAGAAGGAACTGCTGGCGGCGGGCGCCGACGTGGTGCTGGCCGACCTGACGGAGTTCCCCGCCTGGCTCGCGGACTACCGTTCCGCCGCGGCCTGATCCACCGCGGGCCGCGCGCCCGCGAGCCCCGTACCGCCGCTCGTACCGGCGCCGGTGCCACCGGTCGTACCGCCGGGGCCGTCCGCCGCCGGGTGCCGCTGGGCCAGCGCCGAGCGCAGCAGCCCGGCCAGGGCCAGCGCGAGCCCCAGCCCCATCAGCATCGAGACGAAGTACGCGGGCGTGGGCAGCCGCTTGGTGTGCAGCAGCAGCGGCGCGACCGTCACCACGGTGCCGACCGTGCCGACGAGGAACGTGATCGCGCCGGTCCGCACCAGCAGGTCACCGGGGCCCAGGGTTTGTTTGCTCACCCGACAAGGGTAGGTCCGTGGGGTGGACGGAGTGGAAACGGTGTCGGGACCCCCGGGCACCCCGCTGTACGGCGGCGGGTGGCCGGTCCGGTGCGGGCTGCCGCCGGCCAGCCGCTCGAAGACCCGCGAACAGCGTTTTCCGGCTGCTCTCGGGTAATTTCCCAGCGGCCCCCGGCGGGTTCGGGTAATTTCTAGTAACTTCAGTCAGCTCCGAGAACTTCGGGCTACACCGAGCAATGAGGACGAGGTCGGACGTGCCTACCGGCAAGGTCAAGTGGTTCAACAGCGAGAAGGGCTTCGGCTTCCTCTCCCGCGACGACGGCGGCGACGTCTTCGTGCACTCGTCGGTCCTGCCGGACGGAGTGACCGCCCTCAAGCCCGGCCAGCGCGTGGAGTTCGGCGTGGTCGCGGGGCAGCGGGGTGACCAGGCGCTTTCGGTGACGCTGCTCGATCCGGCGCCGTCCGTGGCCGCCGCCCAGCGCCGCAAGCCGGACGAGCTGCTGCCGATCGTGCAGGACCTCACCTCGCTGCTGGAGGACGTGGCGCGCTCGCTCCAGCGCGGCCGCTACCCCGACAAGGCGCACGGCCACAAGATCGCCTCGGTGCTGCGCGTGGTCGCCGACCAGATCGACGTCTGACCGGCCGCCCCCGGCACTCCGCTTTAACCGGGCTTTACCGGAACAGTTGGTTCCGGTAAAGCCCGGGTGCGGTAATTCGGGTCACACCCGTCACGAATCCGCGGGTTATCCGAAAGCCAGCGCGTCGGCGGCCAGCGGCGGCACCAGGCCCTCGGCCGCGGCGCGGGTGAGCAGTCCGCGCACCGCCGCGTAGCCGTCCTCGCCGAGGTCGGCGGTGAACTCGTTGACGTACAGCCCGATGTGCTGGTCGGCGACGGCCGGGTCCATCTCCTGGGAGTGCGCGAGGACGTACTCCCGGGAGCGCGCCGGCTCGTCCCACGCCTGCCGCACCGACGTGCGGATCGCCGCCGCCAGCGCGGCCAGCCGCTCCGCGCCCAGCGACCGCTTGGCGATGATCGCGCCCAGCGGGATCGGCAGCCCGGTGGTGGCCTCCCAGTGCTCGCCCATGTCCGCGAGCTTGTGCAGGCCGTAGTTCTGGTACGTGAAGCGCGCCTCGTGGATCACCAGGCCCGCGTCGACCTTGCCGTCCCGGACCGCGGGCATGATCTCGTGGAACGGCATGACCACGATCTCGCCGACCCCGCCGGCCACTTCGGCCGCCGCCCACAGCCGGAAGAGCAGGTAGGCCGTCGAGCGTTCGCTCGGCACCGCGACGGTCCGGCCGGTGAGGTCCGCGCCAGGCTCCCGGGTCAGCACCAGCGGGCCGCAGCCGCGGCCGAGCGCGCCGCCGCAGGGCAGCAGGGCGTACTCGTCGAGCACCCACGGCAGCACCGCGTACGACACCTTCAGGACGTCGAACTCGCCGCGCTCGGCCAGGCCGTTGGTGATGTCGATGTCGGCGAACGACACGTCGAGCGCGGGTGCGCCCTCGACCAGTCCGTGCGCCAGGTCGTGGAAGACGAAGGTGTCGTTCGGGCAGGGGGAGTACGCGATACGCAGCGCCGCCCCCTGCTCCTGAGCCGTCCCCTGCTCCACGCGCGTGCTCTGCTCGTCACCCATGATGTGCCTCAACTCCCAGTACGGCCGGCAGCTTTCCGAACGCGGCCGTCAGGGCCGCCAGCGCCTCCCCGATCCGCCATGCGGCCCGGTCGCGGGGACCCACGGCGTTGGACACCGTACGGATCTCCAGCACGGGCACGCCCACCGCGGCGGCCGCCTCGGCCACCCCGAAGCCCTCCATCGCCTCGGCCACGGCGCCGGGGTGACGGCCCGCCAGTTCGGCGGCGCGCTCGGCGCTGCCGGTCACCGTGGACACCGTCAGCACCGGCCCGTACGCCGCCGCGAGGCCGTCGGCCACCGCCCGGCTGAGCCGCTGCGGCGGCAGGTGCCGGGTGGTGCCGAAGCCCAACTCGTCGACCGGCACGAAGCCGTCGGGCGTCTGCGCGCCCAGGTCCGCGGCCGTGATCGCGCTCGCCACCGCGACCGAACCCACCGGCGCGAGCGGGGCGAAGCCGCCCGCGATGCCCGCGCTGACCACCAGCTGGTACGGCTCGCCCGCGGCCTGCGCGCCGGCCAGCGCGGTGGCGGTGGCGGCGGCGACGGCCGCAGGGCCGACCCCGCCGGCCAGGACCGTCGTGCGCGGTGCGGCCGGCGCCGTCGCCAGGCCCGCGTCCACCGCGGCGCGCTCGGCGTCCACCGCGGTCACCACCAGCAGGCGGCGTATCGGGGCCGTCGCGCCGCTCATCCGCTGCGTCCCGCGCTGCGTCAGTGGTCGCGCCGCAGCTCGAAGGAGACCACCCGGGTGACCTTGGCGCCGGTGGTGTCCGGGGACTCCACGATGTTCAGCACCACGCTGCTCACCGGGCTGGTCTGGCCGGTCTGCGGGTCCTGCACGTGGAACAGGTCCGCGCTGTCGACCGTGAAGTACGTTTTGTCCTTGAGCACCTCGTCGTTGGCGAGCGAGGTGTTCTGCACGATCAGCCAGCCCTTGTCGGCGATCGAGGGGTCCACGCCGATCCGGATCTTGTCGCCGACCGGCACCGTGATGTGGTGCGTCGGCTTCTCCTGGAGGCACTTGGCGAAGACCGTCTGCGGCAGCAGCGCGCCCTTGGCGTAGCACCCCTTGCTCGCGGACGCCATCACGGACTTGCTGCCCACGGTGACCGTCGCCTCGGCGGTCGGCTTCGTGCAGGCGGTGAGGGAGATCAACCCGAGGGAGATGGCACCGAGGGCGGTGGCGGCGCGGCGAATGCTCATGGCAGGAGGCTACCGGGCGGGGGGCTCCGCTCCGCGCGCGGGTACACCGTGTCACGCCGGATGGGGCCTGGTGCCGGGCCCGCTCAGGCGACGCGGGCCTTCGTCGAGCCGCCGTGCCGGGCGGCGCCGAGCAGCCCGCGCACCGCGACGGAGAACGCCGCCAGCACCAGCATCGCGGCCACCGCCATGCCGAGCGAGCCGTTCAGCGGCAGGACGATGCCGATGCCGCCGCCGACCACCCACGACAGCTGGAGCACCGTCTCGGAACGGGCGAACGCCGAGGTGCGGACCGCCTCCGGCACGTCGCGCTGGATCAGCGCGTCCAGCGACAGCTTCGACAGGGCCTGCGCGATGCCCGCGACCGCGGCCACCGCCGCGACGGTGACGAGCCCGAACAGGCTCGCCGCCACCGAGGCCGTCGCCAGCGCGCACACCAGCGCCGTCACGATGATCACCTCCGGGCCGCGGGCCTTGAGCCACGCGCCGAGCGCGGTGCCCAGCGCGTTGCCCGCGCCCGCCGCGACGACCGCCACGCTCAGCGACAGCTCCGGGGACAGTCCGCCGACCGGGTGCTCGCGCAGCATGAACGCCAGGAACATCGTCAGGAAGCCGGACAGCGCGCGCAGCCCGCAGTTGCCCTGGAGCGCGTGCAGCACCGACGAACCGACGCCCAGCAGGCCCGGTTTGCGCCCGGGCACCCCGGCGGGCTCGGCCGGCGCCTCCTCGTCGGCGGTCAGCCGGGCCCGCCGCTCGCCGCGCGCGGAGTCCACCTTGTTCGGCAGCGCCATGCACAGCACCGCGCCGCACATGAAGATCGCGAACGCGCCGTACAGCGGCCACTGCGGGCCGATCTTGTGCAGCCCCGCGCCCACCGGTGCCGCGATCGCGGTGGCCAGCAGACCCGAGAGGGTGACGCGCGAGTTCGCCTTGACCAGGGTGGTGCGGTCCGGCAGCAGGCGCGGCACCACCGCGCTGCGCACCACGCCGTACGCCTTGGAGCCGACCAGGCTGCCCAGCGCCGCCGGGTACAGGCCCAGGCCCGCGTGCGCGACCATCCCCGCCATCGTCCAGGCGAGCACCGCGCGGGCCATCATCGACATCGCCATCGCGGCCCGCCGGCCGTGCTGCAACCGGTCCAGCATCGGGCCGACCACCGGGGCGAGCAGCGCGAACGGCGCCATCGTGATCAGCAGGTAGAGCCCCACCCGGTTGCGGGCCTCGCCGCTGGGGACGGAGAAGAACACGGTGCTGGCGAGCGCGATGGTGATCATCATGTCGCCCGCGGAGTTCACCGCGTGCAACTCGATCAGCTTGGCCAGGCCCGACTCGCCCGCGCCGCCCGCGTGTGTCGTACGCCGGATACGGCGGCGCACCGCCCCCGCCGACCGCCCCACGCCGCTCGCGAGGGCGCGCCCGGCCCTGCGTGCGGGCCCTGGGCCCGCGGTCACGGTTCGTGCCACGTCGCAATCCTGCCCCAATTGGAAGACGGCGCACCCCCTCCTTTGCTCGCACGGTGCGCACCGGTAGCGTGCGATCGCGCAGAATGGGTGACAACAGGTGCGCCCGATGACGCTCGGGCAGGGCCGGGGAAGCAGGGAACGTAGGCGTCGAAGCGGTCCGTCGGTCCGCTCCGCCGAGGTTTCGTGCCCTTCGGGTCCGCCCGCCCGCGAGCGCACACGTGAGACGGCGTAGAGAGAGAAACGATTTCTGTGAGTCCTGCGATGCGAAGCCGTACCCCTGACCGCCTGTGCGCCGAGGCGGTCGATGTCGCGCTGGCCGTGACGCGGGAGGCGGTGGGCGAGGCGTCGGTCGGAGAACACCTCGGCGTCGTCGCCGAGGGCGACCGCGTGGTCACCCACTTCTTCGCGTGCACCGAGCCGGCCTACCGCGGCTGGCAGTGGGCCACCACGCTGACCCGCGCCTCCCGCGCGAAGAACGTGACGATCGACGAAACGGTGCTGCTGCCCGGCCCGGACTCCGTCCTGGCGCCGGAGTGGGTGCCCTGGAGCGAGCGGCTGCGGCAGGGCGACCTGGGCCCGGGGGACCTGCTGCCCACCGAGGCGGACGACCTGCGGCTGGAGCCGGGGTGGACCGGGGAGGGCGCGGCGGCGGCGACGGCGGCCGCGGACTCGGTGGAGATCGCGGAGGCGGCCGAGGTGGCGGCGGCAGCCGCGGCGCAGGCGGCGGGTGCGGCGGATGTGGCGGATGTGGCGGACGGTCCGGGTGCGGCAGGAGATACGGCAGGAGATAGGGCGGTGACGGCCGGCGACGTGGTCACCGGCGGGCCGAGCATCGCGGAGATCGGCGCGGTCGCGCGCCAGCTGGGCCTGGGCCGGGCCCGGGTGCTGTCCCGGTACGGCCTGCACACCTCGGCGGACCGCTGGGAGGAGCGCTTCGGCCCCAAGACGGCGATGGCCCAGGCCGCGCCCTCGAAGTGCGTGAGCTGCGGCTTCCTGGTGGCGATCGGCGGCTCCCTCGGGCAGGCGTTCGGCATCTGCGCGAACGAGTACTCCCCGGCCGACGGCACCCTGGTCTCTCTCGCGTACGGCTGCGGCGGCCACTCCGAGGCCGCGGTCATGCCGAAGACGCCGGAGCCCGCGCCCATGGTGCTGGACGACCTGCACGACGACGAGACGGTCTGAGGCCCCACCCGGGGCGGGCGCGAGCGCCTGAGGGCGCCTGACGGCGTCTGGAGGCGGCTGAGGGCGCCTGAGGGCGGTGCTCCCGCAGGTCCGGCGGTCCGGTGGCCCACGGTGCCTCCGCGGCGCCCTGGAGGGCGTTCCCGGGGCGCGCCAGGGCCCTTCGCGCGCTGCTCCCGGGTGCCCGCGCTGCCGCCGTCCCCGTACGGACCCTGGCGGCCGCGACTCCGGCCGGACACCGACGGCCTTTTCGACCGGGTACGTCAACCGACCACCCGAACCGACCACTTCAAGGGGCCCAGGCCCCCACGTCCCGCAGTGGAGTACGGTCGGGCCCGAAGGGGCCCGGAGCGGCCGGAACCCCATGCGCACAGTGCAGACGAAAGGTCCACGTGACCCGCCCAGGCGTGATCCGCACGAACCCGGAAGGAACCCCGGAAGGCAGGCCCGACCCCTTCCGCACCGCGTCGCTGCGCCAGGCCGTGCTGACCGCGTGGTCCGCGTCCGCCGCGCGCTTCCGCGAGGACGCCAACGCCGAGGAGGACCTCGCCCTCGGCGGCCACCGCGACCGCCTGATCGTGGAGCTGGCCCAGAACGCCGCCGACGCCGCGACCCGCGCCGGCGTGCCCGGCCGGCTCCGGCTCACCCTGCACGCGCCCGACCCCGACGCCACCGGCTCGCCGTACGCCTGCCTGGCCGCTGCCAACACCGGTGCCCCGCTGGACCCGGCCGCCGTCGAGTCGCTGTCCACGCTGCGCGCCTCCGCCAAGCGCGACGACGCCGAGGACGCGGTCGTCGGCCGCTTCGGCATCGGCTTCGCCGCGGTCCTCGCGGTGAGCGACGAGCCCGCCGTGCTCAGCCGGGCCGGCGGGGTGCGCTGGTCGCTCGGCGAGGCCCGGGCACTGGCCGCCGAAATCCCCGAACTGGCCGAGGAGTTGCGGCGCCGCGACGGCCATGTCCCGCTGCTGCGGCTGCCGTTCCCCGCCGAGGGCAGCGCCCCGGCGCCCTACGACACCGTGGTGGTGCTGCCGCTGCGGGACGGCTCCGCGGAGGACCTGGCGGACCGCCTGCTCGCCGCGGTCGACGACGCGCTGCTGCTCGCGCTGCCGGGCCTGGCCGAGGTCGTGGTCGAAACGCCCGCGGGCGTACGGACGTTGACCCGGCGGTCGCTCGACGGCGGGGACGTGCTGATCGAGGACAGCGACCGTGGCGCGCCCACCCGCTGGCGGGTGCGGGCCGGCGGTGGCGCGCTGACCCCCGAACTGCTCGCGGACCGGCCGGTGGAGGAGCGGCTGCGCCCGGTGTGGTCGGTGACGTGGGCGGTGCCGGTGGACCCCGAGGGCGCCCCCGCCGCGCCGCGCACCGTCGGTGTCGTCCACGCGCCCACCCCGACCGACGAGCCGCTCGGCCTGCCCGCGCTGCTGCTGGCGAGCTTCCCGCTCGACCCGACCCGCCGCCACACCGCGCCCGGCCCGCTCACCGACTTCCTGCTGGACCGCGCCGCGGAGGCGTATGTGCGGCTGCTCGCCGACTGGCAGCCGTCCGGTGCCGGGGTGGTGGACCTGGTGCCCGGGCCGCTCGGGAAGGGCGGGCTGGACGCCGAGTTGCGCCGCCGGGTGCTGGCCGCGCTGCCGCGCACCCCGTTCCTGCCGCGGGCCGCGGCGCCCGGGCCGGGGGCGCTCGACGCGGGCGGCCCGGCGCCGGACCCGGACGCCTGGGACGACGGCGGGCGCCTGACGGGGGAGGGACAGCCGCTGCGGCCGGTGGAGGCCGAGATCGTGGAGGGCGCCACCGCCGAGGCGGTACGGGTGCTCGCCGAGGTCCTGCCCACGCTGCTGCCCGCTAGTCTCGAACGGCGCCCGGCGCTTCGGCAGTTGGGCGTCGCCCGGCTGTCGCTCGCCGACGTGGTGGACCGGCTGGCCGGCGCCGAACGCCCCGCCGACTGGTGGTGGCGGCTCTACGACGCCCTCGCCGGCACCGACCCCGACGTGCTCAGCGGCCTGCCCGTCCCGCTCGCCGACGGCCGTACGGTGGTCGGCCCGCGCCAGGTGCTGCTGCCGGTGCGCGGGGACGCGGATGCGGCCGACGCGGGCGCGGACGGCGGAGGTGCCGCCGCGGGCGCGGACCCGGCGCTGCTCGCCCGGCTCGGCCTGCGGGTCGCCCACGCGGACGCCGCCCACCCGCTGCTGGAGAAGCTGGGCGCCGCCCCCGCCACCCCCCGCGCGATCCTGACCACCCCGCAGGTGCGGACCGCGGTGGCCGCTTCCCTCGACGAGGAGCGCGCCGCCTGGGACGACGAAACCGGCCTGGACGCCGACGAGTTGGCCGATGCCGTGCTCGGCCTCGCCCGGGCCGCGGGGCTGGCGCCCGGCGACGAGCCGTGGCTCGGCGCGCTCGCGCTGCCCGACGAGGAGGGCGAACTCGCCCCCGCGGGCGAACTGGTGCTGCCCGGCAGCCCGCTGGAGTCCGTGCTGCGCGAGGGCGAACTCGGCACCGTGGACGCCGATCTGGCCGACCGCTGGGGTGAACAGCCGCTCACCGCGGTCGGGGTGCTCGCCACCTTCGCGCTGGTCCGCGCCGAGGACGTGGTGCTCGACCCCGACGACCTCGACCCGCGCGACACCGACTGGGCCCAACCCGACGACGTCGGGCTGCTCGACGCCGTCGACGTGTGGTGCGAGGACGTCCTCGACCAGCTGCCGGAGGCCGATGTGCCGCCGGTCGCCACCGAGGTGATCGGCGTCCGCGACCTCGACCTGGTGGACGACGACGCCTGGCCGCAGGCCCTCGCGCTGCTCTCCCGGCCGCCGCTGCGCGACGCGGTGACCGCGCAGGTCCGGGTGCTGCTGCCGGACGGCACCACCGAGTCCGTACGGCCGTACGCGGCCTGGTGGCTGCGCGACCACCCGGTGCTGGGCGGGCGGCGCCCGGTCGGCCTGCGCGCCGCCGGCGGCGACCGGCTGCTCGCCGGGCTCTACGACGAGGCCGAGACCGACGCGGCGGTGGACGCGCAGGTGCTGCGCGCGCTCGGCGTCCGCACCACCGTCGACGCGCTGCTCACCGAACCGGGCGGCGCCGCCGAACTGCTCGGCCGCCTCTCCGACCCGAACCGCCCGGTCACCCCGGCCCAACTCCACGGCCTGTACGCGGCGCTGGCCGAGCTCGACCCCGAACAGGTCACCCTGCCCGACGAGTTGCGGGCCGTACGGGACGGCGAGGTCGTGGTGGTCGACGCCGCCGACGCCCTGGTCGCCGACGCCCCCGACCTGCTGCCGCTGTCCGGCGGGCTGCCGCTGCTGCCCGTACCGCCGCGGCTGGCCGCGGAGTTGGCCGAGCTGTTCCAGGTGCGCCGGCTCAGCGAGGCGGTGCCGGCGGCGGTGGTCTCGCGCGGCGAGCCGCATGACGTCATGCCCGCCGTGCACGACCTGCTGCCGGGCGCCCCGGCAACATACGTCGAGCACGAGGAACTGCTGCTCACCGGTGACGTGGAGGTCGACTGGCGCTGGGTCGACGGGGTGCTGCACGGCGCCACCGTGGAAGGCGTCGCGGCCGGGCTGGCCTGGGCCGCGGGCCACTGGGAGCGCCGCTTCGAACTGGCCGCGCTGCTGGAGGACCCGACCCGTACGGAGGAGCTGGCGCGCGACCGCTGGTTCGACTAGGGCCCGCTGTTCGGAACTCCGCAGCCCGCCTGTCAGCCCGCGTGCCGGGCGCCGTCATGTCGTCGCCGGGGCCGCCGGGGCCGTTTCCCGCGTGTCCCGGCGGCGGACCCACGCCCAGCACAGCTCCAGCACCACGCCGCCCGCCGCGGCGATGCCGACCGCGGTCCAGGGCACCTCGTCGCCGATCAGCTTCAGCGCGAAGAACCGCTGGAGCGGCGGCACCACCAGCACCACCAGGAAGCCCAGCACCATCACGAAGACCAGCACGACCCGCCACCAGGTGTACGGCCGCGCCACGATCGCCAGCACCCACAGCTCCATCAGGAACAGAGTGAGTGTCGCCGCGCTGGTCTCGGCGTCCAGCGCCCCGCTGCCCGTGTAGTGGTGGCGCGCCACCAGGTACGCGACGAACGCGGCGGTGCCGCAGATCAGCCCGGCCGGGGTGGAGTACCGCATCACCCGGCGGACGAAGTGCGGCCGGGCCCGCTCCTTGTTCGGCGCCAGCGCCAGGAAGAACGCCGGCACCCCGATGGTCAGCGTGGACAGCAGCGTCAGGTGCCGCGGCAGGAACGGGTACGGGATCTGCCAGAACACCACCAGCAGCGCCAGCAGCACCGAGTACACCGTCTTGGTGAGGAACAGCGTGGCGACCCGGGTGATGTTGCCGATCACCCGCCGCCCCTCGGCGACCACGTACGGCAGCGTGGCGAAGCTGTTGTCGAGCAGCACGATCTGCGCCACCGCCCGGGTTGCCTCGGAGCCGGAGCCCATCGAGACGCCGATGTCCGCGTCCTTCAGCGCCAGGACGTCGTTGACGCCGTCACCGGTCATCGCCACGTTGTGCCCGCGGGACTGGAGCGCGCCGACCATGTCCCGCTTCTGCTGCGGGGTGACCCGGCCGAAGACCGAGCCCTCGTCCAGCACCCGCGCCATGGCGTCGCGCTCCGCCGGCAGCCGGCGGGCGTCGACGGGCCGCTGCGCCCCCGGCAGCCCGAGCTTCCCGGCGACCGCGCCGACCGACACCGCGTTGTCGCCGGAGATCACCTTGGCGTGGACCTCCTGCTCGGCGAAGTACCGCAGGGTGTCGGACGCGTCGGGCCGCAGCCGCTGCTCCAGCACCACCAGCGCCTGGGGGCGGACCGCCTGTGCGGCGGCCGGGTCGGCCGGGTCCCGGTCGGTACGGGACAGCAGCAGCACCCGCAGACCCTCGTCGTTGAGCCGGTCCACCTCCGCCAGGGCGGCGTGGCCCTCGGGCAGCAGCACGTCGGGGGCGCCCAGCAGCCAGCCGGCGGTGGTCCCGTCCGGCTCGGTGAGCAAGGCACCGCTGTACTTGCGGGCCGAGCTGAACGGCAGGGTGTCCACGGTCCGCCAGTCCTCGGCCAGCTCCGGCGGGCAGGCGTCGATGACCGCCTGGAGACTGGCGTTGGGGTGCGGGTCGGACCGGCCGAGGGCGGAGAGCACCCGGCGGACGTGCTCCTGGTCGGCGCCGTCGAGCATGCGCAGCCCGGTCAGGTCCATCCCGCCCTCGGTGAGGGTGCCGGTCTTGTCCAGGCAGACCACGTCCACCCGGGCCAGGCCCTCGATCGCGGGCAGCTCCTGCACCAGGCACTGACGGCGGCCCAGCCGGACCACGCCGATCGCGAACGCCACCGAGGTGAGCAGCACCAACCCCTCGGGCACCATCGGCGTGATGCCGCCGACCGTGCGGCGCACCGCCTCGCGCCAGTCGTGGTTCTGTACGGTGAACTGGCTGATGATCAGGCCGATCGCGGTCGGCACCATCATCCAGGTCACCCACTTCAGGATGAGGCTGATGCCGTTGCGCAGCTCGGAGTTGACGAGGGTGAAGCGTGACGCCTCTTCCGCCAGCTGCGCCGCGTACGCCTCCCGGCCCACCTTCGTCGCGCTGAAGGCGCCGCCCCCGGCGACCACGAAGCTGCCGGACATCACCTCGTCGCCGGCGCGCTTGAGCACCGGGTCGGCCTCGCCGGTGAGCAGCGACTCGTCGATCTCCAGGCCGTCCGCCTCGGCGAGCCGGCCGTCCACCACGACCTTGTCGCCGGGGCCCAGCTCGATCAGGTCGCCGAGCACGATCTGCGAGGTGCCGATCTCCGCGGAGGTGCCGTCCCTGCGCACGGTCGGCCGGGCCTCGCCGATCACCGCCAGGTCGTCCAGAGTGCGCTTGGCCCGCAGCTCCTGGAAGATCCCGATGGCGGTGTTCGCCACGATCACGAACCCGAACAGGCCGTCCTGGATCGGCCCGACCACCAGGATCACCAGGAAGAGCCCGCCGATGATCGCGTTGAAGCGGGTGAGGACGTTCGCCCGCACGATCTCGGTCACGGACCTGGACGAGCGCACCGGAACGTCGTTGACCTCGCCGCGCGCCACCCGCCGGGCCACTTCGGCGCTGCTCAGCCCGGGCTCGCGGGCGGAGGCGGAGGAGGTGGCAACAGCGTCGGCGTCGGTGCGTTCCGTCATGGCTCGACGTTACGTGCCGGGCGGCGCTTTCACCCGTTCACCCGTTTTGCGGCTTCTCCGGGTCGGCCGGGGCGGCGGGAGTGGTGGGGGTGCCGGGGCCGGCGGGGCCGTCGGCGGCGGCGCGGGACCGGGCGATGGCGTCGCGGCGGGCCCGTACGTACTTCAGCCCCAGCAGCCCGCAGCCGCCCCCGGCCAGGCAGGTCCAGATGAACCAGGTGTGCCCGTGGTCGGAGTACCAGCCGTAGAACGGCAGCTGGGCGAAGAAGAGCACGAACCAGACGACCACACCGACCGTGATCGTCGCGACGTCGTTGGCCTCCAGGGGCTCCGGGGCCTCGCGCAGGGGGGTCCGCTCCTTGCTCATGGGGTCATCGTATGCGGCCGGGCGGGTGGTGCCGACGGTCGGGGCGCCCTTGTCCACGGGCTTCTACGCGCGGAGATAGCATCCGGATTCCTGTTTGTTCATACTGAAACGGTCACTCGCTGACCGAAATCATTCGTACGATCGCCCGATCCGTGGCGACGAGAGCCCCCCTGAGGACCCGCATGTCCCCCACGGCCCCCGCTCCGGTCGACGCGCGCCCGCCCCTCGGCAGCCCGCCCGCCGCCGGCCTGGACCGCTACTTCCGCATCTCCGAGCGCGGCTCCACCTTCGCCCGGGAGATCCGCGGCGGCCTGGCGACGTTCTTCGCGATGGCGTACATCATCGTGCTGAACCCGATCATCCTCGGCTCGGGGACGGACAAGTTCCACCACCACCTCCAGGGCGGGCAGCTCGTCACCGCCACCGCTGTGACCGCGGCCTTCACCACGCTGCTGATGGGCGTCATCGGCAACGTGCCGGTCGCGCTCGCCGCGGGCCTGGGCGTCAACACCGTGGTCGCCCTCCAGCTCGCGCCCAAGATGAGCTGGGCGGACGCGATGGGCATGGTGGTGCTCGCCGGTCTGGCGATCATGGTGCTGGTGGCGACCGGCCTGCGGGAGCGGGTGATGAGCGCGGTGCCGCTCGGCCTGCGCAAGGGCATCGCGATCGGCATCGGCCTGTTCATCCTGCTGATCGGCCTGGTCGACTCCGGCTTCGTCACCCGCGTCCCGGACGCGGCCCACACCACGGTGCCGCTCCAGCTCGGCGGCGACGGCCACCTCACCGGTTGGCCGGTGCTGATCTTCGTGCTCGGCACCCTGCTGACGCTGTCGCTGATGATCCGGAAGGTCTCCGGCGCCATCCTCATCTCGATCGTCTCGATGACGGTGCTCGCGGTCATCGTCGACCTGATCGCCGACGTGCCCGCCGCAAGCTGGGGCCTGACCGTCCCCAAGTGGCCGGGCAACCCCGTGGCCACCCCCGACTTCGGCCTCGTCGGCAAGGTCAGCCTCTTCGGCGGCTTCCACCAGGTCGGGGTGCTCACCGGCATCCTGTTCGTCTTCACGGTGCTGCTGTCCTGCTTCTTCGACGCCATGGGCACGATCCTGGGCGTCAGCGACGAGGCCGGGCTGCTCGACAAGAAGGGCGACCTGCCCGGCATGAGCCGGGTACTGATGATCGACGGCATCGCCACCGCCGCGGGCGGCGCGACGTCCTCCTCGGCGAACACCTGCTTCGTGGAGTCGACCGCGGGCGTCGGCGAGGGCGCCAGGACCGGGCTGGCCAGCGTCGTGACCGGCCTGATGTTCGTGCTCACGCTCTTCCTGGCGCCGCTGGCGGAGATGGTGCCCGCGCAGGCGGCCACCCCCGCGCTGATCGCCGTTGGCTTCCTGATCCTGTCCGGCTCCATCCGGGAGATCGACTGGAGCGACTTCACCATCTCGGTCCCGGCGTTCCTGACCATGGTGCTGATGCCGTTCACCTACTCGATCACCAACGGCATCGGCATCGGCTTCGTCACCTTCTGCCTGCTGCGCACCGCCGCCGGGCGCTGGCGCGAGGTGCCGATCGCGCTGTACGCGGTGGCCGCGGTCTTCGCCTTCTACTACCTGATGCCCGCGCTCGGCCTGGTCTGAGACCAGGGCTGGGCGCCGGCCGGTGCCCAGGTGGGGGCCTTGGCCGGGGCGCTGGCAGGGGACATGGCCGGGGCCCTGACCGGAAGGGGCCCGGGGGCGGCCGGCGGGTGGGTCCGCCGCGCCGCCGGATCACGGGCGGCGGGTCCCGGCCCGGCGGGCGGCTGCCGCTCGTCGGAGCGGGGCGCGTCCGCGTAGAAGCGGTCGGTGGCCTCGACCGCCGTCTTGAAGCGTTCGTCGAAGTCGTCGCGCATGAGCGTCCGGACCACGTGGTCCTGGGCGCTCATTCCGCGTTTGGCGGCATGGGCATTGATCCGGTCCCACAGCTCTGCGTCTATCCGGAGGCTGAGCACTCTCGATGCCATGCCACCACCGTCGCGGCACAGCGCGGCCGAGTGGGTCGCTTTCGGTGTCAATCTCACCCGTACGGGTGAGATGCGGACGGGGTGAGGTTCGGCATTCGGGTGACGGGCATCATGCGTACGGCGAGCGTGCTTAGCCAAAGTAATGAGCTAAACTAAAGACCGTGACCGAACTGTCCGAGGACGACCGCGCCGCGGTGAGCGACGTGCGCGGCGCCGTGATGCGGCTGTCGCGCCGACTGCGCCACCAGCGCGTCGACGAGTCGCTGAGCCCTACCGAGATGTCGGTGCTGGGCACCCTGGCACGCTGCGGCTCCGCCACCCCGGGGGAGCTGGCCCGCAAGGAGCACGTCCAGCCGCCGTCGATGACCCGCATCGTGGCGATGCTGGAGAGCAAGGGCCTGGTCCGCCGGGAGCCGCACCCCGACGACCGGCGCCAGGTGGTGGTGAGCCGCACCTCGCAGGCCGAGGCGATGCTCGCCGAGAGCCGCGACAAGCGGAACGCCTGGCTCGCCGAGCTGGCCGAAGGGCTCAGCGAGGAGGAACTGGCGATCCTGCGCCAGGCGGCCCCCGTCCTGGAGAAGCTGGCACACCTGTGAACCACCGGTCACCGCGCCACCGGCGCGGGACCACCCGCGCGGGGGGGGCCCCCGGCCCCCCCCTTCCAACCCCC
>NZ_JBYIRL010000049.1:0-56779 GCF_057708125.1 Actinacidiphila sp. bgisy145
GCCTGTCGTTTGGATCTCCGCGGCGTCGCGTCGCCCGGCACGCACATCTGCTGCGTTCTCGTCGGGCACCGACGCTCCGCGTCGACTCCCTCCTCCGCCTTGCAGTTGCACGCACCGGACCCCGCTCCTTCTTCCACGGAGATCCAAACGACAGGCCCTAGCCGGCGAGGACGAGGAGGACCTCGTCGATCTCCTCGCCGCGCGCGTTCGCGTTGCCGCGGTCGGTGCCGGTCACCGCGAAGCCGCACTTCTCCAGCACCCGGACCGACCCGGCGTTGTCCGCGGCGGCGCGGGCGTGCAGCGGGCGGTCGGGCACCTCGGCGAGCAGCGCGCGCAGCGCGGCGGTGGCCGCGCCGCGGCCCCAGTGCTCCCGGCCGATCCAGTACGTGACCTCGCGCTCCTGCGGCGGCCCGAACACCGCGACGTGTCCCAGCACCCGGCCGTCGGCGGCGGCCACCGTGCGCTGCACCGCCTGCGGGTCCGCCCGCACCCGCGCCCAGTGTTCCTCGAACCGGTCGCGGTCCGCCGGGTCCTGCGCGGTGAACGCCGCCATCCACACCGCCTCCGGGTCCGCCATCTGTGCGAAGAAGACCGGCAGGTCGCCGTCCTCCACTGCCCGCAGCACCACGTCCATCGCGCACCCTCCCCGTTTGCCGTCCGCCGTACGGCGGCGCCCCCGGCCCGTACACTACGCCACCGCGCCGCGCCCCAGCACCGCGTCGAGGGTGCGGCTGCCGACCGCGGCCATCAGCGGGTTGTCCGCGGAGTGCGCGAGGAAGACCAGGGCCAGCGCCAGTGCCCACCCCCGCGCCCTGGTCCAGGTGGCGTCGTCGGCCCGCCCGTACGCCGCCCGCAACCCCGCGCGGCCCGGGGCGGACAGCAGCATCCAGGCCACGGACAGGTCGGTGGCCGGGTCGCCGGAGGTGAGGTCGCCGAAGTCGATCACGGCGCTGACCCGGCCCCGGTCGACCAGGATGTTCGCCGGGTGCAGGTCGCCGTGCAGCCACACCGGCGGGCCGTCCCACACGGGCGCGGCCAGCGCCCGCCGCCACACCCGCAGCGCCGCCTCGGCCGCCACCGGGTCGGCCAGGTGGGGCAGTTGGGCCACGAGGTTCTCGGTGCGGCCGGCCAGCGGGATGCCGCGCGCCGCGTTGGCGGGGGCGTCGGGCGGCGCGGGCCGGTGCAGGGCGGCCAGGAAGCCGCCGAGGGCGAGCGCGGTCTCTCCTTCGTCGGCCGGGGATGTCCGCGCCGCGGTCTCCCCGGGCAGGTAGGGCACCACGCTCCACGCCCACGGGTAGCCGCGGCCGGGGCGCCCGGTGCGCACCGGCGCCGGGACCGGCAGCGGCAGCCGGCCGGCGAGGCCGGGCAGCCAGCGCTGCTCGCTCAGTACGAGTCCGGCGGCCGCCGCCCGGCGCGGCAGCCGCACCAGGTGCTCGCGGCCGAGCCGGCAGACCATGTTGTCCCAGCCGTTGGCCGGCGCCCCGAGGTCGAGCCCGGCCAGGTCGGGATGCTGGTCGGCGAGCAACTGCCGTACCAGCTCCCGGGAGATCGCGGTCTCGGCGGCGGGCATCGGCTGGGCGTCCACGGCCCCATCGTAGGGGCGGCGACACCTGCCAGGCCGCGCCGCAGGGCGGCTTGCCACTGCCGGCCTCCGGGCAGGTGGCGGTCTCCGAGCAGGCGCCGGTCTGCGGGCACGTGCCAGCCTCCGAGCAGGCGCCGGTCTGCGGGCACGTGCCGGCCTCCGGGCTTGTGTCGGCCTCCGGGCGCGTCCGGGCGGGGCGGCCGCGGTCGGGTATCGACGTGACGCCGGCGCACACCCGGGGCGCGGAGCCGACGCCGCCGTGGGCGGCCGACGCCTGCGCCGTTGTCGCGCCGTAAACGGCCGACGCCTGCGCCGCTGCCGCGCCGGCCACCAGCGCCACGAGCGCCCCGGGCGCCGTGCACACGGTGCTCACCGGCGAGCGAGCGCCACCCGTGCGCCGGGCAGGTGGCCTCCTGCGGTCGCCGTCGGCCGCGGCCGCCCTCGCGGCGCGGGACGCGCGCACGGCCGCGCCCGTTTTCCCACGAAAGGGGGCCGCCGTTGCTTTTCGGCCACGCCGTAAGAGCCCACCGCTGAGGATCGGCGGCGGCCGGGGCGCGGCAGCAAGGGCTGGCGGCGTGACGGGGCGGCGCCCCCACCTTAATCGCACAGTCGTTCGAACATGTGCCAGAATCCAGCCATGCCCCACTCCTTCCCCGACGACCTCGTACAGGCGCAGCACGACTGGTACACCACCTACCGCGAGTTGGCGGCAGGCGCGGGCGCGGGCGCGCGTACGACCGTGTTGCGCCGCCGCCTGGTCCGGCTGTCCGTCCGGATCAGCGCGCACCCTTTCTGGGCCACCCTCCCCGGCACCGCGCCCGCCGCCCGGATGGAGCTGAAGCAGCTGACGTGGGACGCCCGGCCCCCGCACCGCGCGCCCCAGCACCGCGCCCCCGACCAGACCCCCTGACGCCGGGCTCCGGCCCGGCCGCGCGCGCCCACGTCCGTCCGCCCGCCCGCGTCCGCCTGCCCGCCCGCGTCCACGCCCCGCGCCCCGTCCCCGCACCCCGTCCCCCACCGCCCGCACCCACCCCGCGCGCACCTCACACCGCACCCCCACCCACCCCATCCGCCCCAGCCGCCGCCCCTTCGCCCGGATTGCGGAGAGCGCTCTCACCACGCCTTGACACGGCGCGTCCCGACCCCGCAGGGTACGGACCCTAGAGAGCGCTCTCAGCGTCACCGCAGCCGCCCGGCCGTCGGACAGAGGTAGGTCTCGTATGACTTCACGCAGCGCCGCAGGATGCGAGGCGCCCGCGGCCGCGGGCGGGGCGACGGGCCTGGTCGGGGAGGCGCTGCGGCGCCGTACGGCCGTGGCCGGTGCGCCCCCGGCCGCGTACCGGCCGCCACTCGCCGAGCCCGACTTCGGCCCGGACGTCCGGGTGGTCGGCCCGGGGACGCCGGCGCGGCAGGTGCGGGCGGCGCTGGAGGAAGGCGGGGGTGGGCGCGTCGTGCTGTTCGGGCCCGGCCGGTACGCCATGGACGTACGGCTCGGCCCGCACACGTCGGTCGTCGGGCTCGGCGCGCACCCGGAGGACGTCACGATCGACGGCGCCGTGCGGGTCGCGGGTGCGCCTGACCGGTGGGAGGGGGCCGGGTCCGGGTCCCCCACCGGGCCGCTGCACCGGGTGCGGGTGCGCGGCCGGGTGCTGCCCGCCGCGGCGGAGGACGCCGCGGAAGAGGACGCCGCGGAAGAGGACGCCGCAGCGGAGGACGGTACGGCTGGGAGCGGTCCGGACGGGCGCCGGCTCCCCGTCGGCGTCGAGGGGTGGGAGCAGGAGCCGGCCGGCGGGCCGCGCCGCGGGCGGCCGTTCCTGTACGCCGCCGAGGGCGGCCACTACCGGGTGTTCCTGCCGGGTCTGCGGCAGGCGGCGGCGGGCGCGGACCGGGCGGCGGGCGGCGCGCCGGGCTGCTCGGTGCCGCTGGACCGCTTCTACGTGGCCCGGCCGGCGGACTCGGCGCGCGCGCTGAACCGGGCGCTGTCGCAGGGCCGCCACCTGCTGCTGACGCCCGGCGGGTACGACCTCGCGGACACCGTCCGGGTCAAGTGGGCCGGCACGGTGGTGCTGGGGCTGGGGCCGGTGGTGCTCCGCCCGCGCCCGGGTGTGGCGTCGATGACGGTCGCGGACGCGCGCGGGGTGCGGATCGCGGGGCTGGTGTTCGACACGTTCGACGCGTTCGACGCAGTGCCCGACGGCCCGCCCGCGGCGCTTGAGGTCGGTGCCCGGCGGGGCGGCCGGAGCGACCCGCGCGATCCGGCGTCGGTGCAGGACGTGTACTTCCGGACGGCGGGGGCGTACGGGGCGGGCGGCGCGCTGGTCGTGCGCAGCGAGGGGGTGCTGCTCGACCGCGTCGGCGTGTGGCGCACCGGCTCGGGCCGCGCGGGCGGTGCGCACGGCGGTGCGGTGTCCGGGGCCGTACCCGGCGGTGGCGGTGGTCGGCGGCTGGTCACCGCGGGCGGCCCGGCGGCGCGCTGAACCGGAGCGGTTCGCACCGTACGCCCCCTGCCACGCGGGCTCGCCGCCTCCGTACGATGGCCGGACCGGCGGGACCGACAGACCCGGGGAGGCCACGGTGGACGTCCTCACCGCCCAGTCCCTGCGCGGCATCTGGGCACCGACGCTGCTGCCGCTCGACGCGGACGACGCGATCGACTTCGACCGCCTCGACGAGGCGCTGGCGGCGGTGCTCGGCTCGGGCGTGCACGGCGTCTACACCAACGGCACCGCGGGCGAGTTCCACACCCTCGACGAGGGCGAGTACGACCGCCTGCACGCGCTGGTGGCCGCGCGCTGCACCGCGGCCGGGGTGCCCTTCCAACTCGGCGCGAGCCATCCCGCGGGGCGGCTGTCGCTGGACCGGGTCCGCCGCGCGGCGGCGCTGCGGCCGGGCGCGATCCAGGTGGTGCTGCCGGACTGGCTGCCGCTGCGGCCCGACGAGGCGCTGGCCGCGCTGCACGGGCTGGCGGCGGCCGCGGGCGGGGTGCCGCTGGTGCTGTACAACCCGCCGTACGCCAAGACGCAGCTCACCCCGGAGCTGCTGGCGCGGATCGCCGAACAGCTGCCCCAGGTCATCGGGTTGAAGGTGCCCGCGGTGGACGTCGCGCGCGGCCTCACCGACCGCTTCGCGGTGTTCGTGGCCGGCCACACCCTGGCGACGGGCCGCCGCGGCGGCGCGGCCGGGTCGTACTCCAACGTGGCCTGCATGAGCCCGGCGGGCGCGGTCCGCTGGTACGACCGGATGTCCGCGGACCCCGCGGGCGCGGCCGGCACGCAGGAGCGGCTGCGGGGCTTCCTCGACCGCCATGTGGCGCCGCTGGCGGCCGCCGGCTACAGCGATCCCGCGCTGGACAAGGCGCTGTGCGCGGTGGGGGGTTGGTGCCGCACCGGCACCCGGGTCCGCTGGCCCCACCGCTGGCTGCCCCCGCGGGAGGTACCGCCGCTGCGCGCCGCCGCGCTCGCCGCCGTGCCTGACCTCCTCGCCGACCCGCTCGGCGCGGCCCCGGGGAAGGGATGAGGGCCGATGACGGCCGAGCCCCGCGTGCTGCCGTTCCGCGCGGCTGCCGCCGGGCACGAGGTGGGCCGCCCCCTTGTCGGACACGGCCTAAGCTGAGCGGCATGCCCGCCAGGTCCGTCGATGCCGTGTCGCGCGCTGCCGTGCGCGTCCTGCCCGCGGGGCCGCGCACCGCCCGGCGCGCCGTCGGCCCGGCGGGGCCCGGCGCGGTCAGACTGCTGCCGGGGGCACCGGCCCCACACGCCCGACTCCCCCGGATCGGAAGCACCGACGCATGACGCCCAGCGACCAGCCTCAGCGCGCGACCGACGGCATATCCGACGCGCCCGCAGGCGGACCCGCCGGTGGACCCGCAGGTGAATCCGCGGGTGAGGACGGCCGCCGGCCCGGCGCCGGGTCCTGGCGGCGCTTGGTGCGGGGGCGGCGCCGGCCGTGGGTCGTGGCCACTGCCGTGATCGCCGGGCTCGCGGTGCTCGCCGCGAGCGCCGACCTGCTCATCGCGCACACCGCGCGGGAGCGCATCGCCCGGGCGGCGAGCTGTCGGCTCAAGCCGGTCGGCCGGGTGTCGGCGGAGCTGTCGGGGAGCCTGGCGGGGCTGCGGATACTGACCGGGCACGTCGGCACCGTACGCATCCGCGCCGAGGACGTGGAGCGCAACGACATGGACCTGACCGTCACCGCCGAGCTGCACCAGGTGACCACCAAGGGCGCCATGAGCGGCGGCAGCGCTACGGCCACCCTGGCCTACGACGAGTTGGGCAAGCAGCTCACCCGGGGCGGTGCGGGTCTGCGCCCGGGGCCCGACGGCCACGGCGGCCTGGTGCTGACCGGCACCGTCGTCGGCATCCCGCTGCCGGTGACCGTGCACACCTCGATCAGGACCGGCAGGGACTCGGTGACCGTCACGCCGACCGATGTGGACGTCCTGGGCCGGAACATCCCGGTGGCGCAGGCGCGGAAGGGCAAGGGCGGCTCGGGGCTCGCCGCGCAGCTCGCGCCGCGCACCGTGACGGCGCCGCAACTGCCCGCGGGGGTGGCGCTCACCGGTGCCCGGACGAACGCCCAGGGGCTCGCGCTGTCGCTGTCGGTGCCCGCGAGCGTGTCCTCGGGCGGTGCCAAGGGCTGCGCCGCGTAACGGCGTTGCCACTCCACTCGACCGGCCCCGCCGCCGCTGCCTAAGATGTGCGCAGCCACCGGGGGCCGTTCGGCGGACCGGAGTTGCACACGCAGAGCACCGTTGTGAGGGGTCATATGCCAGCCGCAGACGCGTCGTCGAGCACGTCCATCGACATAACGGTGCCCAGTGTCGCCCGCATGTACGACTACCTGCTGGACGGCAAGGACAACTACCCGGCCGACCGCAGCGCGACCGAAGAGCTGCTGGGGCAGGTGCCGAGCATGAAGGTGCTCGCGCTGAACAACCGTCAGTTCCTGCGCCGGGTGGTGCGGGTACTCGCCGAGGACTACGGCATCAAGCAGTTCGTCGACCACGGCTCCGGGCTGCCGACGCAGGACAACGTGCACGAGATCGCGCAGCGCATCCACCCGGACGCGCGGGTCGTCTACGCGGACAACGACCCGATCGTGCTCGCGCACGGCCGGGTGCTGCTGGAGCAGAACGAGAACACCGCCGTCATCCAGGCCGACTTCCGCGACACCGACAGCATATGGGAGAGCGAGGAGGTGCACCGGCTGATCGACCTGGACGAGCCGGTGGCCGCGCTGTTCGTGTCGGTGCTGCACTGCGTGAAGGAGACCGAGGACCCGGCGGGCATGGTGCACCGGGTCCGGGACCGGCTGCCGGCCGGCAGCTTCCTGGTGGTGTGCCAGCTCGTCAGCGACGACCCCGAAGTGCGCAGCGGCGTCAGCGCGTTCATGGACCAGTCGACCGGCGGCAACTGGGGCGAAGTGCGCGAGCCCAGCGTCCTGGAGACGTACCTGGAGGGCACCGAGATCATCGAGCCCGGCCTGGTCGAGGTCTCCACCTGGCGCGCCGACAACGAACTCGCCCTGGTCCAGCCGAGTTACGAGTGGATCGAGTACGGCGGCGTGGGCCGGGTGCGCTGAGGCGGACGGCCGCCCCCGCGCGGGGCGGCTACTCGTACCGCCGCAGCGCCTCTTCGAGCAGCACCCGGCTCTCCGCCGGGGTGGCCGCCAGCGCGCTCAGCTCGTCCAGCGCGGCCCGGTAGCGGTCCACGTCCTCCAGCCGGTCGAGGTACATCGCGCTGGTCATGTGCTCCAGGTAGACCATGTCCGGCAGGAAGCCCTGCGCGAAGCGCAGGTAGGTCACGGCCGCGCCCGGGGTGGCGGCGGCGCTCGCCTCGTAGGAGGCGATCTGGAGCCGTACGCCGGGGTGCCGCAACACCTCCAGCAGGTAGTGGAGTTGGTCGCGCATCACCTGTGCGCCGCCGATCGGGCGGTGCAGCACGCCCTCGTCGATGAGCGCCCACAGCACCGGCGCGCCGGGCTCGGTCATCCGCCGCTGCCGCTCCAGCCGCAGCATGACGCGCTGTTCGCGCTCCTCGGCCGACGCGAGGCGGTGGCCGACGAGCACCACGGCCTGTGCGTAGGCGGGCGTCTGGAGCAGGCCGGGCACGAACTGCGTCTCGTAGGTGCGGACGACGTGGGCGTCGCGCTCCAGGCCGATGAGCTGCTGGAGCCAGTCCGGCACCACCTCGCCGTACTGCTGCCACCATTCCGGGCGGGCGGAGCGCTCCACCATGGCGAGGATCTGGCCGCGTTCGGGCTCCTCGACCCGGTAGAGGCTCAACAGGTCTTCCACGTCACGGGACTTGAGGTTGACGTGCGCGGTCTCCATGCGGCTGATCTTCGAGGCGTGCGCGCGGATGTGCCGGCCAGCGTCGCCGGGGCTGATCGCCCTGTTCTCCCGCAGCGCCCGCAGATAGTTGCCGAGCACGCGGCCCATCGCCGTGGCGCCCATCTCGGGGCGGCGCTCGAAGAGCTGTATCGGCGAGACGGGGTGCGGCGCGGCAGGCATAGGGGCTCCCAACGCAGAGACTGGAAGGGCCATTATTGCACCGGGGTACCGCTGTGGTCTGCCCGTATACCGCGAAGGCCCGGGATGCGCCAGGGAGCATTCCGCTCGTGCGCAACCCGGGCCGCGTGAGGCGGTTTCGGGGCGGCGTCAGCCGGTGTACGGGTCGAAGTCGCCGTCCTTGGCGCCCTCGACGAAGGCGGTGATCTCCGCGCGGGTGTAGACCAGCGCGGGTCCGTCCGGGTGCCGGGAGTTGCGCACCGCCACGCTGCCGTCCGGAAGCGCGGCCACCTCCACGCAGTTGCCGCTCGGGTTGCTGCGCCCGCTCTTGACCCAGCGGACCCCGGAGATCGAACTGGCCTGCACACCGTTCTCGAACTGCTGCACCTGGCATCACTCCTACGTCGGTCGGGGCGGCATACGGATACGCTCACGCACCAGGAATCACGGCAGTTGCCGCGGCGACCCGGCGCATGTGCCGCTGCAATTCCCGATGCAATTGCAGCGGCAATTCCTCGACTCACGGTACTGTCGGTGCCGCGCGGTGTCGACACATGCGTGAACGCCCCGAATTCGGGGTAGGGTCAGTGCCGTTTCCGGGAGCTTGCAGCTCAGGGGGCCGCAAAAGCCCAGGTCGCCAACGGTCCGCGCCGGCACGGCAGGTGCACGACCGTACGGGGATCGTGCACCTGCCGTGCGCAGGGCGGCGCCGTCCACCTCAACGCCTGTGCTAGGCCGCTTCGTTCGGACCTGGCGGCGGGTCGGCCGGGTGGCCGTCGGGCCACCAGCGGCGCACGTCGAGCACGGCGGCCAGCAGGGGCGCGGTGAGCTCCGGCCGGCCGTCGAGCGGTAGCCGCGCGATCAGGCCGAGGAGCGCGGACCGGCCGACCGCGGCGGCGTCCGCGACCGCCGCACGCCAGAAGGCGGGCCGGCGTTCGGGCAGGACGGTGGACGCGGCGAGCGCGAGGTCCGCGTGCGCCTCGGCCCGTTCGGAGAAGACGGGGTGGCGGGCGACGACGCCCGCGATCTGGTCGAGGAGCGCGGGGGTCAGGTGCGGCGCGAGGGCGGCAACGGTGTACGGGAAGGCCCCGAGCCACCGCCTGTCGGCGGCGCGCCGGCGCAGGAGCCGGCCGACGAGGTCGGCGGCGTCCCGCTCCCCGAGCCAGGGAATGATCCGGACCAGCGTGTAGTGGTCCAGCACGGCCGTCTGCTCACGCAGCCTGCCGGTCACCATCGCCAGCAGTTCGGCGCGCGCGAGGGGCTCGGCGGTCGCGGCGAGCAAGGCGTACGCCTCGGTCTCCCCCTCCGGCGACAGCTTCCGGGCCACCCGCAGCGCCTGCCGCCGGGCCGCGTCGTCAAGGTGCGGCCCGACCGCGTCCAGCGCGCCGAGCAACTGCCCTTCCGCGTCGTCGTGGTGCTCCGTGCCGATGTCCTCCTCCGCCAGGCGCTCCAGGGTCTCGGCGACGGCCGGCAGGCACTGCGAGGCGGGCACAAGGGCGAGGAGGCAGCCCAGTTGGGCCAGCCGCCAGACCTGGTTGCCGGGGTCGAGCAGCGCCGCGCACGCGGCGAACGTGCGGTCGGGCGAAGCGGCGCCGGAGCACCGCTCGGCCGCCTCCCGGACCACGTCCAACCCGGGGCAGTACACGGCGTCGACGTGTCCGTGCGGGAGGAGGACCGTGGTCAGTGCCTCGTGCAGCGTCACACCCGCCCGGTCCGGGGCGGCCCTCCCGGCGAGCGCGGCGAGGGCGCACGCCCGGTCGCACACGTCGTGGAGCGCACGGGCGGCCCCCAGCGCCGCTTCGGCCTGCGCGTCCGACAACCGGCCGGGCCCCGGGGACTGCCGGGACCTGCCGCCGCGGTCGGACGGGCCCGGGCCGAGGGCCGCGAGCAGCTCCCCCGGTGTCGTGGCCCGCGCGAGCACCGGGCGCTGGACGCCCTCCCGGTCCCCCCGGTACGCCGCCTCGCGGGCCCGGCGCAGCAGCGCGGCGCGGTCGTCGGGGTCCTGCGCGCGTGCGGCGAGCCGGGCGAGCACGAGCGCCGTGGTCCGGGCGTCCGCCGCCGCGGGAACCGCCCGGGCGGCCGCGCCGAGCGCGGCGGCGTCCAGACGGGGCGCCAACTCGTACAGGAGCGCGGCCAGTTCGTCACCGTCGACCAGCGCGGCGATCTCGCCGAGCATCCGCAGCTGGACCTCGGGCGGCCGGCCGGGGGTCAGCCGCGCCAGCGCCCGCGCCCACACGGCGGGCCGGCGTGACCACGTGTCGGGCCGGCTGCCGCGCCGCGCCGAGGACAGGCAACCGGCGAGTTCGTCCCGCGTCAGGTGGGGCGCGAGGAGTTCCAGGGTCCCGTCCGACGTACCGTCCGCCAGGACATGGGCCGCCGCCCGGCGCAGGAGCCGGCCGGACGCGAAGGAGGCGCAGGCGGCCACCACGTCCACCGCGGTGGCGGGCGCGGTGCGGAACAGGTCGTCGACGCGCTCCTCCAGCACGGCGGTGCGCTCGGGCTCGGGCAGCGCGCGGACCAGCGCCGTCCAGCGCCGGTGCCGGGTCTCCGGTTTCCCGGCGCGCAGCAACGCGGTCGCCTTCGTGACGAGCGGGTCCCGACGGGGGCCGGTCAGGCGGGGGATCGAGGCGGCCAGGATGGCGGCCGCGGCGTGCACGTTGGCCGCGGGCAATTCGCGGTCGACCAGGTCCGTGAGTTCCCCGGGCCCCAGGTAGGGGGCGAGTTCCTCCGCCACCAGGCCGCGCCCGCCCCTGAGTTCCGGCGCGGACCGCTCGGCGGTGAGCCGCCACGCGATCAGCTGCTCCCGGACGTCGGGCGCCGCCACCCGCAGGGCCGCGCGCAGCGCCTGGGTCCGTTCGTGGAAGCCGTCGCCCGTGCGCGCCACCTCCAGGACGTCGTCCAGGAGTTCCGGCAGTGCCGGAAGCGCCGCGTGCAGCACCTCCCGGAAGTGGTGGCGGTCCTCGCCCTGCCGCAGGCCTGCCAGCAGTTCGCGCTGCGCCCGCTCCGGGAACCACGGGCTCGCCGCCGCGAAGACCGCGGCGCGGATCTCCCCGGAGCGCTGCCGGTCGGCGTCGGCCGCCGCCAGCGCGCGCTCCAACAGCGCCTCGCGCGCCGCGTCGTCGACCAGGCCCAGCAGCCGGATCAGCGCGTTGGTCCGCTGGACGGGCGCAGGGATGCGCTCAGCGGCCCGGATCGCGAGCCCGAGGAGGTGGGCGCGCCGGCGCGGCGGCAGTCCCGTCGCCGCGGCCAGCCGCCGGTACGCCTCGGAGCGCTGCACCGGGTCGGGCATGAGGCCGGTGTATGCCTCCGCCTGCCGGAAGGTCCAGACGCCCTGCCGCACCAGGGCTACCAGGAGGGCGGCGGGCACGGTGGCCGCACGGGTCACGATCGAGCTGCGGATCAGCTCGTAGCGGATCTCCAGGGCCATCCCGGCGTCCTGGCCGGCGCCGGGATCGGCGCGGTCGGTCGCGGACGCGGCGAGGCCGCGCGCGCGTTCGAGGTCGGCGAGGTACTCGCGGACGAGGCCCGCGCGGTCGTGGGCGGCGAACCAGGTGTTGGTGCCGCCGTGCGCACCGGACGCGGCGGCCAGCAGCCGGTGCAGCAGGTCAGCCTGGCCGGCCGCCGCGAAGTGGCCGCCCAGGTGCACCAGGGCGTACCGGTCCAGGTCGTCGGCCGGGACCGGGTGGGCGAGGCCGGGCAGCCCCTTGTCGAGTCCGCCCCAGCGCCGGGCCAGGTCGGCGGCGAGGCGGTCGTGGAGCTCCGCCCGCCGCCGCCGTGCCGCGTGGCAGGAGTGGTCCTGGAGCAGGTCGTGCTGGAGGACCGTCCCGTCCTCGGGGCGGTGGGTCAGCAGGCAGCGGCGCGCGAGCAGTTCGACGGCGGAGAGCACATCGGCGTCGTCCAGTCCGCGGTGCCGCCACACCAGTTCCACGGCCGCGACCGGTACCGGCCCGCGTGCGGCGAAGACCGCGAGGTCCTCGTAGCAGGCCCGGACCACCTCCGGCAGGGCGTCGGTGCTCGCCCTGATCGCGGCCGTCAGCGAGCCGTGCCGGTAGTCGAGGAACTGTTTGACCAGCGCGTCCGGGCGCGGCCGGTCGAGCGCGTCCGCCAGTCCGGTCCAGCTGTGGCCCTCGGCGGCCATCGCCCCGCAGATCGCCAGTGCCAGCGGCAGCCCGCGGCAGTGGCCGAGCACCTGGCCGGCCGCGCCGGGCAGTTCGTCCGGTGCGACCCGCGCGTAGGCCGCGAGCAGGTGCCGGGCGGGCTCGGCCGGCAGCGTCTCCACCAGGATCGGGCGGCAGCCGTGCGGCACCGTCTCCAGGTCGCGGGTGGTGGTCAGCAGGGCGCTGCCGGGGCCGAAGACGTCCAGTGCCAGGAGCTGTTCGGCCGAGGTGACGTTGTCGACGACCACGAGGCAGTCGAGGGTGCGGAGCCGGTCGCGCAGGGCCGGCAGTCCGGCCGCGGGATCGGCGCCGGTGGCGGGCTCGTCCAGCGCGGCGAGCAGTTCGCCCCGGCAGGCGTCGGCGGACCGGCCGTCGGCCGGCAGCCACAGGACGCCGTCCCGGAACCGCCGCGCGACCCGGGGGTCGAGGGCCACCGCCCGGGCGAGCACCGACTTGCCCGCGCCGCCCATGCCGACGAGCGCCACCACGGGGGTGCGGGTCGGCGGTTCGGCCCCGGGGTCCGCGGCGCCCACCGCGGCGACGGCCCGTTCGTGCAGGTCGGGGCGGGCGAGGTACTCCGCCGGGAGATGGAGCCGGGGGTCGGCCGGGGCGCGGGCGGGGTCCGGGCCGGCGGTGCGCGGGCGCCGCCCGGCGCGGGCGGCCCGCCACAGGCGCTCCCACGACGCACGCGGCCGCCGCCGGAAGCCCGGGGTGTGCCGTTCGGCGCGCTCGGCGAGGAAGTCGAGGACCGGGGCGAGCGTCTCGAACGACCGGGGGACGTAGGTGCCTTCGAGCCAGCCGTACCAGGTCGACTCCGACACGGTCCGGCGCGGGCGCGCATCGGGCCGGCCCGGACCGGGAGCACCGGTCCTGCGGTTGACCGCGCGGTCGATCGACGCCCAGCCGGTGCGGCCGGACGCCTCCCACAGGTGGTGCAGGGCGGCCGTCCACGCCTCGGCGCCGGGGGCCGGCCGGTCGTTCACCGGCCGGTTCCCGGGTCGTGCGGACCCCGGACCGGACCCGGGCCGCGGGAGCCGGAGTGCCGGCTGCCGGCCTGGCGGGCGCCCGGAACGCTCCGGGTCGGCCCGCCCGGACCCGGCGGCCAGGCGGCGCGTCGGGCCTGGTGGGGCCCGAGCGCTCCGCACCCGCGTGGGCGCCGGCCGACCACGGGAGGCACACCGTGCACGTACCGGACCGATCCCGCTTCAGTTTCCGCTTCCGCCGCATCGGACGCCGCCTGGGCGGCCTCGCCGTCCAGGCCGCCGTGTACGGCGCCGCGACCGCCGCCGGTTCGGGCGCGGTCGGACTCGCCGTCAGGGTGCTCGCGCACCGGTGACCGGGGCGGGCCGCCCTCCGGTCCGCACAGCGTCCAGACCGACACATCTCCCCCAAGGTCCCGCCCTCACGGTAGCGTTTCGCGCGCGCCGCGGGGCGGCCTTGGCACATCGCCGGGCGCCCGTACCCCGGGCCGGGGCCGGTCACGCCGCCCGGCGCACCTCGAGGAGCAGCGCCTGGCCCGGGTTGAGGGTCGGCAGCGGCACGCCCGCCTCGGCGAGCACCGCACCCGGCAGCCGTACCCAGCCCGCCAGCGCCTCGGTGAGCCAGGCCGGGCCGCCGGTCTGGTGCAGCGACGGCAGCCCGAGCTCGGTGCGCACCCGCACCTCGTAGCTCCCGTCGGCGGCGAGCCCGGGCAACTGCACCCGGCCGTACTGCGCTTCGGTGGACGTCGCGGTGCGCGCCCAGCAGTACAGCGCCGCGGAACCGTCGTACGCCACGACGCCGTGCAGCAGCCGCGCCTCCCGCTGCGCGTCGCCGGGCCCGGTCAGGTCGGCCCGTACGGTGCGGCCGCCGTGCAGCAGCGGGCGCAGCTCCCGGTACATCGCCGTCCAGGCGGTGATCCGCGCCAGCTCCTCGCCGGTGCAGGACGTCAGGTCCTGCTCGATGCCGGCGTGCCCGAACAGCGCGGTGGCCAGCCGGAAGGAGACGTCCGTCTCGCGGTGCGTGGTGTGCGCCGGCGACGGGCCGAAGTGCGCGCCGACCAGTTCGGGGGGCAGCAGCTGCCCGGTCCAGCGCTGGATCGACTGCCGCTCCACCGGGTCGTTGCAGTCCGAGGCCCAGACGCGGTCGGTGCGCGCGAGCACCCCCAGGTCGACCCGGCCGCCGCCGCTGGCACAGCTCTCGATCTCCAGCCCGGGGTGCCGCTCCTTGAGGGTGTCCAGCAGCCGGTACAGCGCGCGCACCTGGGCGTGCGCGACCGGGCGGTCCGCCGGGCCGTGCACGGCTTCGTGCAGGTCCCGGTTGTGGTCCCACTTCAGGTACGCGATGCCGTAGGCGGTGACCAGCGTGTCGATGCTGTCCAGCAGGTACGCCCAGGCGTCGGGGTTGGTGATGTCCAGGACGTACTGGTTGCGGGAGGTCGGGCCGCGGCCGGCGGCCGGGCCGAGCACCCAGTCAGGGTGCGCACGGGCCAGCTCGGAGTCGGGGTTGACCATCTCCGGCTCGAACCACAGCCCGAACTCCATGCCGCGGGCCCGGACATGGTCCGCCAGCGGGGACAGCCCCCGCGGCCACACCGCCGGGTCCACCTGCCAGTCGCCGAGCCCGGCGTTGTCCGCGCGGCGGCCGAGGAACCAGCCGTCGTCCAGCACGAACCGCTCGACACCGACCTCCGCGGCCTTGTCCACCAGCCGCAGCAGGCGGTCCAGGTCGTGGTCGAAGTAGACGGCCTCCCAGCTGTTGAGGACCAGCGGGCGGGGCCGGGACGGGTGCTGCGGGCGGGCCCGCAGCAGCGTGTGGAAGCGGTCGGCCAGGCCGTCCAGCCCGGCCGCGGACCAGGCGTACCAGCTCACCGGTGTCCGGTAGCTCTCCCCCGGTGCGAGCCGCACCTCACCGGCCCGCAGCAGCTCGCCCCCGCCGAGCGCCGAGGCGTGCACCCCCGCGCCCTCCGGCAACTGCTCCACCAGGAAGCGCTGGTCGCCGCTCCAGGCCACGTGCACGGCCCACACCTCGCCGGACCGGAACCCGAAGCCCGGGGTGCCGACCGCCAGCAGATACGGCGAGTCCAGCCCGGGCTTGCCCCGCCGCACCTCCCGTGTGTACGTGCCGTGCGCCAACTCCCGGCGCTGCGGGGACCGTTCACGGCTCCACTTGCCGGTGAAGTCCAGCACCTCGCTCGCCCGGCGCGGCACCGGCAGCAGGGTCACGACCTGCCCCAGGTCGTACGGTGCCGGGTCCGCGTCCACCGCGGCGCGCCGGGTCAGCTCCGCCGACACCCCCAGCACGCCCGACGGCTCCAGCCGGTAGGTCAGCGCGACGTCCACACCCGCGCCGGTGTCGGCCAGCTCGATCCGCACCTCGCCGCCACCGCGGGGGTCCGCGCGGTGCTCCACCCGCGACGTCGCCAGGCGCGGCGCCCCCGCGCCCCCGTCCAGGTGCCCGAAGTGCGCGGGCGTACCCGACCACCCCTCGGCCTCCGTCGGCCACACCGTGAACCGCCGACCGCAGTCGATCGAACTGTTCAGCACCGCGGCCTCACCCGTCAGACTCAGCGCCCCCAGCTCCGCGTCCGACAGCTCCCCCAGATCCGCACCCCAGTGCAGCACCCTCGGGACCGGCTCCGTCATCTCCACGACCAAGCTCGTCCCAGCAGCTCGCAACGCGACCACCCGCGCCGATGAGTCAGCCATGCGAGGGCTCCTCCCTGCGATCCAGCACTCCACGACCCCGCGAATCTAACGACCCTTTCCTTCCACCGTCAACATACCCTCCCGCCGGCCAAGAGCCGCGAACACCTCCACCCCCAGCAACGCACCACCCCCGCCACCAGGGGCGCGAGGAACTGCGCGCCCAGCAGACCACCGACCAGCAACCCGGCAACGAACCCCCACCCCAACGGCGCAACCCCGCAAGGGGCGCGAGGAACTGCGCGCCCAGCAGGCCACCGGCCCGCACCCGGCAACGGCACCGCACCCCCAACGGCGAACCCCCGCAGCGGCCCCCACCCCCGGAGGGATTTCTTGCCGCAGGAAATGTAAGGTGCGGGTCATGCCTCTGGATGGCCAGCCGCCGGCCGCGTCACTGGTGCTGCGCACCCTGCTGCAAGGCCCGCTGACGCGGGCGGAGATCGGACGGCGCACCGGCCTGTCCCCGGGCGCCGTGACGAAAGTAGCGAGCCCGCTGCTGGCGGACGGCTGGCTGACGGAACTGGGCGGCCCGGTCCAGCCGCCGACAGGCGAACGCGCCTCGGGCCGCCCGGCGACCCCCTTGGCGGTGCGCCCGGACCGCGCCCACTTCGTGGGCGTGAAGGTCACCGCGGACGAGCTGATCGGCGTCCTGACCGATCTGACCGCCCGCCCGCTGGCGACCGGCCGCACCGACCTGCGCTCGCACGACGTGGTGACGGTGGTCGCCGACCTCGCCCGGCTGGTGGCGCGCCTGCGCGCGGACGGCACGGGCTTCGGCCGAGGCGACGCGCACAGCATCGGCGTCACCCTCGCCGGGGACGTCGACGCCCGCGGCGGCACCGTGCGCTACTCCCCCTTCCTCGACTGGCGCCAGGTCCCGCTCGCCGCGCTGGTCGGCGCCGCCACGGGCACACCGGTGCTGGTCGAGAACGACGTGCGCGCGCTGACGGTGGCCGAGCAGTGGTTCGGCGCGGGCGTCGGCCTCTCCTCGTTCGCCCTGGTCACGGTCGGCGCCGGAATCGGCTGCGGCCTGTCGGTCGGCGGGCGGGTGGTGTCCGGGGCGTACGGCGTGTCCGGCGAGCTGGGCCACTTGGCGCTGGGCGGCACCGACCGGGTGTGCACCTGCGGCAACACCGGCTGCGTGGAGGCCGTCGCCTCCTCCCGCGCGATCACCGAGCAGGCGCGGGAGGCGGCCGGCGACCCGGAGCTGAGCATGCCCGGGGCGGTGCGGCTGGCGTACGCCGGCCACCGGGAGGTGCGCGCGGTCTTCGCCCGGGCCGGACGGGCGATGGGGCTGGCGCTCGCCGCGGTCGCCAACCTGGTCGGCCCGCAGCGGATCGTCATCTCGGGCGAGGGCGTGTCCTCCTACGACCTGTACGAGGAGGAGATCCGGCAGACGTTCGCCGCCCGCGCGTTCGGCGCCGCGGCGGACTGCGACCTGCTGGTGCGGCCGCTGCCGTTCGAGGAGTGGGCGCGCGGGGGCGCCGCGGTGGCCGTCCAGCACCTGCTGGCCCCGCCCGCACCCGCGGGCGCGTGAGCGGAAGTCCGGCCCGCCGTCACCGCGCCGGGCGCAGGTCCGTCACGACGCGGAACCGTTCCAGCACCGCCATCGTCGTGTCGTCGACGGTGAACCCGGGGTCCGCCAGCGCCTGGCGCATCTGCGCGCTGTGCCAGAACCGCTCGTGCCCGGCCCGCCAGGAGGCGACGCTGTCGTATCCCTCGCCCTCGTCCCTCGCGTGCGCGAGGTCGACCTCCCCCAGCGGTACGACGCGGACACCGGTCACCTCGATCACCGCGACCGGCCGGTGCGCGGAGTCGACCACCACCGACCGTTCACCGGCCTTCGGCAGCTCCTCGCCCTCGTGCGCGTAGTCGGCGACGAGCCCGGTCGTGGAGGTCTTGGTGCCGTCGAGCACCGCCGCGACGAGTTGGTCCCGCAGCGGGCCCGGGAAGGCGAACTCGGCCGTGGGCAGCGCCGCGAGGTCGGGGGGCAGGTCGGAGGCGTTCGTCATGCCGTCACATTAGCGGCGGCGCGCCACCGTACGGCCGTGTGACGAGCGCCCGTTCACATCCGGTGGCACAGGCGGTAGCCGGTGCCGCGTACCGTGAGCAGCAGGGTGGGGTTCGCGGGGTCCGGCTCGATCTTGCGGCGCAGCCGCGCCACGCAGGCGTCGACCAGCCGCAGGTCGCCCGGGGTGTGACGGGTGTGACGGTGTCCCCAGACCCGTTCCAGCAGGGTCTGGCGGGGCATCACCCGGCCTTTGCGGGCGGCGAGTGCGAGCAGCAGGCGCGCCTCGGTCGGGGTGAGGCGGACCGTCGTGCCGTCCCGGACCGCGGCGAGGGTCGCGGTGTCGACGGCCAGCGGTCCGAGGTCGAGCACCCCTTCCGAGGGGCGCGGGCGGGGTCCCGGGCGGCGTAACAGGGCGTGGAGCCGTGCTTCGAGGACGCGCGCGCCCACCGGTTTCACGAGATAGTCGGCGGCGCCGTTCTCCAAACCGGTGATGACGTCCTCCGGGTTGCCCCGGGTGGCGAGAATGACCAGCGGCGCGGGATATTCGGCCTGAATTCGACGGCATGTCTCGAAGGTGCCGGAATTCGGTGCCGCGGTGTCGAGGACGACCAGGTCCACCGCGTCGACCGGTTCGCCGAGTCCGCCCCTTCCGCGCGGTTCGCGGGTCCGGTCGGGGCCTGCCGTCTCCCCGTGGGCCGCGGTCACCCGGTGCCCCATCGCGCGCAGTACGGCCACGAGGGAGTCGTCGCAGGTCGCATCGGCCGTGACGAGCAGAAGGTGGTGCACCGGGGTGGCTCCCTGAGCGTGCTGGGGTCGGGTGAAGGCCGTGCCGCACGAGGCTGCCACACCGAAATGACCGGCGGCTGTTACACGGTGACAGCTTGGTCATAAAACTTTCCCCGGGCCGCCCAGCCGAACAAAGCTCCCTGTGAAAGTCCACCTCGACGAAGGAGACACGAGTGCACAGGGACGAATGGCCCGCCGGATGGCCGGAACCGGAAAGAGCGGCCCCTTTACACCAGGTACGCGGCCGGGTTCTGGCCCGTGTGGTGGGAGGCGCTCTCGCGCTGGGGCTGGCGGCGTCGGCCGCGGTCGTGGGCGGTGGTACCGCGCTGGCCGCCTCGGGAGGTTCGGGAGACTCGAAGGCGCTGTCGGCCATGGCCGGCTCCCGTACCCGGGACATCACGCTGGTGACCGGTGACCGGGTCGCCGTGACCACCACCGCCTCCGGCCGGGACGTCCTGGCCGTGCGGCCGGCCTCGCACGCCGCCGGTGCGGGCGCTTTCGCCTCCTTCCAGGACGGCTCCGGCGACCGGTACGTGATCCCTGCGTCCGCCCTGCCGTACGTGGGACGGCAGTTGGACCTTTCCCTGTTCGACGTCAGCGCGCTGGTGAAGGACCCCTCGGCCGCCGACCGGGTGCCGGTGACCGTGTCCTTCACCGCCGCCGCCGGCAGCAGCCCGACCGCCCCGGCCGGGCTGACGCTGACGTCCACCACCCCGGCGCCCGCCGGTGCCCCGGCGGGACGGGGCGTCTCGGCCGGCGGCTACGCCACCGCCGGATCGGGCCGGCAACTGGCGCGGCTGCTCAAGCAGCGGATCGGCGCCGACGTCAAGGCAGGCCGCAGGCCGGGGAGCACTCCGCTGTTCCAGCAGGTGGCCTCGGTCCGCAGGGCCGCAACGACCGGCACGTCCGGCACGACCGGGTCGGCGGGCACGGCTGCGGACGCCCTGCGCGGTGCCACGTCGGACGGCTACAAGCTCGACATCCTCACCCTGGACGCGGAGGACCGCTCCGGCGCGGGGGCCACCGGAGAGGTCCTGCTGACGAACACCGATGACGCGTCCGTGTTCGCGGCCGTGCTTCCGGTCGTCGACGGCGTCGAGAAGGTGGCGGTGCCCGACGGCCACTACAGCGCCGCCATGCTGGTGCCGACGTACGACGCGGCCGGCGCGGTCACCGCCCAGTCCCTGGTCACCCGCTCCGACCTCACCGTGTCCGGCGCCACCACCGAGGACCTGGACGCGCGCACGGCCACGGCGGCGGTGACCGCTGCCACCCCCCGCCCGGCGGTGGCCGACTACCTGAGCGCCAACTGGGCGCGGGTGGACGCCACCGGGCAGACGCCGGTCTCCTACGCCCCGACCGCCTCGGTGACCTCCACCGACGGCACGCCGGTCTACGTCAACCCCCAGCCGGCGGCCGCCGTCGGCGCGGTCGGCTACGACGCACAGTGGTCGGGCCACGCGCCCGACGCCGGCGACTACCGCTACGACCTGGACTCGGCCGCCTCCGACGAGGTCTCCGCCGACCAGCAGATCCACGTCACGAGCGGGCAGCTCGCCGCCGTCGCGGCCCGCTACGACCGCGACCCGGCCAGCCCCGCCGACGGCCAGGTGACCAGCGGAGAACTCACCCAGAACGCTCCCGCCTCGTTCTCCGCCATCGCGACGCAGACGATGCCCGCCCGCGTCACGGACTACCTGAGCACCTTCAACGGAGGGGACTGGCTCCAGGAGTCGTTCACCGGTGACCTGGTCTTCATCGGCGAGCGATCCGTGCTGGCCGGACACGGCTACTCGGTGGACTGGGCGCGCGGACCGCTGGCCCTGGGCCTGGGCCAGTACCCGGACACGATCCCGTTCGGGGACTGCGAGGCATGCGTCGCCGGCGGCGACCTGCTGGCTTTCCTGGAGACGACCGACAGCGACGCGGGCCACGTCGGCGACCCCAGCGTCTACGCCGACGCCTCGCCTGTGGACCAGGCCGGCCTCTACCGTGACGGCACCCTGCTGGACAGCGAGGACGGTCCGGGCGTCTACGCCGAGGGCCAGGACACGCCCGGGGGCCGCTACCGGCTCGTCGCCGACCGCGACGCCGGCGCGGAACCGAACGTCAGCCAGTCCACCAGCAGCCACACCGAGTTGACCTTCGGTCTGCCCTCGGCTGCCGACACCGGCTCCGTCCTGCCGGCGAACCTGTCCTGCGCGGGCCAGTCCGACAGCACGCCCTGCCTGATCCTGCCGCTGCTGACCGCGCACGACGACCTGGCCACCGACGGCACCGGCACCAGCCACCGCACCGACCAGCGGATGGGCCTGGAGATCGGCCACGTGGCGTACCAGGGCGCCGGCTCGCGGGCCGCGATCACCTCCGCCGCCGTCCAGGTCTCCTTCGACGACGGCCGGACCTGGCAGAAGGCGTCCGTCACCGGCTCCGCCGGCCACTACCAGGCCCACTGGACCAATCCGGCCGCCGCCCGGGGCACCAACCCCTCGATCCGGGTGAGCGCCACGGACGCCGACGGCAACACCCTCAGCCAGACGGTCATGCACGCCTACACCGTCGCCACCACCACGTCATGACCGCCGCCCCACCGGACAAGGAGACCGATCCCGGGATGACCACCCGCACCCGCCTGGTCCGTACCCTGCGGACCGCCGCGACCGTCCTGCTGCCCCTCGCCCTGGCGATGTCCGCCGCCGGCACCGTCCAGGCGGCCGTGCCCGCCCCGGCGTCCGGCGCGGCGCGCACGCTGCCGGCCGACGTGCGGAACGCCTGCGCGGCGGTACCGGCCGGGCAGGCCCGCTGCCTGGCGCAGATCCGCACCGACGTCTCCGGGGGCCTGGGCGTGCGAGGGCCCATGGGCGCCGCGGGAGCCGCCGACGCGGCGCTGCCGGCGGGCTACGGCCCGGCGGACCTGAGGTCCGCCTACGACCTGCCCGCCACCGGAGGAGCCGACCAGACCGTCGCCCTGGTCGACGCCTACGACGACCCCACCGCCGAGGCCGACCTCGCCGTCTACCGCGCCACCTACGGGCTGCCCGCGTGCACCACCGGCAACGGCTGCTTCCGCAAGGTGGACCAGGACGGCGCGGCGAGCCCCCTGCCGCAGTCGGCGGGCACCTCCGGCTGGGCCACCGAGACGGCGCTCGACCTGGACATGGTCTCCGCGGCCTGCCCGCAGTGCCACATCCTGCTGGTCGAGGCCGACGAGCCCACCGAGCAGGACCTCGCGCAGGCCGTGGACTCCGCCGCCGCACTGGGCGCGACCGAGGTGTCCAACAGCTACGGCGGCACGGAACGCAACGGGGACGCCGCCTTCGCCGGGTCCTACAGCCACCCGGGCGTGGCCGTGGTGGCCTCCTCCGGCGACTCCGGGTACGGCGTGCCGTCCGCCCCGGCGGTCTACCCGGGCGTGGTCGCGGTGGGCGGCACCTCCCTGACGCCGGCCGGCAACGCCCGCGGCTGGCAGGAGACCGCGTGGAGCGGTGCGGGCAGCGGCTGCTCCGCCTGGTTCGCGAAGCCGGCCTGGCAGCAGGACACCGACTGCCCGGGCCGTACCGTCGCGGACGTCTCCGCGGTCGCGGACCCGCAGACCGGCCTCGCGACGTACAACACCACCGGAGCGCGGGCGGGGTGGTCCGTGGTGGGCGGCACCAGCGCGGCCGCGCCGTTGATCGCGGGCGTGATCGCCCTGGCCGGGAACCCCTCGGCCTTCTCCGACGCCTCGCGGCTCTACTCCGCCGAGGCGGCCGCCGGCCTCAACGACGTGGTCGCCGGCTCCAACGGCAACTGCGCCGGGGACTACCTGTGCACGGGCACGGAGGGATACGACGGACCGACCGGCAACGGCACTCCGAACGGCCTGAGCGCCTTCTGACAAGTGCGCGCACACGTGCGGCCCGCCCGGACACCTCCCGGGCGGGCCGCACGACCGCTGCCGTACCGCGCGGCGGCGTTACGCCGCTTCGCCCTCGCTGCGGACCAGCAGCACCGACACCGGCGCGACCTTCGCGACGCCGCGGCTCACGCTCGGGTGCAGCAGGCCGGAGATGCCGCTGTAGTGGCCGGGGCCGACCGCGATCAGGTCGCTGCCCAGCTCCTCGGCGCGGTCGATGAGGATCGCCGCCAGCTCCTCGCGCAGGCCCTCGTCGACCTCGCCGTCCGCCGTGATGCCGTCGCCGCGCAGCCGCGCCACGGCCTCGTCCACCACCTGGCGGCTCTCGTCGGTCTCCTCGACCGGGACCACGGTGCTGGCGATGACGCCGCCGATGACCTGGGAGGGCCGTATGTGGATGACCTGGACCTCCGCGCCGGTCAGCTTGGCGAGGGAAGCCACGGCCTCGACCACGGCCGCGCCGTGGGACGTGCCGTCGACGGCGGCGAGGATCTTCTTGTACATGGGTCCAACTTCCTTGTCATACGGGGTCTCGCGGGTCGGCGGGCCCTCCGCTGCATTGAGCGGCCGGGCGCGGTGATCCATTCCCGGAACCGGAGTGGCGTGGGCCACTCTCGCGGGGCCGCTCTCGCGGGGCCGCCCGATTTCGGCCGCGGGGCTCGACGGCGCGGCGGCCCGCCCCTTGAATGAGAGGAGGCGCCGGGCCGGGCTCGGCCGGGCGGCGCGAGGGTCGAACGACGACGAAGTCGGGATGACGATGGCGGAGATGGGTGCGCTCAAGCGGCGGCGGACGCTGCTGGAGCACGAATGGGCCCGGGTGGTGCCGCAGTTGCGGTCCGCCGGGCGCGGCGCGGCGCCCGCGCCGCCGGTACGGCCGGAGGTCACCGAGTCGTGGGCGCGCTCGCTGCCGACGGTGGACCCGGGCCTGGAGAGCGCGCCGCCCGCGGCGGGCGGCACCGCGCGCTGGGCGCGCTCCCCGCTGTACCGGCCGGTCACGGAGCTGGCCGGCGAGCTGCTGAGCATCGCCGAGGACGCCGGCTACGTCGCCGCGGTCACCGACGAGGCGGGCACCATCCTGTGGACGTGCGGCGGGCGGGTGATGCGGCGCCGCGCCGAGCGGGTCAACTTCGCGCCGGGCGGGCGCTGGGACGAGGGCGCGATGGGCACCAACGCGCTGTCGCTGGCGCTGCGCAACGGCCACCCCAGCACCGTGTTCTCCGCCGAGCACCTGGTCGCGGCCCTGCACGGCTGGGTCTGCTACTGCGCGCCGATCCACGCCCCGGACGGCCGGGTGCTCGGGGTGCTGGACCTGTCCACCACATGGGACCGTTCGCACCCGCTGGCGCTGCCGACCGTCCGCACCCTGGCGTCGGCGATCGAGGCGCGGCTGCGGGACGGGGCCGGGCGGGACCGGGCGCCGGAGCGGGCCCGGCCGGGGGTGGAGCTGCGCTGCCTGGGCGCGGCCCGCGTCACCTCGGCCGGGGCGCCGCTGCGCCTGCCGCCGCGGCAGGTGGAGGTGCTGGCGCTGCTGGCCCTGGAGCCCGGCGGCTTCACCCCGGAGCGGCTGCGGGAGTCGCTGTACGGGGACCGGCCGGTGACCGCGTCCACGTTCAAGGCCGAGGTGTCCCGGCTGCGGCACGCGCTGGACGGCGCGGTCGCCACGCGGACGTACGCGCTGACCGCACCGGTGGTGTGCGACGCCGTCGAGGTGCTGGCGGCGCTGGGCCGCGGTGACACCGGTACGGCGGTGGAGCACTACCGGGGGCCGCTGCTGCCGCTGTCGGAGGCGCCGGGGGTGGTGGCCTGGCGCGGGCACCTGGAGGTGGGGGTGCGGGAGGCGGTGCTCGCCTCGGCCGACCCGCGGTTCGCGCTGCGCTACGGCGAGCGGGCACCGTACGACACGCAGGTGCACGAGCACGCGCTGCGGCTGCTCGGCCCGGGCGATGTGCGGCGCGGCATCGCGGTGAGCCGGGTCGAGGCGTCCCGCCGCTGACCGCCCGGACCCCGGCCGCTCCCGCCGCCCTTACCCGGCGAGCCAGGCGAGGGCCGCCACCGCCATGGCGCTGACGCCGGTGTCGAGGGTCGGCTGGATCACGGGCGCGAAGGCCGGGCTGTGGTTGACCGGGATGTCCGCGGCGGTGGTGCCCTCGCGCACGGCCCGCTCGTACCGTTCGGGGTCGGTGCAGCCGACGCCCCAGTAGGTGAAGGGCACGCCGAACGCCTTCGGGATCTCGCTCATGTCCTCGCTGGCGGTCTGCCGGTCCAGGGTCTGCGCGCTGTCGCCGAAGTACGCGCTGAACGCCGCCGCGACGCGCCGGGTGGGGGCCTCGTCGTTGACGGTGGGCGGGAAGGCGGCGGCCTTCTCGATCTCCGGTTCCCGCGGCGCCCCCGATGCCTGGCACTCGGCCCGGACGATCCGCTCGACGGCGTCCAGCACCCGGGCGCGGGTGGCGTCGTCGTACGTGCGGACGTTGAGCTGGAGGACGGCGCGGTCCGGGATGACGTTGGGGCCGCTGCCGGCGTGGATGCTGCCCACGGTGAGCACGACCGGGTCGGTGGCGGCCACCTCCCGCGAGACGACGGTCTGCAACCGTACGACGATCATCGCGGCCATCACCACCGGGTCCACCGCGGCCTGCGGCATCGAGCCGTGCGCGCCGCGGCCGTATACGGTCACGCGCAGGCTGTCCGCGGCCGACAGCACCGAGCCGGCGCGGGTGCCGACGTAGCCGGCCGGGTAGGGCAGGACGTGCTGGGCGAGCACCACGTCGGGCCGGGGCGCGAGGTCGGTCAGGCCGTCGGCGACCATGGCGTCGGCGCCGTCGCCGTTCTCCTCCGAGGGCTGGAAGAGCGCCACGAAGGTGCCGCGCCAGGCGTCCTTGGCCCCGGCCAGCAGGCGGGCGCAGCCGACCAGGCACGTGACGTGCATGTCGTGGCCGCAGGCGTGCATCACCGGCTGGTCGGTGCCGTCGGCGCCGGGCACGGTGGCGGTGGAGGCGTAGGGCAGCCCGGTCTGCTCGCGCACCGGCAGGGCGTCCATGTCGGCGCGGGCCATGACGACCGGGCCGTCGCCGTTGGCGAGCACCGCGACCACCCCGGTGCCGCCGACGCCTTCGGTGACCTGGTAGCCGCAGTCGCGCAGCGCCTCGGCGGCCTTGGCGGCGGTCCGCCGCTCGTGCAGGCCGAGTTCGGGGTGGCGGTGCAGGTCGCGGTAGAGGTCCTCCAGGTCGGGGCGGGCGCTGTCCAGGCCGGCGAGTACCGCGCGGGAGGGGTCGCTCATGGGTGCTCCTCAGCTCCTCGGGTCCTGGCCGTTCTCGCCGTCCTGGTCTTCCGCGCCGTTCGCGCCGTTCGCGCCGTTCTCGCCGCCTTGGCCGTCCCGGCCGTTCCTGCCGTCCGGGCCGTTCCCGTCGCCGCCGGTGCCGCGGGGGTCGCGCCGTACCAGTGCGGCCAGTCTGGCCTGGGGTCGCCAGTCCGGTCCACGGGGCAGGTTCCAGCCGTAGTGCACGGCGCTGAGCCGGAAGACCAGGGCCAGCGCGACGCCCACGCAGATCCCGACCGTGGGGGCTCCGAGGTAGGCGCAGACCACGGTGACCGCGGCGACCAGCAGCGCGACGGTGGCGTACAGGCCGTTGCCGCCGAAGACCGCGGGCACCCGGCCGAGGATGACGTCCCGCAGCGCGCCGCCGCCGACCGCGGTGACGGTGCCCAGCATGATCGCCGGGAGCCAGCCGAGGCCCGCCGACAGGGTCCGGTTGGCGCCGGCCACCGCCCAGAACCCGATCACCGCGGCGTCCAGCGCGGTGAACAGCCGGCCCCAGGAGTGCTCGCTGAGCGGGATCAGGAAGGCGGCGAGGGCGCCGCCGAGGGCGACCGCGACGTAGGTGTAGTCGGTCAGCGCGATCGGGGTGCCGTGCTGGAGGAGCACATCCCTGATCAGGCCGCCGCCGAGCCCGGAGACGAGGCCGACGACCACGAACCCGAACAGGTCCAGGCCCGCGGAGCGCGCGACGGCGCCGCCCAGCAGCGCACAGGAGCAGACCCCGGCGAGGTCGAGGTAGCGCGTGACGGTGTCGATCCCGGCCGGGACCGACAAGGCCGACATAACGGACGGGCTGGGCATGCGGCGAGCATAGACGGAAGTGGGGGCGGCCGCCCGGGGTGAGGGGCCCGCGCCGATCGCGCCAACCTTTCGCCAACCTCCGGCCGCCACAGTGGGCCCCGTCGTACCCTCCGCGACCTCCGAGGAGCCCCGCATGGCCTACGCGCAACCCGGCACCGAAGGCAGCATCGTCAGCTACGCCGCCCGTTACGACAACTTCATCGGGGGCGAGTGGGTCGCGCCCGCCGAGGGCCGGTACTTCGACAACCCGTCACCGGTGACCGGCGAGACCTTCTGCCAGGTCGCCCGCTCCACCGCGCCGGACGTCGAGGCCGCGCTCGACGCGGCACACGCGGCGGCCGGCGCCTGGGGCCGCACCTCCACCACCGAGCGCGCGGTGATCCTCAACCGGATCGCCGACCGCATCGAGGAGAACCTGGAGAAGCTCGCGGTCGCCGAGACCTGGGAGAACGGCAAGCCGGTGCGCGAGACCCTCGCCGCGGACCTGCCCCTCGCGGTCGACCACTTCCGCTACTTCGCGGGCGCGATCCGGGCGCAGGAGGGCTCGATCGGCGAGATCGACGCGGACACGGTCGCCTACCACTTCCACGAGCCGCTGGGCGTGGTCGGGCAGATCATCCCGTGGAACTTCCCGATCCTGATGGCCACCTGGAAGCTGGCGCCGGCGCTGGCCGCGGGCAACTGCGTGGTGATCAAGCCCGCCGAGCAGACCCCGGCGAGCCTGCTGCTGGTGGTCGAGCTGATCGCGGACCTGCTGCCGCCCGGCGTGGTCAACGTCGTCAACGGCTTCGGCGTGGAGGCCGGCAAGCCGCTGGCGTCCAGCCCGCGGGTGGCGAAGGTGGCGTTCACCGGCGAGACCACCACCGGGCGGCTGATCATGCAGTACGCCAGCGAGAACATCATCCCGGTCACCCTGGAGCTGGGCGGCAAGAGCCCCAACATCTTCCTGCCGGACGTGACCGCCGCCGACGACGACTACCTGGACAAGGCCGTCGAGGGCTTCGTGATGTTCGCGCTGAACCAGGGCGAGGTCTGCACCTGCCCGTCGCGCGCCCTGATCCACTCCTCGATCTACGACGAGTTCATGGCGCGCTGCGTGGCCCGCACCCGCGCCATCAAGGGCGGCGACCCGCTCGACCCGGCGACGATGCTGGGCGCCCAGGCCAGCAACGACCAGTACGAGAAGATCCTCTCCTACATCGACATCGGCCGGCAGGAGGGCGCCGAGGTGCTCACCGGCGGCACGGCCCGCACCGTCGACGGCCTGGAGGGCGGCTACTACATCGAGCCGACCATCTTCCGCGGCACCAACGACATGCGGATCTTCCAGGAGGAGATCTTCGGGCCGGTGGTCTCCGTGACCACCTTCGACTCCGTCGACGAGGCCCTCAAGCTCGCCAACGACACCCTCTACGGCCTCGGCGCCGGCGTGTGGACCCGCGACGCGAACACCGCCTACCGGATGGGCCGCGAGATCAAGGCCGGCCGCGTGTGGACGAACTGCTACCACGCCTACCCGGCCCACGCCGCCTTCGGCGGCTACAAGAACTCCGGGATCGGCCGGGAGAACCACAAGATGATGCTCGACCACTACCAGCAGACCAAGAACCTCCTCGTCTCCTACTCCCCGAAGGCGCAGGGCTTCTTCTAGCCCCCCGCGCCAGAGGCGCCTGGCCTGGCCTTACGTCAGGCCGGGCGCCTCTTGCACACGCTCAGCGCCGCCGAGGAGCAGTGCCCGGCTTCCTCCCGACATCTCCCAGCGGTTGAGCACCTTCTTCTGCAGCAGGGCTCAACACGGAGTCGCACTACCACGATCTGCATCCGCCATGATCCGGGCCATACCCGGGCCAGCGGCTCCTGGTCTCCTACAGCGAGAACAGGCCGGGCCTCTTCCGACAGCCGTCCACGGCGGGTCTGACCTGACCTGGCGCCGGGTCGGGCGCATGAGCGCTCCTTCACCACCGGGGTCGGTCGCCGGCCGACGGGGGCACCCCCGGGCGCGTATCGCCCCGGCGTCCCCGCTCCGTCAGGGGTTGACAGGAGTGGAGCGCGCCGCGGGCAAGGTGACGTCGAAGCGGCAGCCGCCGGGGACGTTGTGTGCCGTGGTGCGGCCCTGGTGCGCTTCCACGATCCCGCGGACGATGGCGAGGCCGAGGCCGGCGCCCGCCGGCGGGGTTCGCGCGCCGGTGCCGCGCCAGCCGGTGTCGAAGACGCGGGGCAGGTCGTCGGGCGGGATGCCGCCACAGCTGTCCGTGACGGACAGGATCACTGAGTCGGACGCGTTGTCGCGCCGGGCGGACACCGCCACCGTTCCGTCCGGCGGGGTGCGGTGGATCGCGTTGGTGAGGAGGTTCGCCAGCACACGGGTCATCTCCCGGCTGTCGACTTCCACCGGCGTCCGGTCGACGTGGTCGCCGACGAGGTGCACGCCGTGCTCGGTGGCGAGCGGGTTCGCGCCCGCGATCGCGTCGCCGACCAGGTCGTAGACGGATATCCGGGTCGGGGACAGGGCGAGGACACCGGCCTGGATGCGGGAGAGTTCGAACAGGTCGCCGACCATGCCGCTGAGCCGGTCGACCTCCGCGCGGATCTGCCGGTGGTAGCGCGCGGGGTCGTCGGCGATGCCGTCCTCCAGTGCCTCGGTCATCGCACGCAGGCCGGCCAGCGGGGTCCGCAGGTCGTGCGAGATCCAGGCGACCAGCTCCCGCCGGGATGCCTCCAGGGCCCGCTCCCGCTGCCGCGACAGGGCGAGTCTGGCACTGGTGGCCTCCAGTTCCCGCCCCAGTGCGGCGAGTTCCGCGGTCGGGGTGCTGTCCGGGGCGGCGAAGATGTCGTTGTCACCGAACGCCCGGGTGGCGGCGGCCAGCGCGCGGCTGCCCGCGACCACCTGCCGGCCGAGAATGAAGGCGACGCCGAGCGAGACCACCGCGGCGATCGCGCAGACCATGGTGACCACGCCGAGGTCGTGTTCGGACAGGAACATGGCCCTCGCCACGGACAGGGTGCCTGCGAGCATCGCGGCCACGGTCACTGCCGCGACGACGGCCAGCGACAGCGCGAGGGAGCGGTGCCGCAGAAGGCGCAGGGCGGCGGCGCCGAGCAGGCCGGCGGCGACCGCGCCGAGCGCGGCATAGGCGGCGATGATCAGGAGATCGTGCACGGTCCCCCGCCTTCCTCCGGCCGCCGCTCGGCCGTAGGGCGGGCGGGCTCCGGGGCCTGCCGAAGCTCTTCCGGGCCGGCCGGCGGGTCGAAGCGGTAGCCGATGCCCCACACGGTGGTGATGAGCCGGGGACGGGCGGGGTCCTGCTCGATCTTCTCGCGCAGCCGCCGGACGTGGACGGTGACCGTGGACAGGTCGCCGAACTCCCAGCCCCAGACGCGGCGCATCAGTTCCTCGCGGCCCATGACACGCCCGGGGTGCCGTAGGAAGAACGCGAGGAGGTCGAACTCCCTTATGGTGAGGGGGAGTTCACGGCCGTCTTGCAGCGCGCGGCGGGCCGCGGGGTCGAGCGCGAGCGGGCCCGAGCGCAGCCAGGGGACGGCCGCGGGGGGCGCGGCGGCGCGGCGCAGCACCGACTCCGCCCGGAGCACGAGTTCGCGCGGGCTGAACGGCTTCGTGACGTAGTCGTCGGCGCCGACCTCCAAGCCGAGGATGCGGTCGTCCTCGTCGCCCCGTGCGGTGAGCATCACCACCGGCACCGGGCCGTCCTGCCGTATGCGCCGGCAGACCTCCAACCCGTCCATGCCGGGCAGCATGAGGTCGAGCACGACCAGGTCCGGTCGGGTCAGCGCAGCCAGGGTCACCGCCGACGGGCCGTCCGCGGCCCGGTCGACGGCGAATCCCGCCCGCTCCAGGTAACTCGCGACGACCTCGGCGACCGTCGGGTCGTCGTCCACCACGAGGATCCGCCGGCGGTCCGGGACGGGTGGGGTCGACTCGGGCACGGTTGCGCTGCTCATGGACACGAGTCTGGCACCCGGCCACTGACGGTGACCATGCCCGCCGCCCCGCCCGCGCGCACCGTCCGGAACTCGTAAGAACCTGCTACCCCCGCGCTGCCCCCTCCTGCGGTGGCTCTTCCGGCGGTCCCGGCGTGCGCAGCGCGGTGAAAGCGCGACCGCCCGCGGTCCATGCGGCGGTCACGGTCCAGCCGGTCGTGTAGGCGTGCCGGTCGAGGGCGCGGGTACCGAGCAGCGCCCACGGAAAGGGTGTGCCGTGGGCCCGGGTGCCGTCGTGGAGGCGGACGTGCAGGCATTCGTCCCGGTCGGGCGGGCCGGGTGTGCTCTCGGCGATCAGGGTGCCGCCGGCGCGGAGCAGCCGGCGCAGCCGGGTGAGCAGCGCGTCCGGGTCCCCGCCGATGCCGATGTTGCCGTCGACCAGCAGGGCGGTGCGCCAGTGGCCCTCGCGGGGCAGCCGTTCGAAGACAGACCGGGTCAGGGCGGGGCCGCCGGCCGCGCGTGTTCGGCGCACGGCGTCGGCGTTGACGTCGATGCCCAGGGTGGTCCGGCCGCGCGCGGCGAGTGCGGTGACCATGCGCCCCGGTCCGCATCCGACATCCAGGACGGGACCGGTGCAGGCGGCCAGCACGGTGCGGTCGGCGGCGTCCGGGGGCGCACACCAGCGTTCGACGTCCAGGTGGAGCAGGCGCCGGTCCGGGCCGGACAGGTACAGCGGGCCGCGACCGGTCCGCATCGCCGCCGTATAAGGGTCCGCGGCCGACCACGCCGGTGGGGCGGACACCGTCATCGGGAGGATCACCGCTCACCCGCCGGCACGCAAGTGGGCCAGTGCGGTGGCGAAGCGGGTGCCGGGGGCCTGCGCCGCCACCCACGCCGCGTCCGCGGCGGTGTCCACGTCCCGCAGCACCGGCAGGTCGCGCACGGTCAGCCCGGCCGCGGTCAGCCGGTCGCGCTGCGCCCTGCCCGTGTACGGGGTGGACATCGGCACGCCGAGCACGAGGTCCGGGTCGGGCTCGGCGAGGCCCAGCGCCCAGAACCCGCCGTCGGCCGCCGGCCCGAACCAGGCACCGGTCCCCGGCTCGGGCGCGGTGTGCAGCAGGGCCGGGGTGACCTGGGGGGTGTCCATGCCGATGAGCAGGGTCGGGCCGTCGCAGTGCCCGAAGGCCGCGGCCAGTCGTTGGTCAAGGCCGCCGGCGACCTGCGGGACGACGTCGATGCCCGGCGGCAGCCAGGCCCCGGGGGCGCCATCGAGGACGAGCAGCCGCCGGTCGGCGGGGGTGGCGGCGACAGCGGCCAGGGTGTCGGCCAGGGCCGCGGCGGCCAGATCGGCGGCCTGCTGCGGCGTGAAGGGCGGGCAGAGCCGGGTCTTGGCCCGGCCCGGTACGGGTTCCTTCGCGATCACGACGAGCGTCGCCATCAGACGGTCACCGGCTTCCGGTCCGCGCGGGCGGGAGCGGCGAGCACGGCGCGCATGTCGTGGACGGCGTGCCAGGTGCCGCGCCAGGTGCCGGTGACCTTGGACCTGCCGGTGCGCGGCTGGTAGGGCACGTCCTGCTCGATGACGCGCCAGCCGGCCTCGGCTGCGAGGACCACCGTTTCCAGCGGGTAGCCGCTGCGCCGGTCTCGGACGCCCAGGTCGAGCAGGCGCCGGCGGCGGGTGGCGCGCATCGGGCCGAGGTCGCGCAGTCGCAGGCCGGTACGCCGGCGCAGCATGCGGGTCAGGGCGGCATTGCCGGCGCGGGCGTGCGGCGGAAACGCGCCGCGAGCCGTCGGGCGGCGGCGGCCCAGCACGAGGTCGGCTTCGTCGGCCGCGATCCGGTCGACGAAGTCCACGAGCAAGGCGGGGTCGAGCGAGGCGTCGCAGTCGCAGAAGCAGACGAACTCGGCCTCGGCGGCGAGGAGTCCGGCGTGGCAGGCGGCGCCGAAGCCGCGGCGCGGTTCGTGCACGACGGTGGCACCGTACTCCGCGGCGATCCGGGCGGAGCCGTCACGCGAGCCGTTGTCCACGACGACGGCCCGCCACCCGGGCGGGACCCGTTCCAGCACCCAGGGCAGTGCCTCGGCCTCGTCGAGGCAGGGCAGGACAAGATCGACGGAACACGTCATGGGGGAACCTCAGGGTGTCGGGTGATCGGGTGGTGGTGGTGTGACGTGGCGGCAGTGCGGCGACCGGGCGGCGGTGCGCGGGGGCGCGTCGCCTCCGGACGGACCGTCAAGACGGCCGGCCGGGGACGACGGGACCGTGCGCCGGAACCGCTGTGCCCGAATCGGGCTGCGGGGAACGCCCGGTCGGGTATGTGCGGTGTCAGGCGTCCGTGGCGTCGGCCGGCGGGTCCGGGCGGCGCGCCGGGCGGCGGCGGTCACCCCGGTCGCGACGATCTCGCCACAGGCGAACAGCCAGGTGGAGTGCGGACAGGCCGAACAGACCGGCGGTGACCGCCAGCCAGCGGCTGCGGAAGACGCCAGGGTCCAGCAGCGTGACAGCCCGGTAGTGTGCACCGCTGTCGGTGGAGATGAGCGGCCAGTAGACGAGGAGCAGCATCAGCGACACGAACGCGGGGACCCGGATGTGGTTCACCACCGCGACGCGGCGCGGTGAGTTCGGCCGTCCGGCGCGTACCGCCCGGTGCAACAGCCAGTCCGCGCCGCCGTACAGGGGCACGGCCACCAGGTCGTGGACGACAGCGGCGCCGACCGTCCACTGCACCACGCCCCACCAGTCGCCGGCGAGCAGCCGGACCGCGGCGTAGCCGCACAGCGCGAACGAGGCCAGCAGGGCGGCGAGATGCCACCACGGTTCGCCGTACAGGACGCGGAAGATCCTCACGCCCGCTCCCGGGCGTCGGTGGCGCCGAAGGTGAGCCGGCCGACCCACTTGGTGTTCATCACGCCCGGCGCGGCGGGCACGATGACGCGGGCCGGATAGCCGTGGTCGGGGGTGAGCGGGGCGCCGTTGACCCGCAGGGCCAGCAGCGAGCGGGCGTCACGCACCTGCCCCGCGCTGAGTGCGACCGCGCGGAAGGAGCCGGAACGCTGCACGGACTCGACGAACACGCCCGGCGGATCGCCGCCGTGGCCCACCAGGGCGGCGAGGTCTCGCAGCCGTACGCCCTGCCAGTGCTGGTCGTCGGTGGACCAGCCCTCGACGCAGGCGATCGGCAGCGCCGCCGTGCTCTGCGCCATCCGGTGCAACTCGGCGAGGCTCAGCCGGATCGCGCCGGCGGCGCCGGTGACCGTCAGCCGCCAGTCCTCGCCCACGTCCTGGGGCCGGATGTGCGCCGCGGCCGCGGGCTTGTTGACGGCGAAGGCGCCCGGTCCTGCGCCCGGGGACCGGCCGTGCGGCGCGAGCAGCGCGGCCCGGCGCAGCGGCCCGCCGATGCTCTGGCCGGCGGTCACCACCAGCAGCGCGAGGGAGCCGAGCCCGACCATGCCGAGCGCGCCGCGCCGGGAGATCGTCGGTTCCGAGGGACGCATCGGCACCAGGCCGGTCGCGTCGGGCGGCTCCGGGCGGGTCCGCGCGGTGGGGGTTCGCAGCTCCTCCCACAGGTCGCGGCTGCGCAATGCCCGCACGACGGAGGGAAGTTTGAGAGCCACGTGCGCCAGCGCGGCCCCGCAGAACACCCAGGCGCCGTAGAAGTGCAGCGGGTAGAACGAGCCCGGGAAAAGGTAGTCCACCTGCGTGTTGAGGATGCCGGTGGTGAACTCGAAGAGCCCGCCGCCGACCAGCAGCAGCAACGACAGCCGCTCCAGCGCGTGTCCGAGTGAGCGGACCGGCGGCAGCGCGAACAGCTTCGGCACCACCGACCACAACTTGGCCAGCAGCACCGGCACCAGCGCGATCCCCAGCGTGACGTGCACTCCCTGGTTCACCCGGTACAGCCAGTACGGGTGCGTGGGCCAGGAGAAGAGGTAGAAGCCGAGCAGGCCCTTGTCCGGCGTCTTGTCGTTCACACGCGCCAGGCCGGGGTCGTACGCGGCATAGGACAGCAGGCCGGTGACGAAGACCACCGGAAGGCCGACCAGCAGGACGGTGCCGAGCACGGACGTCAGCCACGGGCCGCGCAGCGGACTGCGCCAGGGTGCGAACCGGCGGGCAGGGGGGACTTTCATGTCGGCCGACCCTAGTGGCGTGAACAGGTCCTTCGACCGGATCGACCCATGACGAAAGTCTGACGTCGACCGGGACCGCCCGCAGACCTTTCGGAAGTCTGACGTCCGGCTGAGCTGCCGCGCCGGCACCTCACCGGGTGTCTAGGGTGCGGCAGGTGAGCTTCTTCCCCGCCGGTCCGCACCCCTCCGCCGGTCCGTGCCCCTCCGAGGGCCCCCTCACCGACCCGGGCCCCGCGCAGACATCGTCGGACCGGCCCGAACGACCCGCGCCGGACGGTGGGCCGCGCCGCCGGGATCTGCTCGCCGGTGCCGCGGCCCTGCTGCTGTTCGCCGCGGTGGCCGCAGTCGGCGCCTGGCTCCAGCACGACGGCCACGCGCTGCGGTCGCCGTTCCCGCCGCTGGAGGCGTGGTGGCACCCGCACGCCGGACCGGGCACACCGCTCACCGTGCTGGTCGCCGCAGCCGTCATCGGCTACGGGCCGTCCGCCGCCGCGCGGTTGTCCCGGCACGCCCTGCCGTGGGCGGCGTGGGCCGCGGCGTCGGCGTGGACCTGGTCACTGGCCCTGGTGGACGGCTGGCACCGCGGCGTCTCGGGACGGCTCCTGGAGACCGGGGAGTACCTCACCCAGTTGCACCGCTTCGACCACCTCGGGCCGGCGCTGCGCACCTACACCGCGCACATCCTGATCCACTCCCCGCAGAACTGGACCACCCACATCGCCGGTCACCCGCCCGGCGCCGTGCTGACCTTCGTCGCGCTGGACCGGATCGGGCTGGGCGGCGGCACCTGGGCGGCGGCGTTCGTGATGACCGCCGGCACCTCCCTGGTTCCCGCGGTGCTGCTGACGCTGCGGTTGCTCACCGGCGAGTGGCGGGCACGGACGGCCGCGCCGTTCCTGGTGCTGGTGCCGGGAGCGGTGTGGGTCGGGGTCGCCGCGGACGGCTACTTCGCCGCCGTCGCCGCCTGGGCGCTGGCGCTGCTCGCCGTCGCCGCGACCCGCACCTCACCCGTGTCCCGTGCGGCGGCGGGGTTCGGCGCGGGACTGCTGCTCGGCGCTGCCTGCTACCTGTCGTACGGGCTGGTGCTGCTCGTGGTCCCGGCGGCCGTCGTGTTGCTGTGCGCCCGCAGCGTCCGCCCGGTGCCATACGTGCTGGCCGGATGCGCGGTCGTGGTGGCCGCGTTCACCGCGAGCGGCTTCGAGTGGTGGCAGGCGTACGGGCTGCTGCGGACCCGCTACTACCAGGGTGTCGGCGGCATCCGACCGTACGGCTACTGGTTCTTCGGGGACCTGGCCACGGTGGTCGCCGCGGCCGGCCCCGCATCGTTCGCCGGTCTGCGCCGGGTGCTCGCGGCGCGCGGCCGGTTCTCCGGAGGGCCGGGACGGGAACCGGCCGGACCGCCCACCGCGCCCCGCGGCGTCGGTGCCCTCCTGGCCCGGTGGCAAGGCGAGGAGCAGGCGCTCGCGGCCGTCCTGCTGCCCTGCGGCTTCCTCCTGGCGATGCTCGCCGCCGACCTGTCGGGGATGAGCAAGGCCGAGACCGAGCGGATCTGGCTGCCGTTCAGCCTGTGGCTGCCGGCCTGCGCCGCGTTCCTCCCACGACGCGATCACCGCGGCTGGCTCGCCGCCCAGGCGGTGGCCGCGCTGCTCCTGAACCACCTGCTGCTGACCAGCTGGTGAGCGCACGCGACCGACCCGCGACCGGTGCTCCGCGCCGAAGCGCACACCCACGAACCAGGCGGCGCCGCGGCACCGCCCCGAACCGCTGGACCACCACACCCAGGAAGGCCGACCGCATGCGCGTACTCGTCACCGGTGGCGCGGGATTCATCGGGTCCCACATCGTCGCCGCCCTGCTGGCCGGCGGCCACGAACCGGTCGTGCTCGACGCCCTGCTCCCCACCGCCCACCCGGTTACCCCGCCGGCACCGCCGCAGGCCGAGTGGTTCAGGGCGGACGTCAGAGATCCCACGGCGGTGACGCGGGCGCTGCGAGGTGTCGACGCCGTGTGCCACCAAGCGGCCATGGTGGGGCTGGGCAAGGACTTCTCCGACGCACCCGCCTACGTCGACTGCAACGACCGGGGAACCGCCGTCCTGCTCGCGGCCATGGCCCGGACCGGGGTGCGGAAGCTGGTGCTCGCCGGTTCCATGGTGGTGTACGGGGAAGGACGTTACGACTGCCCGCGCCACGGACGGGTGACGCCCGGACCACGCCGCGTGGACGACCTCGCCGCCGGCCGCTTCGAACCGGGATGCCCGCACTGTGGAGCCGAGCTCGCCTCCGGCCTGGTCAGGGAGGACGCGCCCACCGATCCCCGCAACGTGTACGCGGCGACCAAACTCGCCCAGGAACACCTGGCCGCCTCCTGGGCACGCGCGACCGGCTCGCGGGCGGTGTCCCTGCGCTACCACAACGTCTACGGCCCCGGGATGCCGCGAGACACCCCCTACGCGGGCGTGGCCTCCTTCTTCCGCTCGGCACTGGCCCGCGGTGAGGCCCCCAGTGTCTTCGAAGACGGCGGCCAGCGGCGGGACTTCGTGCACGTCCGCGATGTGGCGGTGGCCAACTCCCTCGTGCTCGGGGGCATCGCGCGTCGCCCGCCCGGCACGTTCGGCGCGTACAACACCGGCAGCGGAACCCCGCGCACCATCGGCGAGACGGCGACCGCGCTCGCCGACGCGTACGGCGGTCCGGCCCCCGTGGTCACCGGGGAGTTCCGGCTGGGCGACGTCCGCCACATCACCGCCGACTCCGCACTGCTGCGCGAGGAGTTCGGCTGGCGGCCAGAGGTCGCCTTCGCCGACGGCATCACGGAGTTCGCCCGCGCGGCGCAACGCCCGGCAGTCCCCAGCCAGCAGGCCGCGGCCGGGACCGCGGTGGCGCGGCCGTAGCGCGAACAGCGCACCGGCAGGGGCGGATGCCGCCGAGGCGGAGGTTCGCGGTGCAGACGGCCAGGACCGCGTGTCCGGCCTCCGCCCGGTGGAGGCGCGGTGCCCGCCTCGAAGGCCGGCGGCCAGGGCGCCTACCAGGCGGGGCGTGCTGCTGCTGATCCGGGTTGCGAGCAGGCGGCCGACCGCTGCGGGCCCCGTCGGCGTCGTCGTTGCCGAAGTCGGCCGACGCCCGCTCCCGGGCGCCGGCCGCCGCCCTGATCGCACTGGTCCGCCCCCCGGCCGCCGCCGTGGTGGGTCCGGGCGCTGCCTGTGTTCGCGCCGTCGCGTGATCAGGCACCGGGCCGGGGCGCGGCGTCGGGGGCTTCGGAATCGGCATTGGCCAGCACCGCGGCGAGCAGACCGGGAAAACGCTCCTCGAACTCCTCGGTGCGCAGGCGTGCGGTCTGCTGCTGGCCGGTGTGCGTACGCCAGATGAGCCCGCACGCGCGCAGCACGCGGAAGTGGTGCGAGGCGTTGGATTTGCTGATGCCCAGGGCGTTGTAGATGTCGTTGCACTCCGTCTCGCCCCGGCGGGCGAGGAGGCTGACGATCGCGAGCCGGAGCGGCTCGCTCAGCCCGTGCAGAGCCTCGGCCAGGCTGACGTCGGCCAGGTCCGCGTGAACAGGGTCTCGCATGGGTCTTCTCAGTCTCCTCGGTTGCGGAACGGCAATCGCGACGGCGGCCCTCACGCCTCAGCCGGACGGCCGCCGTCACGATCGATTGTCCCGGCCGGGAGCGGGCTCCGTGCGCCAGTGACCGTCCCGGCCATCCGCCACGCCTCACCCCCCTTCCCAAAGGTTCAACAACCACTGTACCGTTAGACCATGAATCCTCGCATCTACCTCTTAGCCCTCGGCACCTTCACGGTCGGAACGGAGGGGTACGTCATCGCCGGGGTCCTGCCCGACGTGGCGCACGACCTCCACTCGTCGGTCTCCGTGGGCGGACAGATGGTGACGGTGTTCGCTCTCGTCTACGCACTCGCCGGGCCGCCCCTGATCGGCGTCTTCCAGCAGGTCCGCCCCAAGCGTCTGCTCATCGGGGCGGCACTGGCCTTCGCGGCGGCCAATCTGCTGGCCGCCGCCGCCCCCGACATCTGGGTACTGGCCGGCGCCCGGGTGTTCGCGGCGGTGGGCGCCGCGCTCTTCGCGGCCCCGGCCGCAGCCGCCGCCGCGGCGCTGTGCACACCGGAGGAACTGCCCCGGGCGATCGCGGTGACCGCGGGCGGCAACGCCATCGCGCTCACCCTGGGAGCGCCCATCGGCACCCTGGTCGGCGGCGCGTTCGGCTGGCGCTCCGCGTTCGTGTTCGTCACCCTGCTCTCGCTGGTGACCGCCGCGGCGGTGGCGTTCGGACTGCCCGAGATCCCGGCGGCGTCCTCGTCCGTCGCCGGGCGGCTGAACCTGCTGCGCCACGGGGCCGTCCGCTGGGGTCTGGCCACCACGCTCGGCCTGTTCCTCGCCGCCTACAGCGTCTACACCTACCTGTCCCCGGTCGTGCAGCGGTCCGCCGGACTCGGCAGCAGCGGGGTGGCGTCGCTGATGATCGTCTTCGGCGCGGGCGGCTTCCTCGCCGGCCGGGTCGTCCACTCCGTACTCGCCCGCTGGCCGATCGCGGCGGTCCTGCGGACCGTCCTGCTGGTGATCGCCGGCCTGCTGGCCGTACTGACCGTGCTGACGATCACCCATGTCTCCACGGTGGCCCGGGTCGTGGAGTTCCCGCTGCTGTTCGCCTTCGGCGCCGCCTGGTGGTCCGGCGGCATCAGCCAGCAGACACGGCTGGCCGGCCTGGCACCGCAGCAGCGGCCGCAGGCCCTGGGACTGCACTTCTCCGCCCAGTTCCTGGGAGTCGCGATCGGCGGCGCACTCGGCGGGCTGGCCCTGTCGACGGTGAGCGCCGGAGCCGTTCCGGTGGTGGGCGGACTGGTCGCCCTGGCCACGCTGGTCAGCGTCCGCCAGACCATGCCGGCGCCGGCCGCAGAAGCGTCTGCCGCCGAACGGCCCGAGACGGCCGCGAGCAGCCCGACTCAGGTCCGGTGACGGTCCGGCCTGTGCCGCCGCACCCGACACGGCCCGGGGAGCGGTCAACTCGCCCGCTCCCCGCCCGCCGACCGGGAGCGCGGAGGCGCCAGCCGGAACCCCACCCCGCGGACGGTCTCGATCAGTTCCGGCACCCCGAGCTTCTTGCGCAGGCCGGCGATGTGGACGCCGAGGGTCCGGGTGTCACCGGCACCGTCGTGGCCCCAGACCGCGGTCATCAGGTGAGCCCGCGTGAAGACCCGTTCGGGGTCCGAGACCAGGACGGCCAGGAGGTCGAACTCCTTGCGGGTCACCTGCACCTCCCGATCGTGCACGGCGATCCGCCGCCGGCGCAGGTCGACGCGGACGTAGCCGATCTGGTGGACCTGGTTGTTCGGGCGCATCCGCCGTGACGGGACCGCGGTACGGGCCCGCGGCTCCCACAGAGCCAGCGCCCGCCGGCTCGCCGCCTCGACCCGGGCGGTCAACTCGCGTGCGCTGCACGGGTAGACGATGTAGTCATCGGCGCCGAGCCGGAAACTCAAGACTCGGTCCAGTTCGTCGTTCCGCGTGCTGATCATGATGACCGGTACATGCGACACCGCCCGAACTTCCTGGCAGACGTAGAATCCGTCCACATCGGCGAGAAGGACATCGAGGAATACGGCGTCGACATCGTCGCAGCGTTCCAGGACGACACCGCTCTCATGTCCCGTCTCGACTTCGTAGCCCTGCTCGCGTAAGTCCTCTGCGATACCGAAAACCAATCCCTCGTCGCGGGAAACGGCGAGAACATGCATGCGTCTGCCCCCTCTTTAAACGGCATGGCCACAGGCCGATCAGCTGGTATGACTCGGCAACCAGAAACAGGAGATCGGAAGATCAGGAATACTCACTTCGGATTTCTCCGGAAGGAGTGGAGCACCCGGAGGACAACGTGGCGCGCCGGACCTCTCCGTCGCCGCACCCGCCCCCGCCTCCACGCCGGAACCATGCGCGGCCGCTCCGGTCCACGCTCCGAAAAAACCTCTGCGACCTGCGACAATCGACCTGTCGGACACCGGACGAGCGACCGGGACGGGCAACGCTGCGAGCCAGGTCGGCCGCCGCACGCGAGCTGCGGCACATGTACGAGGCGGAAGTCGGCCGGGCGGACGCGTCGCCGTTGCCGGTACGCCCTCCATCCGCCATCCGTTCCGGTCGGCCGGCGCGCAGCACTGATGGCGGTCCGGCCCGCCGGGCACAAAGCACTGTACCTCTCCACTTTCGCGTCGATGCACATCAAATGGACTTCGGTCGGCACAACCCGTTCAGTCTACACAGGCGAAGTGACCCGTCAAGTAGACATTATGTTTAGTTTACTTGTTTTGTGGATTACAAGGCCGGCCGTTAATGGCGGCGCACATCCAGCCTCGCAACGATTGGGCGAAACGGCTGGCGGACCTCCGTATTCAGCCAGCGTCTCGTCTTGTTATGAACGCCGATTTGCGCCATTCATCGAGCGGACCGAGGATGAGGCCGACAGCCGGTCGGAGGCAGCGGAGGGACGGGAACGATGAGGAGTCAGGCCGGACGGCGCGTTCTGGTGGCCGGCGGGACCTCCGGTGTGGGGCTTGCCACCGCCAAGGAGTTCGCCGCGCTCGGGGCCGAGGTCACGGTCGTCTCGCGCAGCAAGGAGCGGGTGGACGCGGCAGTCGCCGAAGTGGGCGGCCGGTGCCGCGGCGAAGTCCTGGACCTGCGCGACGCCGACGCCGTCGCGGAGTTCTGCGCAACGGCCGAATTCGACCACGCGGTCTCCAGCACGGCAGGCGCGGCCCGGGGGCGGGCGGACGATCTGCCGCTGGCCGCGGCACGGGCGGCCATGGACAGCAAGTTCTGGAGCGCCTACCACCTCGCCCGCAGCGTACGCCTGCGCCCCGGAGGCTCGCTGACCCTGGTGACCGGCCATCTGTCAGTGCGCCCGGGGCCCGCTTCCGCGCTCCAGAGCGCCGTCAACGGCGCTCTGGAGGCACTGGTACGGGCACTGGCGCTGGAACTGGCCCCGATCCGGGTCAACGCCGTCTCCCCCGGGGTGTTGCGCACCCCGCTGTGGGACTCCCTGCCCGAGGAGGAGCGGACCCGGATGTTCACGTCCGCCGCGCAGAGGCTGCCGGCGGGCCGGGCGGGCGAGGCGTCGGACGTCGCCGACGCGATCGCCTTCCTGACGGGCAACGGTTACACCACGGGAGCCACCGTCGTCGTCGACGGGGGCGGCGTCATCGCCTGCTGAGCGCGCCCGTCGGTCAAAGAGCTCCGCCCATGCCCCGACGCCGGTCCACCCCTCCCTCCGTACACCTCGCGGCGGGAGGGAGGGGTGGCCGGCGTCTCACGCCTGTCGTGCGGCGGGGCTCTCAGGGACGACGAGGCAGCAGGAACGGCCCCCTCGGTCCTCGGCGGGCGGCCGGGCACCGGCCGTCCCGGGGCGGGTACGGGGGCCGGGCGCCGAGCTGCGTCAGCGTGCGCTCGACGATCTCCAGCAACAATTCGCGCTGCGTGCCCATCACCAGCTCACCGGGTTCGTCAGCTCCAGCCCGGACGCCGAGTCGCGCAGGGTGATCACGTCTCCGTCACGCAGTTCCACGCCGTCCTTGTGGGAGCTGACACAGGAACCCAGCAGAAGGTAGACGACCGTCCCCGGGGGGAACAGCCCGGCACGTCGCAGCAGCAGCCGTTCCATCAACGCTCGCGAGTAGATCATGGCCCGCCGACCCAGAGTGCCCTGTCTGCGCCAGACGGCCGACCCGTCGCGTTCGACGGACGCGTACACGGTGCTGACGGCCGGCAGGTCCGCGAGGACGACATCGGAACAGACGGCCGACGGGTGGAGCTTGGAGAGGTTGGCCAGGTTGCGGTGCGCGGTGCGCAGCCCGGCGTCGGAGAAGTCGTTGGCGAGGGTGTGGCCGAGGTAGACGGCCTCGCCCCGCGTGTTCACGCAGTAGATCGCGCAGTACTCGGCTTCCGTGCCGCCGCCGACGACCATGGAGGTGCCGGTCAGCGGCTGCCCTTCGGCGACGAGGAGCGATCCGGGCCCCTTGTAGTAGAAGTCCAGGTTGCCTTTCTCCACCCTGACGTCGTTCACCGCGGCGTGCGAGTACCCGAAGCTGTAGACCGCGGAGAGCGCCGGCGAGGCCGGCAGGAACGGGACTTTGACGGGCAGCCGCGCCGCGCCGGGCCGGGCGGCTGCACTGTCGGGGACGCCGAGTCCGGCGGTGTAGCGGTGCCAGGACTGTCCGCTGTCGGCGAAGTCCACCGCCAGGTCGTACCAGGACGAGGTGCCGCCGACGCCTTCCGGCGCGGGGGCGAGGGAGGCACTCACCGCCGACAGCAGGAGCGCTTGGCCGGTCGCTTCGAGCGGAGCCTCCCGCGTATTGATCGTCATGTCGTCTCTCTCACTCGATGGTGGCTGGAGGCGGTGACCGGTCACTTCTTCGCGAAGACCTTGAAGCTCCGTCCGTCCACCGCGATGTCCCGCACCTCCACCAGGCGGTCCGCGGTCTGCGGTCCGTCGGCCAGGCAGCGGGTCTCGGCGATGAGCACGCCGCCGGGAAGCAGGACCCGCTGGAGTTCCGAGAGCGGCACGGACGGGGCGGCCGGGTCGTGCTCGGCGACGACCACCTCGTAGCCGACCCGCTTGTCGTAGTGGTAGGTACCGGCGGTCTCCAGCGGCAGCGTTGTGCCGGTGAGGTCGGAGCGGACCCGGATGCGCTTCGCCTTCGCGTACGACGCCCACTGCAGCAGATAAGGGGTCAGCTCCTGCGCACCGGTGACGACATCGAGGCGGCCGCGGGCCAGCGCCGGGACCAGGCGCAACGATCCCGGCCGGACCAGCAGGGCTCGCGGGGCGGCCCCGGCGTCCTGGACGGACTCGGCGAACGGCGTGAGATCGCCGGAGCCGAGCAGTGCGCCCACGTGCTCGGCGTAGACCGTCCGCCAGTCGCGGTCGACCGCCGCCCAGTCGGAGATCCGCAGCGTCTCCTCCACGGTCAGGTGGTAGCGGCCGAGCAGAAACGCCTTGAAGGGCTGGTACTGGAGGATGCGGTCGTGGTCCCCCACGATGGAATAGTCGCCCACCCAGTTGTTGATGAACGACCGGGTCCCGACGATGCTGCCCAGGCCCAGGTAGTCGCTGTTCCAGCCGACCATGGCGTCCCGACCGACCCAGGCGTAGTCGCGCAGGGTGATCGCCGGCTGCGTCGTCATCGAGACGGTGCGCGCGCCGACCGAGGGGCGGCCGTACGCGCCGTGGTCCTGGCGCAGCAGCAGGCTGCCCGGCGAGAGCCAGGCGCCGTCGCCGATCGTGATGTCGCCGCCGGCGTTGATGCCGCTGCCCTTGCCGAACCGCACGTAACGGCCGATCCGGAGCCGCGGGATGAGGTGCGCGGCCAGCCCGTACTGGTGGTCGGCGTGCGGAGCGCTGAAGTAGGCGCCACCCTCGAAGTGCGTGGGGAGTATCCAGTGCTGCCCGGTGCCTTCCTTCACCAGCAGCGGGTCACCGCCGGTGTCCACGGCGAAGTGGCCTTCGGGCAGGCCGAGTTCGGCCGCCAGGTCGGCGAACGAGGCGGCGACCAGCCGTCCGAACTCCATCTGCTGCTGCTCATCGCCGACGGCCGAGGACCGTTTGCGCAGTTCCTTGAGCACCTGCGCATACCGCACGATCGGGTACGGGACGGCGGGCATGTCGGCGGCCAGCCTTCCCGACAACTCGCGCGGCGCGACCCGCTCCACGGTGGTGTTCACGTCGAAGTAGTCGGACTTGTCCAACAGATCTCCTTCAGAACAGCTCCCGGGGGAATCCGGCGCCTGTCCGCCGAGGCCCGCGGTCGCCGCTGACCGCCGCCTCCCGTTCCCCCGGAAGCTCACCCCGATAGCGTCGCTGCGGCCGCGAGGAGATACAAGAAAATCAGCTCTAGGTTTTCATCATTTCCGGACCGCCACATTTAAGAATTTTCAAGGAAATCACTAAAATGCCTGGTGGGAGCGTTCTTGCCGGCGACGGTGTGCAGTTGGGGCGACAAGTGGCGACGCCCCTGGCAGACGGTTTTTCGACCAGGAAATCCATCTCCAGCGCCGTTTACAGGGCTGGGGTGAGCGGTGCGCGATCATCGCCCGACGGTGCCGGAGCGGGTCCCGGGGTTTCCGCCGCAGCATTGTGGTGACGCACGTGCTGAAATCGCTTGGCACGTTGCGGGCTCCCCGGTCAGGAGCCGATGGGGCCCGCGGCCTCTCGTGGTGGTGCGCCGGTGGCGTGTCCGGGCCGGCCGCGCGTGGGCGTGCGCGGCCGGCCCGGGGGGCGCCGTTCGTCAGCCGGAGCAGGTGAGCTTGGGTGCGGCCCAGTCTCCGTGGTCGTAGGCGTTGCCGTCACCGGCGTCGCCGACCACGAGGTCGAGGGTCTGCACACCGGTCAGGTCCGCGGTGAGCTGCTGGGCGGGATCGTTGCCCCTGATCGTCCCCGTGGCGGCGAGGGTCTTGCCGTCGCCGAGCACGCTGAAGGTCATACTGCCGTTGCCCCCGGCGTCGGCGTCGTTACCCACCGTGGAGGTGAACTTCGAGCAGTTGCCGCCGAGGTAGAGGGTGACGTCGCTGATCGAGTTCGTGCCCAGTCCCTTCGGGTAGACGGTGCCGTTGATCGTGAGCGGCGAGCCGTCACCGGCGTTGGTGCCACCCACCGACTGATCGCGCTCCACCGGGCCCCAACCGTTCGTGGACGCCACGAAGTCGAGGTCACTGACGTCGTTGACGCCGGTGGGCGGCGGCGGGTTGACGACCGACACCTGGGCGTCCTGCCGCAGCCACTGCGCTACGCCCCCCTGGGCGAAGGTCGCGGTGGCGCTGATCGTGGCGGTGGCCGCCTTGTCGGTCGGCGCCGTGAGCTGCCAGGTCGCCGTCGCGCTCTGGCCGGGCTCGACCTCACCGAAGACCTGCGGCTGCGTGTCGAAGGTGAAACCAGGGGCGGCGAGGCTGATGTTGACGCCTTCCGCGGCCTTGGCGCTCTTCGGCACCGAGACGGTGGTGGTCACGTTCACCGTCTTGCCGCGCTGCACGCTCGCCGCCGACGGGGTGACCGCAAGCGCCGCGGACGGCTTGTCGTTGCCGGTCTTCGTGAACGACAGGTTGTCGAACTGGTCGGTGTCGTAGGAGGTCAGGCCCAGACCGCCCTGGCCGGCGCGGTAGCTGCTGTCGCTGACGGAGCCGATGTCCTTGCCGTCGACGGACGCGGTGATCTGCGAACCGCTGAAGGACAGGCCCAGCTTGTGCCACTTGCCGGTGCCCAGCGCGGTGGTCGCGGATCGGGTCAGCACGGTGCGGTTGCCGCTCGCGTCGCTCTTGAAGACGGTCCAGGCGCCGGTGTCACTGATCTGGAAGTAGTAGCCCTGTTGGTGGGACTGCGGGCGGTTCTGGGTGCCCGCGCGGCCGATCAGCTCGACGGTGCCGGGCTTGGCCAGTTCGACGTCGGACTGGAGCGAGTAGTTCGTCCAGGTCGGGTCGCCGACCAGGGTGAAGGCGTCGGAGTCGTCCTGCCACTCGATCGGCTTGACGGGCGCCATCTGCTGCAGGCACATCCCCCTGCGTCCGGCGGCGCACTTCTGCACCTCGAACGAACCCTGCATGTCCGAGAGGTACTTGGCCTCGGTGCCCGCGGCGTCGTTGTCGAAGGTGTCGGAGTAGGGCAGCTTCAGCGCGTGCGCGGCCGGGGCGGTGGCGGTGCCCTTGCCCTGCCCGGTCGTCGTGGTGACCGTGTAGATGTAACCCGGCTTCATGGACAGGGAGTACGTGCCGTCGGCCGACGGCGTGATGTCCTCGGTGTGCGTGAGCTGCGTCGAGGAGGTCGGGTCGTCGACGTCGGTGGCCCACACGTGCGCGGTACCGGTGGACAGGCCGCCCTTGACGGTGAAGTGCGCGGTCTGCGCGGCTGTGGCGCTGGTGGTCTCCAGGACGGTGGAGTAGTCCTTGCCGTTCGGGGACTTGAGCGTCACATAGCTTCCGTTGGACTCCGAGCCGCCGAGGTAGCCGGAGCCGTCGTCGATGAACGTCCAGCCGGGCTGGGCGAACTGGGTGACCTGCGCGGTGGCCCAGGTGTTCTCACCGATGCTGTAGTTGCCCGACCAGGGTGACCCGGCGGTGGCAAGGCCCACGGTGGAGTAAGGCAGGTTCGGGTAGATCGCGGCGATCAGCGGCCAGTTGAAGTAGCTGGTCATCTTCGCGTCGACGTAGCCGCGGGTGATCGAGCGGATCAGCGCGGGCGCGCCGGTGTTCATGTCCTGCGAGCCGTTCTCGGACGCCCACAGCGGCTTGCCGTTGTCCTGTGCGGTCTTCGTGCTGGAGCAGCTGTCGGCGGGGCCGCCGTCCCCCTGGCAGGGGTAGTGGGCGCCGATGATGGAGACCGCGTTGTCGAAGTCGGGGTCCTTGGCCATGTCGTCGGCGACGTCCCAGCCGCTGTCGTCGGCCACGATCTGCACCTTGGAGTAGCCGGCGTCGTCAAGGGCCTTGCGGAGCTGGACGTACCAGTCGGCGTCGTGGCCGCGTTCGTTCCAGCCGCCGAGGTACTTGATGTCCAGTCCGTGCTGCTTGGCGCATCCCAGCCAGGAGACGAGGTAGTCGATGGTGTCGGTGGACCAGAAGCCGCCGTTGATCCAGCCGGGCGCCGCCCATGCCAGGCCGTACAGGCCGATGTTCGGGTTGCGCTTGACCGCCTGCTCGGCGAGCCAGAACTCGTAGCCGGCGTCGCAGTTGATCTGGCCCTTGGCATGCTCGATCGACGGCTCGGAGCCGTCGGTGGAGTTGGCGTCGCCGCCGATCTCCAGCTTCAGCAGCTGAAGGTCGGCGCCGTAACCGGGCTTGAACATGTAGTCCAGGATCTGCGACTGCTGGGCGGCCGGATAGTCCGTCAGCAGCCGGGAGTTGCCCCCGCCGCCGCTGATCGCGCCGATCCCGTCGAATGTCCGGCCGCTCTTGGCCCCGTCCACGCTGATCGCCGTACCGGGGTCTGCGTGAGCCGGCGTGGCGACTGCTGCCAGCAGGGCAGCGAGCAACGCCAGCACCCACACAGAAGTGAGTCTCCGCACACGAGTCATTACCCGAGGCATGGTTGACGCCCTTCACTAGAGGAGGATGTCGCACAGTGTTTCGACGTGTTGCAGTCCCACAGCTCCAGCCGGGTGCTGTCGGCCGTGCCGCCGCCGGTGGCGTCCAGGCATCTGCCTGCCACGCCCGACCGGACCGGGCCGGTGCCTCCTGACGGCCCGGTGCCGGTCGAGCGTGAGATCGGAGTGAAGCGCTGGTCGGAGTTGTCGGTGGGGTTCCACTGCTCGTACTGGGTGTCGGAGGCACCGGAATTCCCGTCGGCGGGGGCGAGCGCGATCGTCAGCGCTGCAGCGTCATCGCGTAGATCTCGAGGTCGCTGTCGCGTTGCCAGTCGAGGCCGCCTGAGCCGGGGGCGACCCAGGCCGGGACGGACGGGGTGGTCAGGGAGAGGGAGCGGACCTGCTTTCCGGGGGCCAGGGGAACGGTCGTCTCGTAGAGGGAAGCCTTCGTCGTGGTCTTTCCGGTGCCCGCCTTGAGCTGGTAGGCGGTCGTCAGTGCGACGGAGTTGCCGAAGTCCGGGGTCTTGTTCGCCCAGCCGGTGAGTTCCAGCGGGACCGTCGCCGTGCTGCCGTCGGTGTACGTGACGACCGCGGTGGCCGACGCGGCGCCGGTGCTGCCGTTGTCGGAGGCGCCCACGATGTGGAGGCTGCCGTAGTCACCGGACGGGAGGGCGATGGCCTGGCCGGTGGACTTGACGAAGTTCTGGCTGGTGCCGGCGGTCGGGGGCGCCTGGTAGGTGACGCCGCCGAGGGTGACCGGGCCCGGTGCGGGCAGTTGGTCGGCGGCGAAGCTCAGGCCCGTGCCGTCGAAGTCGCCCTGACCGGGCGCGTCGAGCGTGGCAACGCCGTCGTTGTTGTAGGCGGTGTCCAGGTCGACGGCGCACGACGTGCCGGTCCGGATCGCGCACTTTCCGGCCGGTCCGACCACGACGGAGACGGTCTTCTTCACCGGGGCGGCGCCGGGGAGCTCGGCGGTGACCGACACGGCGTAGGTGCCCGCCGGGGTTCCGGCCGGCGCGGTGATCCGCAACCGGTCGTTCACCTGGGCGGGGAGCCCGTTCGAGGCGGCCGTCGCCGTCGTGTGCGACGGTGACACCGACCACCCCTTCGGGGCCGCGGCGGTCACGGCGACCCGCGCGGTGTGCGGGGCGGTGGCCAGCAGCGTCAGGCCGACCTGCTGCTCCGACGGGCCATCCGCCGTGGGCTGCACGGCGACCTGGTCGGGCGAGACGTCCGCGCTGAGCTGCGTCTGCGGGTTCGGCGCCGTGTCGATCGACGGCGGCGCGTCCTTCGCGGCCGTCGCCCACGCGGTGGGCGTGGTGCTCAGGGCGAAGTCGATCCGTCCGCCGTGGGCGATGTCGGACTGGCCGACCCATGCCTTGTCCCACGCCTTGCCGTTCACCTTCGCGGAGGCGATGTACCGATCGGCCATGCTGGTACCCGGCGCCGAGATCGTCAGGGTGCCGCCCTGCTGCCTCCCGTAGGCGCCGATCGTCACCTGGGCGTTCGGGAACTGCGGGGTGGTGAGGACGTCGAAGTTGCCGCCACTGGTCGTCGGGTAGAGGCCCAGCGACGACATCACGTACCAGGAGGACATCTCCCCCATGTCGTCGTTGCCCGGGATGCCGCCGGGGGTGTTGGTGAACAGGGTCTCCTGCGCCTTGACCACGGTCGCGGTGTTGCCGGGCTGCCCGGTCCACGCGTACAGGTACGGCGCGATGAGGTTCGGCTCGTTGTTGGGGTTGTACTTCGTGGAGTCGTAGTAGTCGTACGGGTCGCTGACCCACTCCGTGTGCGCGGTCCCCGACGGGTCGGAGAGGAGGTCGTCGTACGCGAAGAAGTCGTTCAGCCGGCTGGTCGTCGCGGCCTTGCCGCCCAGCATGCCGACGAGCCCCGCCGGGTCCTGCGGCACCAGCCACTGGTACTGGGTCGCGTTCTGCTCGTGGAAAGCGTGGTCGCTCGTCACCGGGTCGTACGGGGCCAGCCAGGTGCCGTCGGTGGCGGTGCGCGGCCGGAACTGGCTGGTCTGCGTGTCGAAGACGTTCTTGTAGGACTGGCCGCGCTCGGCGAACATCGCGGCGTCGGCCGGGTGGCCGAGGCCCTTCGCCATCAGCGCCAGTGAGGCGTCGGCCGCCGCGTACTCCAGCGTGGCCGACGTGCCGTAGTAGCAGTCGTTGTCGTTGGACTTGGTCGGGCAGCAGTTGCCGCTCGTGCCCGGGGCGCAGTCGGCGTTCGGCTTGATGTTGAGGCCGTAGGGGATGTATCCGCGGTCCGCGTAGTACGCCACCCCGGCGCGCCCGTTCTCCCGGACGTCGGCGGCCGGTACCTCGGTCGCGTTCGCCCGCAGGTACCGGTACGCCTCCTGCGCGTCCGCCCCGGTGAGCAGCCCCTTCGACCAGCCCTCGACCAGGAACGGCGTGACCGGGTCGCCGGTCATGATGTTGCCCTCCTGGTCCTCCAGGTACCAGCGCGGCAGCCCGCCGCCCTCCCGCGCGACCGCCAGGATCGACATGTCGATGTCGTGCGCGACCTTAGGGACCAGCGTCTCCAGAAGCTGGTTCTGCGTCCGGAACGTGTCCCACAGCGAGAAGTTGCTGTAGGGGGCGTAGCCGTTCGCGGTGTGCAGCTTCTTGTCGGCTCCGACATAGCGCCCGTCGACGTCACCGATGAGGTTCGGATCGAGCATGGAGTGGTAGAGCGCCGTGTAGTACGCGACCTGCTGGTCGTGCGAGCCGCCGCCGATCGCGGCCCTGTGCAGCATCGTGTTCCACTGCTTGTTCAGCGCCTTGTGGGCCGCCTCGAAGTCGAATCCGAGCTTCCCGGTCTCCGTCGAGAGGTTCTTCCGGGCGCCGGCGAGCCCGGTGAAGGACAGGCCCACCTTCGCGACCACCGGAGCGTCGTTCTTCGTCGTGTCGAACGTGACCCACGCCCCGTTGGCGCCCTTCGCGGCCGAGTCACGCGATCCCGTGCTGCGGTCGGTGCCCTTCCAGGTGCCGTACGACGTGAACGGCCGGCTCAGCTGGGCGACGAAGTAGGTCTTCTTGGAGTCCTCGACCCACCCCTCGACCGTGCGGTCGCCGACGACGTGGATCTCGGACTCGCTCACTCCGGAGCCGGCGTTGAACATCACGTTCGCCTGGCTCGTCCGCGGGAACGTGTACTGCTGCCACCCGGTCCGCGCGGTCGCCGTCAGCCCGACGGCCACGCCGTACTTGTCGAGCTTCGTCCCGTAGTAGTCGGGGGCCGTCGTCTCGTCGGTGTGGCTGAACGTCGAGGCGTACTGCGCCGGATCGGTCGTGCTCACCTCGCCGGTGGTGGGCATCATCGGCAGGTAGTTGAACCGGCAGCCGTTGATGGTGGTCTGGCTGAACCCGGTGACGGTGCCGGCGGACTCGGTGTCACATCCGGTGCCGCCGGCCGTCTTCACCAGCGGGCTCTCCTGCACCAGGCCGAACGGCGCGCCCGCGGCCGGGAAGTCCAGTCCCTCGTTCTCCGTCCCGATGAACGGATTGACCAGCTTGGTCAGATCGCTCCCCGCTCCGGGCACCGCGTCGGAGGCCGCCACGGACTGGGGGGCGGCGTGCGCGCTCACCGCCGTCCCGGCGGACCCGGCCAGAGCGAGGGCGACGCACAGTGCCGCCGCCCGCAGTCGACCCGTGGTGCGTCGTGCCGTCGGCCTGTTCCGGCTTGTTGCGTATCGCGTGGAATGCATAGCGTCCTCACCGCGTTGCCACTCGAAGACATCGTTGTCATGCGCAGAACGACGGTAGGTCGACAAGCCATCACCCGCAAGGGGTGCGGCACCCTGCCGAGACGGCATCGGCTGGGGCGGACGACCCGGAGCCGGGGCTGCCCGGCGCCGCATCGATTCCTCGGTGCGGTCGTCGTCGTGCTCCCGCGCCAGAAGGCGATGCCGGCGTGCCGGAGGTCGTAGGGCCGTTCTGCGAGCGGCAGGGTCGGCTCGTCCGCGGTCGGCGCGGCGGCCCGCGCTGGTGGGCGCCCTTTGCCGACCGGAACGGGGCGGGTGGCGGCCGGTGGTCTGCCGGCTGCCACCCGCCCCGCGGCTCACACGACGAGCGACAGCAGCATCACGAAACCGAGGGCGACCACCGAGATCACCGTCTCCATCGCCGACCAGGTCTTCAGCGTCTGCGGGATGTCCATCCCGAAGTACTCCTTGACCAGCCAGAAACCCGCGTCGTTGACGTGCGAGAAGAACAGCGAGCCGGCGCCGACCGCGAGCACCAGCAGCGCGGTGTGGGTGCTCGACATGTTCGCGGCGAGCGGGGCGACCAGGCCGGACGCCGAGATGATCGCCACCGTCGCCGAGCCGGTGGCCACCCGGATCAGCACCGCGATCAGCCAGCCGAGCAGCAGCGCGGAGATGTGCCAGCCGTCCGACCAGTCGAGGATCATCTTGCCGACGCCGCAGTCGATCAGGGTCTGCTTGAACCCGCCGCCGGCACCGACGATCAGCAGGATTCCGGCGATCGGCATCAGCGAGGAGTCCACGGTCGCGGAGATGCGGTCCTTGCTGAAGCCGGCCGCCCGGCCGAGCGTGAACATGGCCACGACGACGGCCGCGAGCAGGGCGATCAGCGGGGTGCCGATGACGTCGAACACCCGGTAGACCAAGGACTTCTTGTCGTCCACGATGACGTCGACGAGCGCCTTGGAGAGCATCAGCACGACCGGCAGCAGCATCGTGCACACCGTCGCCGCGAAGCTCGGACGGCGCTCCAGCTCGTCGGAGGCCCGGGCCGGCGTCATGCGGTCCGGCGGGGTGACGTCCACCCAGCGGGAGGCGACGCGGCCGAACAGCGGGCCGGCGATCGCCAGGGTGGGCAGGGCGACCAGCACGCCGAGCGCGAGCGTGGTGCCCAGGTCCGCGTGGATCGCGTCGATCGCCGCCAGCGGACCCGGGTGCGGCGGCACCAGGCCGTGCATCACGGACAGGCCCGCCAGCGCGGGTATGCCGATCCGGATCAGCGACTGGCCACTGCGCCGGGCCACCAGGAGCACCACCGGGATCAGCAGCACGATGCCGACCTCGAAGAACAGCGGCAGCCCGATGAGGCCGGCGATCAGCGCCATCGCCCAGGGCAGCCGCTTCTCGCTCGTCCTGGCCAGGATGGTGTCGACGATCTGGTCCGCGCCCCCGGAGTCCGCCAGCAGCTTGCCGAGGATGGCGCCGAGCGCGATCAGCGTGCCGACGCTCGCCACCGTCGAGCCCAGCCCGGTGGTGAAGCTGGTGACGGTGTCGGCCAGCGATGCGCCGGCCACCGCGCCGAGCACCCCCGAACCGATGGTGAGGGCCAGGAAGGCGTGCACCTTCCAGCGGGTGATGAGCAGCACGATGACGGCGATGCCGGCCAGCGCGGCCAGGGCGAGGCGGGTGTGGCCCGCGTCGGCGATCGGGGGCGGGGTGGCGGCGGCCAGCAGCTCGACGCTGAGTGCGGACACGAGGGGCTCCAAGGGGACGGGACAGCGGGGGGGACATCGGGCACGCACACCGGGGAAGGTGCGGGACCGTGCGGGACCGTGCGAGGGCGGGCGGCGACGGGTGGGGGGCGGTCCGCGCGGAACGAGGAGGTTCCGGCGGTCAGACAGCGGTCAGACGGCGTCCAGGCGCTGCGGCAGTGCGGCGAGCGCCCGTTCGGCGATCTCCTGCGGACCGCCGGTGATGGACACCACCGCGCCCGCCTCGTCGGCGTCGAGCGGCTCCAGTTCCTCCAGTTGCGAGGCGAGCAGGCCCGACGGCATGAAGTGCTGCGTCCGGGCGGCCAGCCGGGAGGCGATGAGCTCCGGCGGGCCGTCCAGGTGGAGGAAGAACAGGCCGGGCGCGTCGGCGCGCAGCCGGTCACGGTAGCGGCGGCGCAGTGCCGAGCAGCTCACCACGCCGCTGCGGTCGCCGCGTTCGGCGATCCATCCGGCGATCGCGTCGAGCCAGGGAGCCCGGTCGGCGTCGTTCAGCGGGTGGCCGGCCGACATCTTGGCGATGTTGGCCGCCGGGTGGAAATCGTCGGCCTCGGCGTAGGGCACGCCGAGGCGCTGCGCCAGCAGGCCGCCGACCGTGGATTTGCCGGAGCCGGAGACTCCCATGACCACGATCACGGGGAGCGGCGCGGAGGCGGCGGCCGTCATGCTTCCTCCCTTTCTGCGGGGTGTTCCGTGGTGTCGGACGGGTGCGGACACCGCCGGGTGGTGGTCAGGGGCCCCGTCCGGCGGCGTGGCGACCACTGAACACCCATAGGTACTACTTATTCAAGAGGATGTGAAGCAAACGTCATACGACTGTGATGACCGGTCGGCGGACCGGCCGCCCGGTCGGCTCTACGCTTGGCGCATGCCTCAGCAGGATTCCCCGCGCGACCAGCGGGAGCGCAGTGCGGGCGGCGGCCTGCACTCCCGCGTGCTGGCCGAACTCGGCCCGGCCATCGCCTCGGGCGAGCACCCGCCCGGCACGGTGTTGCGGATCGACGAACTGGAGTCCCGCTACGGCGTCTCGCGCACGGTGGTGCGGGAGGCGGTGCGGGTGCTGGAGGCGATGCACCTGGTCGAGTCGCGCCGCCGGGTGGGCGTCACCGTGCGCCGCACCGAGGAGTGGAACGTGTTCGACCCGGCCGTCATCCGCTGGCGGCTGGCCGGCGCCGACCGGCCCCGCCAGCTCCGGTCGCTGACCACGCTGCGCACGGCGGTGGAACCGGTCGCCGCCGGACTGGCCGCGGCCACGGCCACGCCCGAACAGTGCCGCGAACTCACCATGCTGGCCGCGGAGATGGCGGCGGCGGGGCGCGCTGCGGACCTGGCCGCCTATCTGGTGCACGACATCGCGTTCCACCGCGTGGTGCTGAACGCCTCCGGCAACGAGATGTTCGCCCGGCTCGGGGACGTCGTGGCCGAGGTGCTCACCGGACGCACCGAGCACCACGTGATGTTCACCGCGCCCGATCCGGAGGCGGTCACCCTGCACGTGCGGGTGGCCGAGGCCGTCCGGGCGAGCGACGCGGTCGCCGCGGAGTCCCTGATGCGGGAGATCTGCGTCGGAGCGCTGCGCGAGCTGGACATCCTGGCGCCGTAGGGACCGCCCCCGAGCGTCACCGGGGCGCTACGACCGGGACCACTTCTGGTTGCTGCCGCCGTTGCAGTTCCACAGTTCCACCAACGCGCCATCGGCCGTGGCGGCGCCGGTCACGTCCAAGCACAGGCCGGACTGCACGTTGGTCACGCTGCCGTCGGCGTTGAGGCTCCACTGCTGGTTGGTGCCGCCGTTGCAGTCGTAGATGATCACCGGTGTGCCGGCGGTGCCGCCCTTGCCCGAGGCGTCCAGACACTTGTCGCCGTACGCGACCAGTTCCTGCGACGAGTTGAGCGTCCACGACTGGTTGGTGCCGCCGTTGCAGTCCCAGATGTCGGTCTGCACGCCGTTGGCCGTACTGACGTTGGGAATGTCGAGGCAGCGGTCGGAACCGGCGCCACGCAGCACCCCGCTGGTGCCGCCGCCTCCGCCGCCATTGCCGCCGCCGGGGTTGCCGCCCGTGCCCCACCCCCACTGAAGGCGGTCCAGGCCGGACTGGTTGGTGACGCCCACCGAGAGGTCGGTGCCGCTGCCGCTCAGGGTGGTGATGGCGCACGAGGCGTTCTCACAGGGCCCGGGGCCCTGGCTCTGGGTCGCGCCCTTCACACCCGTCCACAGGACGGAGCCGATGCCCATACTGCGCACCGTGTCCGTGATGGCGTACAGGTACGACAGGTCGTTGTTGCCGTCTTTGGGTCCGTTGTAGTTGACGCCGGTGTTCATGGGGACACCGAACTCGGTCAGCACGGCACGGTCGGCGTTCCCGCACAGGTTGCCGGTGAAGTCGCTGACCCATGCGGCCTCCGTGGTGTGCGAGTCGCCGAACATGCCGTAGATGTGGATCGACAGCAGTGTGCCGGACAGGCGTGAGTCGGCGCCGACGGCACACAGGTTTCCGTCGGAGTACAGTCCGGGCACGATCACGTGGCCGCGGGGGAGGTCGGGGTAGCGCGCGAGCCAGGTGGCCTCGAAGTCGGTCAGATCCGTGGCGTCGTACCCGTAGGGCTCGTTCATGATGTCGAAGTAGAAGTTGCCGTGGCCGCCGTACTTGTCGATCATCGTGTCCCACATCTGGTAGAAGGACGCGCTGTCGCTCACCTTGCCGCCTTGTAACCAGGGGGCCACGATGACGTTCATGCCCAGCGCGGTGGCGGCGTCCAGGGCGGCGGTGTAGGTGTTCCACCAGGTCCCGGAGGTGGTCGCCGCGTTGAACCCCATCCGGACGGTGTTGGCCCCGAGGTTCTGGAAGCCTGTGAGGATGGCCGTGGACTTCGTGTAGGCGGTCGCGTAGCTGTCCGAGGTCGACAGGCCGACGGGGACGTTCGGGCCTGTGATGAAGTTGTCGTCCGGGTCGGCCCAGTTCACTCCGTGGAACTGGCTGGTGGACGCGGCGGCGGTCGCCGAAGCGGCGTGTGCCGTGCCACCGCCTGCCAGCAACCCGGCCGCCATCAGGGCGACGGTTGCCAGGGCGGCGGTCATGCGCGTGACTGTGCTGATCACTGCGGTCTCCTCGCGGTGTGTGTCCACTGCTGGTTGGTCTGGCCGGTGGCCGGTGGCTTAGCCATCACGTCCAGGCCGCCGGCGGAGGACAGGGGCGTCCGTGCGGGCCGAGCGGGTGTCCACGAGCGTGGCGCCTCGAAGCGCGATGACCGGTCGGCGGGCTCGAAGCGGTGTCTGCGTGGACCGGTCGGCCCGGTCCACGCAGACACCGCCTTCATGGCCGCACAGGTGCGGGTGCCGTGCGGCGGCCCGTCATCACGGCGGGCCGGTCACGGGCCGGAACCCGGTCGGGCCGCGGGCCGGTGGGGTGGGGTCAGCC